>CAYVNX010000037.1:3503-24556 GCA_964453165.1 uncultured Candidatus Kuenenia sp. | reverse complement strand
CCGCGATGCGGCTCCGCGACATTCTCGGTGGCACCGCCCGATAGGTCGCCGCGGCGCGGTTCTCAAACGTGGGTCTTCTGCCAGCGGCCGGCGAGAAACCGCCAGAAGAAGAGCCCTCCACGAACCCAGAGGTCGGCCTGCATGGCTATCCAGCAGCCGGAGAGCCCCAGGTCGAGCCCGGGGATCAGCTGACCCCAGGGCAGCCGCACCTCGGGCTGGCACAAGACAAAGGTCAGGGGCAGCCTCACGGCGAAGAAGCCACCGGTGGTGAACACGAGCGGCCAGCGGGTGTCGCCCGCGCCGCGGAGGCCGCTCGAGAAGATGTGGCAGGCCGCCAGGGCAGGCATCGCGAATGCCACAAGCCTGAGGACGGGCACCCCAGCCGCCACCACCGGCGCCTGCTCGGGCTTAGGGCAGTACAGCTCGAAGAGCGGCGTGGCGAAGCTGTAAAACACCGCGCCCCCGAGAGTCATGAAGAGCCCGCCACAGGCGTAGGCGACCAGTCCGCTGCGGCGGGCCTCGGCGGGCTCACCGGCCCCGAGCGACTGCCCCACGAGCACGCTTGCCGCCACGCCAAAGGCCATGCCGAAGATCTCAGCGACCGACTCCCAGCCCAGGGCGATTCCGTGGGCTCCCCGGGCGGCATCGCCGAGCCGGTTGACGACCGAGAGAAACACCATTTGCCCGGCCACCATCGACAGGCTCTCGGCCGCGGCCGGCAGGCTGATGTGGAGGAGCCGCCCGAGGAGGGCGAGGTCGGGCCGAAGCAGCCGCGGGTCGAGCTGAAGCCCCGATCGGCCGCGGACGAGCAGGGCCACGAGCACGAGCGTGCCGATTGCGGCGCTCGTGCCCCCGCCCCAGGCGATGCCCGCCAGGCCGAGCCCGGGCCAGTCGCCGTAGCCGCGGAAGGCGATCCATGAGAGCGGCAGGTTCAAGGCCGTCGTGCCCAGGCCGACCTTGAGGCCGGTATGGGTGTCGCCGGCGCCGGCGAGCGCCGCACCCAGGGGCGTGGCGATCAGCTGGAAGGGTAGGAGTAGGAGCATCGCCCGGAGGAACTGCCGGGCGTAGCCGGCAGCCGTGCCGTCGAGGTTCAGGATTCCGAGCAGCCAGTCGATCCCGAAGGCACCCACGAGCAGCCCGGCGCAAGCCACGGCCGCTGCTATCAGGATCGCCTGGTGCATCGCCCGGTTCGCTCCCGCCCAGTCGCCGGCCCCCACGAGCCGCGATACGAGCGCCGTCGCCCCCGCGCCGGCGAGGATGCCGAATGACCCGATCATCCAGGAGAGGTAGAAGCAGGTGGTCTGGGCTCCCTGGAGGGCGAGCTGGTCGGTGGCGGAGGCCGTCTCGGCGTTGCCAGCGAGCCAGCGGCCCGTGAGGTTCACGACGAGCCCGAGCAGCTGTACTCCCAGGGCCGGGCCGGCCAGGGCGAAGGCTCTTCGCCAGGTGGAGAGGGCGGCGGTGTCGATGGCCTGAAGCACCGGGTTGGGAAGTTGCGATCTCGGTCAGGACAAAACGTCGAGGGCGCGGCAATCGTTGAGGAGACTCAGCGACGGTCGTCCTCCGGAACCCGCTTCCAGACGGTCGTGCCGTCCTTGATCGTCTCTTCCACGCGGATCGTCTCGATTGTGGCCGGCGGCACCGTCAGTGGGTTGGCTGACAGGATCACGAGGTCGGCCCGCTTGCCGGGCTCGATCGACCCCTTCGTCGTCTCCTCGCCATACATCCTCGCACCGTCGATCGTGATCGCCTCGAGGGCCTCGAGCGGCCCGATCTGCTCGTCTATCCCGATCGTCTTTCCCGATCGGGATAGACGGTTGACGGCCGTGTGGATCGTGAAGAGCTGGTCGAGGGGCGAGACGTTGAAATCGGTGTGGTTCGCCGGCCGGATGCCCAGCGCCCGCGCCGATTTCATGGGGCTGATGAAGTCGGCCTGCTGGCGCCCACGGTTGGCCACGTGGGTGTCGCCGAAATAGAAGCAGTGGAGCGTGAAGAACGAGGGGGTGATCTTCCAGGCGGCGTATTTCTCGAGTTGGTCGCGGCGAATGAACTGCGAGTGCACGCCGACCGTGCCCCGCGGTTTCGCGGGATCGTCGCCGGATGCGAATCGATGGGCCTCGAGGAGTGCGTCGATCGCCGCGTCGCCGTTGCAGTGCACGAACAGCGTCGCTCCGCCGTCGTAGACCTTCTTCACCCACTCGTTGAGCGTGGCCTGGGGGAAGGAGAGCTCGCCCCGCCATTCCTTCTGCCCGGCCGGCCCGCTCACGAGGTAGGGCGTGGTGAAGGCGGCGGTGCGTCCCTGCGGCGAGCCGTCGGCCACCATCTTCACGCCGCCGATCCGCAGCCGGTTGCGATACCCAGGCTCGTTCGTCGGAGGCTTGCCGCCGAACACCTCGTCAAGCTCGGTGATGAACGGAAGCGCCACGACGTCGAGCTTCAGGTCACCCCGGTCGGCGAGGATCCTGAGCAGGTCGAGTTGGTGCTTCATCGTGGCCCCTTCCTGGGCCGTGGTGATGCCGTTCTTCAGGTACAGCTCCTGACCGTTCCTCAAGAGCGCGAGCGATTCATCGGCGCTGGGACCCGGCACCTGGGAGAAGATCGGAAGAAACGCCGTCTCGAAGAGTAGCCCGTCGGGTTCGTTCGAACCCGGCTCGCGGCCGATCACGCCGCCCTTGGGTGTGGGCGTGGCGGCGGTGATGCCATACGTAGCCAGGGCCTTGGAGTTGAGCATCGCCCCGTGCCCCGACACGTGCACGATCATCACGGGATTGTCCGGGAATGCCGCGTCGAGTTCCTGCTTCGTGGGCGGCCGCCGCTCGGCGAGGAGTTCCGGGTCGTAGCCGAAGCCGATCACGAACGTGCCCGGGCCGAGCTTTCGCCGCGCCTGCACGGCCTTCAGGGCCGCGATCACGTCGGCCACGCTGCGGCACGGACCGGCCGGGGGCGAGGCGCAGAGGGCCTGCGTCTGCACGTCGACGAGCGCCCAGAAATGGCTGTGACCATCGACGAAGCCGGGTACGAGCGTTCGGCCGCCGAGGTCCGTCACCTCCGTGCCGGGGCCCGCGAGCTTCATCACGTCGTCTTCGGCACCCACCGCGATGATCTTCCCTGCGGCGATCGCCACCGCGGAGACAGTGGGCTGAGCCGGGTTCACCGTGACGATCGGACCACCGCGGATGATGCGGTCGGCCGGGGCGGCTATGGCTCGGGATGCGGTGCCGGTGGCGGCAAGCGCGACGAGCAGAATGACGCGAATGACGAAAGACATGGCGGGCTTTCTAAGGAGGCAAACACCGATGGAGACTCTGCCGATGCAGTGTAGCGGACTCCCCTGCTGCAACGGTCGCCGCATCCAGCGTCGACCGCGGTGGGCAGTCGCTCCTCGCTTCCGCCGCCAACTCCCTCGGGGCCGACCGAATCCGGGCCCGCGTCAAGCGTTTCAGCAGGTGACCGTGCTCGCCAGGGACCCAGGCGTCTGGCTTGGCCGCGAGCGAAGAAGAGCCCAGACTTTCGACCGTCTCCGCCGCTGAAGCCGCCAGGCAGCAGTGGCGACGACGACGCCGCTGGGCCCCACGGGGATCGGCTCTGGAACGATGGCCGGTCCGCCGACGGATTGAGCGGCCAGGGCCGTGGTTCGGACGTAGTTGCCTGTTCCATACGCTCCGCCGGTATCGATCGCGATCAGATCGAAGACGTTGGAGATTCCGTCGTAGTTGAAGTCACCTTCGCTCCAGACCGCCGGCTGCACGGAGCCGTACTTCTCGGCGGCATCGATCGCCACGAGATCAAACAGATCGACCCGTCTGTCGAGATTCACGTCCCCGGGCATCGCCTTGAGGAGCTGCTTCACCATGTAGGCCAGATCGTTCAGATCATTGCCTCTGAGCCCGTCGAGATTGAGCCGCCCATCCTGCGATCCGGTCCTCACCGCGACCATCAACGCATCGAGGTCATCGACATCGACCGCGCCGTCGAGATCGATATCGCCAAGTTGGCCGATCAGAAAGTGATTGAAGTTGAACCCGGCTTGGCCTGTGACCCGCCAGCTGAGGGTGTGCGTCCCGGCCGGCAGCCGCATCCGCCGCGAGAGGTCATTCCAGACCTGCCAGCCGCCCGTGTCGGGAATGGTGAAGTCCGCCCGATCCGACGTATTTGCCACGAGCAGCTGAGCGGCGGCTCCGCTGCCTGGAGCCGCAACCCGCGCCGTGACCATGAAGAGCTGTTCCGCCGCCTCAGGAATCTCGACGGTATAGGTAAGTGATTCTCCCCGCATCAACCAGCCAACGTTATAGCCCCCGCCCGCATCCGAGGTTTCTTGGATGTCGACCCGATCGAGGGTGCGGTAGCGGCCACCCTGGTTGGTTTCATCAAGGTCGACATAGGCCACGCCTGGGCCGCCGTAGTCGAAATCCTCGGCCTCGATCCGCTCGGTCGTCCGATGAGGCACGCCGTGGAAGGGATCGCCGACCAATTCCCGTGGTCCGAGTTGACGGTCACCGACCAGAGAGAACCAGGTGCGAGGATGCCGGGCGTTGTCTGCATCGGCGAAGATCCGGCCGGTCGCCGGATCGACCGCGAGCAGGTGTCCGCCTCCGCCTATCGTCCGCAGCACCACCTCACCATTGGGCAGCCGAATCCACTCGAAGGTCTCGTGAACGCCAATCGAGGCGGCCGTGGCCCGGAGGGCCTGTTGCGGGCTCGAGGCCGACAGATACAAGCCCTGAGCCGATTGCAGCGCCACGTGACGATCGTCGATCCGAGTGACCCTCCAGTCGGCTTCCGTCAGGCTGGCGGCCGCGGAAGAGACCTCGCCTCCGGCAGCGGACGCTGCCGTGAGATAGGCCCCGGCACCCCGGCTGAAGAGCCCTCCCAGCGATCCACTTGCCGGAACCTCCGGCGCGCCTCGTGCCGGCCAGACCGCGTCGGCCGAGTCGGGCGTCCAGACGGTGCCCGTGGCATCGATTCGGGACCGAAAGTCGTGCAGGTCGTGGTCGTCTCCGCCGAGCCACTGGAACTGCATCCAGCCGTTGAAGTGGCTTTCGTACATGGCGTTGTAGCCCTGGCCGTTCGTGTCGCCTGGCCAGAACTCCGTTGAGAGTTGGGCCGGGTAGTTGGGGCTGCTTGCCAGCAGCGTCAACGCATTCTCGATCCCCGCCTTACTCTCGTAGCCGTGGTGGGCGAAGGCAGCGTTTGTCCAGTCGACACCGCCCGCCGCGAGGTAGTCCGCGCCGTAACGCGGATCGCCGGCGAAGCCCATGAACGATCCGAGCAGTACGAGCGTGTCGGGCGCGACTCGGCGGATCGAGTTGTAGAGCACCAACTGGTTGTTCCAGTCGGCGGTCGTCCACTGGTTTGGCGTGAACCGGGCCGGCTCGTTGTGGGCCTCGTAGATCACATGCGGCCGATCCTTGTAACGATCCCCGTAGAGCCGCCAGAAGTCCGTCGCGAAACCCAGGTCGTGAATCTGGCCATTCTCTGAGTTGTTCCCGATCGTCAGGATCAGATACAGCCCGGCCTTGGCGGTCCGCTCGACGAGAAGGTCGGCGAGTTCCGCGTTGGAACCGACTGGCTGGTTGTTGAACGAGGAGTTCGCCTCCAGGTAGAGGTGAACGGCGTTGAGGCCGTGGTTGGACGCCAAGGCATCGAGCTGAGCCTGCGTCGGGAGATTGGGCGCGAGACTGCCGAAAGGATCGCCGCCGTCCCAGGAGAGACTCACGCCCCGCAGCAACGTCCCCTGGTCGGTCAGCAGCCGCCGGGGGCCGTCGGAGCTGTCGATGACCGGCCTGTCACGGGCCGCGACCGCAGCGTTCGCAAGCACGATCGGCAGCGCCGCGAAGATCCAGCTCCGAAGCCGAAGGAGTGGCATGACGCACTGAATCCCCGGGGAGATGGCGTTCGAAATCGTCCGGCTCCGGAGCGAACCTCCGGGGGCGAGCCGTGTCTTCGAACCGTAACAGCGAGGTTGCCGGAACGCAACAAAAGAACAAGCTGTTGCACATACAAAAATATTTCAAAAATCGATCCCAAGGACAGGCGTTGCATTTGTTGCACTTGTAAAATCGGTTTCAAACGAGGGGGCCGCGGCGGCTGGTTCCGCGTCGTATGGGACCAACGGGCAGTCCCGACCGCAGGGAGGCGATTCGCTCGGGAATGCCGCTGCCATGCGCCGCCTGCGCAAGGGCCGTTGACCGGGCTCTCCGTCAGTCGTTCGCGGCGAAGGGCTCGATCTCGACCGTCGCCGGCGGCAGGCTCTGGAGAAATACCCGGCCGTAGGGCTTGGTGAGCATTCGGGGATCGAGGATCACGACGGTGCCCCGGTCGTCAGCCGTCCGGATCAGGCGGCCGAAGCCCTGCTTGAGCTTGAGAACGGCTTCAGGCAGCTGGTATTCGACGAAGGCGTTGCCCCCCGCGGCGTTGATCGCCTCCACCCGGGCCGCCACCAGTGGCCGATCGGGCACGGCGAAGGGCAGCCGGGTGATGATCACCGTCACGAGTTGGTCACCCGGCAGGTCGATGCCCTGCCAGAAGCCGTCGGTGCCCAACAGCACGCTCGCCGGCCCGGCCCGAAACTCCTCGAGCATCTTCGAGCGGGGCAGACCGTCGGCCTGGCTCACGAGCCGGTAGTTTCGCCGCACGCACCAGCCGGCCAGATCGGCCGAGGCCCGGGCCAGCGCCTGATGGCTCGTGAAGAGCACCATCGCCCGACCCTCGCTGCGGGCCACATACCGTCGTACCATCCGCACCACCGCGGTCTCGTAGGCATCCCGGCTGGTCGGATCGGGCAGCCTGTCCACGAGAATCAGCCGGGCCTGCGAGCCATAGTCGAAGGGGCTGCCGAGCCGCGCGGCCAGCGCCGTGTCCGGCACGCCGAGCCGGTCGCGGACAAACCCGAAGTCGGCCAGCGGCGGCCGGTCTTCGCTCTCGAAGTCCTGGTCCTGCGGCCGTGAGCCCGTCTGCACGGCGAGGGTGGCGCTCGCGAGCACGACGGTTCCCACTCGGTCGAAGAGCTCCCGGCGGAGCACCTGCCCGACGTCGATCGGGGCGCTCGAGAGCGTGATCCGCTCCCGGCCCCGGCGGCCGCGGTGGCTCTCCACCCACCAGACGCAGCCGGCCACCTTCTGCCCGAGCCAGGTGGCCACCGCCGCGGCGTGCAGCTGAAGCCGGTCGGCGAGCGAGACGAGATCGTGGCGATCGGCGGCGGTGGCGAGGCCGTCGGCAGCGGTGCGGAGCTTCCGGGCCAGGCCGTCGAGGCAGTCACCGAGCGTGTCGGGCACGATCCCAGGGCCGCGGATCCGCCAGGGGGAATCGCCGGAAGCGCCACAGGCCTCCCGCACCGCCGCGAAGAAGCCCTCGGCCGCCCGGCGGCAGCGACGGACATCTGGCTCGAGATCAAGCAGCGAATAGTGGGCGAGCAGGCCTCGTCCGGTGCGTTCGCTGGCTAGCCGCGACAGCACCCGTTCGATGCCCCCGCTCGACACGCCCACGCCGAGGTGCTCGCTGGCTACCGCTTCGAGCGTGTGGGCCTCGTCGAAGATCACGATGTCATGGGCGGGCAAGAGGCTCGCCCCGGCCCGCCGCATCGCCAGGTCGGCGAAGTAGAGGGCGTGGTTCACCACGAGCACCTGGGCATGTTGCATCCGCCGGCGGGCGGCGTAGTAGAAGCAGTCGCGGTGGGTGGGGCAGGCCCGGCCCATGCAGTTGCCCGAATCGCTCTTCACCTCATCCCAGACATGGTCGCTCGGCAGGGCCGGAAGGTCGGAGAGCGTGCCGTCGGCCGTGTGCCTGGCCCAGCCGCCGATCTCGAGCAGTTCGGCCCGCTCTCCCTCGCCGTCGAACAGACTGCCAGAGCGTTCGATCGCCTGCTGCAGCCGGCGCAGGCTGACGTAGTTGCCTCGGCCTTTCACGAGCACGGCCGAGAATTCCCGCGGCATCACCGAGGCGACGAGCGGAATGTCTTTTGCGATCAGCTGCTCCTGCAGTGCGATCGTGTGGGTGGAGACGATCACGCGGCCAGGCCGCGGGGCCACGGGCGGCGGCCCGTCCGCGGCCTCGTCATCCCAGTCGGGCTCGTTCCCCCGGGAATCGCCGCCGGCCGCCGGAAGCACCGCTTGGTCAGCCGTGGCAGCAAGAATCGCCGGCACGAGGTAGGCGAGGCTCTTGCCCGTGCCGGTGCCCGCCTCGACAACCGCGTGCCGCCGCAGCCGGATCGCCTCGCCAACGAGCCGTGCCATCTCGAGTTGCTGTGGCCGCGACTCCCAGCCGGTGAGCCGCGCGGCCAGCCGTCCGGAGGGGCCGAGCAGGTCGTCGGCCTCGGGCTGGTCGGTCGCTCTGCTCATTCCGCGAGTGTACCGGAGGCCCTGCAGGTGGATTCCGCGGGGCTGCGATTCGAAGTAGTCTTTGGCCCCGCGGGTTTGCCTCCGCTTACCGCCTTGCCCGAGGAACCGACCATGTCCGATGCCGCTGGCCAGCCGAAAGCCTGGGGAGGCGTGTTTCGTGAACCGACCGATGCTCGCGTCGAGGCCTTCTCCGAGAGCGTGTCGTTCGATCGCCGGCTGGCCGACGACGATATCGACGGCTCGATCGCCCATGCCCGGATGCTCGCCACCTGCGGCCTGATGACGGTGCAGGAGGCCGACCAGGTCGCCCAGGTGCTCGAGGAGATCCGTGCCGAGATCCGCGCCGGCCGGTTCGAGTTCACGGCGGCCAAGGAAGACATCCATCTTCACATCGAATCGGCCCTCACCGCCCGGCTCGGCGACACGGGCCGCAAGCTGCATACGGCCCGCAGTCGCAACGACCAGGTGGCGACCGACCTGAGGCTCCATTGCCGGCGGGCGATCGACCGGCTGGATGCGGGCCTGGCCGAGCTCCAGCGGTCGTTCCTCGGCTTCGCCGAACGGGAGCAGGATCTCGTGATCCCCGGCTACACCCACCTGCGGCGCGCCCAGCCGGTGCTCGCCGCCCATCAGTTGCTCGCCTGGTGCGAGAAGCTCCAGCGGGACCGCGACCGGCTGGCCGACTGCCGCCGCCGAACGAACGTGCTGCCGCTCGGTTCGGGAGCGTTGGCGGGCACGAGCCTGCCGATCGATCGGGACCATGTGCGGGAGTCGCTCGGCTTCGACGCGGTCGCCCCCAATAGTCTCGATGCCGCGAGCGACCGCGACTTCGCCTGCGAGCTGGCCTTCGTGGCAGCCCTGACTGGCGTGCACCTCTCGCAGTGGGCCGAGGAGTGGATCATCTACAGCACGCACGAGTTCGGGTTTCTGCAACTGCCCGAGGGCTTCTGCACCGGCAGCTCGATCATGCCTCAGAAGATCAATCCCGACGTGCTGGAACTCGTCCGCGGCAAGTCGGCCCGGATGATCGGTAACCTCCAGGCGCTGCTCGTGCTCTTGAAGGGCCTGCCCACGGCCTACAACCGTGATCTCCAGGAAGACAAGGAGCAGATCTTCGACTCGATCGATACGCTCGAGGCGGTCCTCGGCGTGGCGGCCCCACTCGTGGCGGGCACGCGATTCGACCGGGAGCGGCTGGCTGCCACGATCGTCGGCGGTCACCTCGATGCCACGAGCCTGATGGAAGGTCTGATCGGCCAGGGCGTGCCCCAACGGACGGCCCACGAGATCGTGGGCAAGCTCGTGCGTCGGGCGATGACGCGGGGAGTGGCCCTGGCGGACCTTGCCGATCAGGAAATCTCCCAGGATTATGCCGGCTGGAATGCCACCCTGCGTGGGGCCCTGGGGCCTTCCCGGGCAGTTGAACGGATGCAGAGCTTCGGCTCGACCGCTCCGGCCGCCGTGGCCGACCAGATTGCAGTCTGGCGGCGCCGACTGGGTGTCGCCACCGCCTGATGGCGACGGCACCTCGGCACGGAATTTGGCGATGCGCTCGGCAGGCAACAGCCGCGGTATCACGGACACGCTCTGGATAGCCGGCGTCGCAGGCCTCGCCGCGACCATGGCGTGGGCCGCCACACCGGCCGAGCCGCCGCTCGATTCCCTGCAGCGGGCGGTGATCGAGTCGCTCGATTCCTCGCTCGGGCTGCCGGGAGGCGAGACGCCCACTGGGCTCCTCGAGGCTGCAATCCGGGCCGCCGACGTCGAGGCCTGGGGTGCAGCCCAGCGGTATCTCGGCCGGCTCGCCCAGCTCGCCGACCAGGCGGGAGACCAAGGTCCGGACCTGTTTGCCGACCTCGCCGATGCAATCGACCATCCGGCGCTCGTCCGGCTGGCCGCCACGATGGACAAGTACGAGCCTGCGGCAGGCCGGCTTGTGCGAACGATCCTCGAGACCGGTCGGCTGCGACGGCGGGACCCGACCCGCTTGGCCGCCACCGCGGCGGAACTGGCCAGCGACGACCGGGCACTTCGCCAGCGGGCCGCGGAGCGGTTGCTCGCCGCGGGAGTCGATGCCCTGCCGGTGCTCGTGCCGCTCCTCGCCGAGCAGGAGGGGCTGGCGCAGCCGGCCGCACGGCAGCGCTGGCTCGCTCGGGAAATCGTCGCGCGACTGGGGAACGATGCCCGGCAGCCGCTGCTCGACTGGCTTGCCTTCGGTGACCCGGCCGATTGGGCCAGCGTGATCGAGGCGCTCGACGTCAGCGGTGCCACCGATATCGAGGACTTTCTTCTGGCGCCGGCCCTGGTTGCCGACACGCCGCCCGCGGCAAAGGCGGCCGCCTGGCAGGTGCTGACCCGGCGGGCAGCCGCCCGCGGGAGCGAAGAACCACCCGTCGCAGGACCGGAGGCGGCCGTGAATCGGTTGTTTGCCCGCCTGGATCGGCTCATGACCCCCGAGGGGCTGCCGCCCGTCGATTGCTTGAGGCTCGAACCCTTCACCGATCCAGGCAAGGCCGCGGCGGCCTTCGGCGGCCATGTCGAAGGCCTCGTCGGCCGGCTGCTCTGGAATCCGGAAGCCCGCCGGTTCGACTCGGCCGACCTGACTCCTCGCGCCGCCCGGGCCCGCGAGGCGGTCTCCTTGGCCCGAGCGATCCAAGCGCTCGATGCTCGCGAGGAAGCGGTGGTCGATCTGCTTCTGCTCACGAGACTCGAAACAGCCCTCGTGACGGGCGGCACGACCGCGGCCGAACTCGACCGCATGCCCGGCGGCGTCTGGATGGAGCCACTGGCAGGGCCGACCGGGTTCCAGGTCGAGACCGCCGGCCGGCTGCTCGACCAGGCGATCGTTCGCGGGACATGGCTGGCGGCCACCGCGACAGCTCGGGCGCTTGCGGCAAGCGACGAGCCGGTGACCGCGCCGGCCGGAGGCCTCGGCACGCTCCCGCCGAGCGTGCGGGATTCGCTCGTGCGGGCGCTGGCTGTGCCCGACGCTGCCCTCCAGTTCGCCGCCGCCCGCGCCCTCGCGCTCGCGGCCGGTGAGCCGCCCTATCGTGGCAGCAGTCGCGTGCTCGAGGTGCTCGTTCATGCGGCGACCAGCACCGGGCGGGATCGGGCGGTCGTCGCCCATCCCTTCAGCGCGGTCGGGCAGGAACTGGCCGCCAAGGTCACCAGCTTCGGCTACGACCCGGTGGTCGTGTCGAGCGGTCGCCAGGCGGTGTTCGCGGCCCGCGAGTCGGCCGACACCGTCGTCGTGCTGTTGGGGTCGCGAATCCTCGCGCCGACGGTCATCGAGACCGTTCAGTTTCTGCAGCAGCAGCCGGTGGGCGACATGCCCGCGATCATCGTGCTCGTCGATCCGCTCGACGACCACGGCGGCAGCCGCCATCTGACGCGGCTGTTCCTCGCCTGTCGCGATCTGGAAGGGGTAGCGATCTCCGACCGGCTCGACAGCATGTTCCGCCCCGTCGTCGATGGCGTCGGCGGCGAGACGGGCCCTCGCTTCCCCGATGTGGTCGCCCAGGCGGCGGGGCCGGCCGCGGTCGATCCCGGCCGTCGGGCTGTCGCGGCCTCGGCCCGCCTGGCCCGGGCCGGTGAGGCGCTTGGACTCCTCGCGGCACTCGGCCGCCGGGGCTGGGATGTCGCCGCGGCGGCCGACTCGGCCCGGCGGGCGCTCGTCCGGACGGAACTTCATCCGCCAGCGGTCTCGCTCCTGGCCGCTCTGGGAAGTCCCGTGGCCCAGGAGGCACTGGAGCAGGAGGCGGTGCGGGACGACCTTCCCCCGGAAGTTCGCCGGGCGGCGGGAACCGCCTTTCGGGAGAGCGTCGATCGCTACGGCCTGCTGATGACGAGCCGGCAGTTGCTCGACGCCTACGCGAGGTACAATTCGGCCACCGACGACACGGTCCGCGGTGCCGCCGGCGATGTGCTGAACGTGATCGAGGCGGCCCGCAGGAATCCCGACGCTCCCTTCGATGCTCCGCCCCTCGAGTCACGACGCTGATCCGCACCGGACCGGCCCGATCGCCGGGCTGATCGGTGGCAGCCCCGCGATGCTCGAGGTCTATGCCACCACCCGCAAGGTGGCTGCATCGAATGCCTCCGTGCTGCTCCTGGGAGAGACCGGAACGGGCAAGGAACTGATCGCCAAGGCGATCCACGCCCTCTCGCCCCGCGGCAGTGGGCCGTTCGTCCGCGTCAATTGCGGAGCCCTGTCGGAGAGCCTGCTCGAGAGCGAACTCTTCGGCCATGTTCGCGGAGCCTTCACCGGCGCGGTGTCGAACCGGGCCGGTCGGTTCGAGGCGGCCCACACCGGCACCATTTTTCTCGACGAGATCAACTCGACGACGCTGCATCTTCAGGTGAAGCTGCTCCGGGTGCTCCAGGAGCGGGAGTTCGAACGGGTGGGCGACACCGAGACGATCCGGGTCGACACGCGGGTGATCGCGGCGAGCAACCGGGATCTGCTCGACGAGGTGGCGAAGGAGTCCTTCCGCGAAGACCTCTACTATCGGCTCAACGTCGTGCCGATCGTGCTCCCTCCGCTGCGGGCCCGACGAGAGGACATCCCGCTGCTCGTGAGCCACTTTCTCGAGCTCTACAACGAGCAGAACGATCGCTACGTCGTGCACCTCCAGGCCGAGGCGCTCGAGGCGATCGTGCGGTATCACTGGCCGGGCAACGTTCGCGAATTGCAGAACGTGGTCGAGCGGTGCGTGGTGATGGCGCCGGGCGACGAGATCACGCTCGACCTCCTGCCGGCAGCGGTCCGGGGTGGCAGGACGGAGACCTCGCTCCCAGGCCGTGGTGGTGATCTCGACAGCCTGGCACGCGAACTGGTCGAGCAGGGGCTGGCCACGGCGCCAGCCGACGACGAGAACCTGTTCGACCGGGTCGTCAGCCGCGTCGAACGGGAACTGATCGCCCAGATGCTCGGAGCCTGCGGAGGCGTGCAGCTCAAAGCGGCCGCCCGGCTGGGCATCAACCGCAACACGCTTCGGAAAAAGCTGCTCGAGCATGGCCTCGAGGAGGGAGAGGCGCCATGAGCCTGCGTTCCTTCAAGGTGGTCGGAGCCGCGATCATGGTGCTGGCTGCCGTGGGTGGTATTCGTGCGGCGGACGACCCCGCCCAGCCGCGGCCCAACATTCTCTTGATCGTGGCCGATGACCTGGGCTGGAGCGACGTCGGCTGGCACGGCGGCTTCGGCAAGACGCCGCATCTGGACAGGCTCGTGGCCGAGGGGGTGGAACTCGATCGCCACTACGTGCAGCCGGTCTGCACGCCGACGCGGGCGGCCCTGCTCACCGGCCGCTACCCCGGCCGGTTCGGGCCCCATGCAATCGCTCCCAGCAACCGCCGCGCGTTGCCGCCGGGCACGGCCACCCTCGCCTCGGCGCTCAAGAGTGCCGGCTATGCCACGTTCCAGACGGGCAAGTGGCACCTCGGCTCGCGACTCGAATGGGGCCCGAATCGCTACGGCTTCGACCATTCCTACGGCACGCTCACCGGCGCGGCCGACCCGTGGACCCACAAGTACCGCCATGGTCCCTACGAAGACACATGGCATCGCGACGGCGAGCGGCTCGACGAAGACGGCAACGCCACCGAGCTCGTGGCGGCCGAGGCCATGCGACGGATCCGGGAAGGAGCGGCGTTGCGAGACGCGAACGGCGGTCGGCAGCCATGGTTTCTCTACGTGGCCTTCCACGCCGTCCACACTCCGGTCGACGCACCCGAGGCGTTCAAGCAGCTCTACGACGGTGTTCGGTTCGACGCCGATTCCGCGAAGCACGACTCCCGATTGCGGATGGCGGCAATGGTCTCGCAGCTCGACGCCAAGATCGGCGAGTTCATCACGGCCCTCGACGAGACGGGCCAGCGCCACGACACGCTCGTCGTGTTCACGAGCGACAATGGCGGGATCGAGTCGCTCAAGAATGCCTACGTCGGCGACGTGCCTGATTCCCCTTTGAACAGCGAGAACGACCCGCTGCGGGGCCAGAAGAACACGCTCTGGGAAGGGGGCGTGCGGGTCTGTGCCTTCGCCAACTGGCCGGGCGTGCTCAGGTCCCGGAAGTGCCCGGCGGTGGTCCACGCGGCCGACTGGTTTCCGACGCTGGCGGGGCTCGTCGGTGTGCAGCCGGAGCTGGACCTCGGCTGGGATGGCATCGACCGCTGGGCGGCGATCGCCGGCACGGGCGCCGCGGCCCGACCCACACCGCTGTGCATCGTGCACACGAGCGGCCGTTCCGTGTACGAGAGCACCGATGCCGGCGACTGGAAACTGATCATGCGGAACAAGGGCTCCACCGAACTCTACGATCTCGCAGCCGACCCCTTCGAACAGCACGACCTTGCCGCCGAGCAGCCGGAGGTGGTCGAGCGGCTCATGGCTGTCGCTGCGGCAGACGCCGTCGGCGACCTCAGGACGCTGCCGGCCGATCTCCAGGGTGTGCCGGAATGGTGATTCCGTCATCGGCCATGTCACGGGCGTGGTAACTCGAACGCACGAGCGGGCCGCTGGCCACCTTGCGGAAGCCGAGGGAGCGAGCGATCGCCCCGAGTTCGTCGAACTCCTCCGGGGGCACGTAGCGGTCGACCGGTAATGATTCGAGCGTCGGCTGGAGGTATTGGCCGAGCGTGAGGTAGTCGACGCCGTGGTCGATGAGATCGGCGAAGACCTCGAGCAGTTCCTCGCGGGTCTCGCCCAGGCCGAGCATCAGGCCGCTCTTGGTCTTGATCTCGGGCATGAGCCGCTTGGCTCTGGCCAGGAGTTCGAGCGTCCAGGCATAGACGCTTTTGCGGCCGCGGACCTCCCGATAGAGCCGAGGCACGGTTTCGGTGTTGTGGTTGAAGACCTCGGGGCGGGCTTCAAGGAGCCGCTCGAGGGCTCCCTCCTTGCCGATGAAATCCGGCACGAGTACCTCGATCGTGGCACCAGTCGCCGCCCGCACGGCGGCCACGGTCTGGCGGAAGTGCTCGGCCCCGCCGTCGGCAAGGTCATCGCGGGTGACGCTCGTGATCACGACGTGCTTCAGCCCGAGTCGCCTGGCCGCCTCGGCCACCCGTTGGGGCTCGTCGGCCTCGAGTTCCTCGGTCTTGCCGCGGGGCACGCTACAGAAGCCGCAGGGCCTGGTGCAGACGTTGCCCAGGATCATGAACGTGGCAGTCCGCTGCGACCAGCACTCGAGCCGGTTGGGGCACTTGGCCGACGAGCAGACGGTCTCGAGGCCGAGTTCCGCGATCAGGGTGGCCGTTTCACCGTGGCCGCCGCCGGGAGCCAGGTTCTGCCGCAGCCAGGGGGGCAGCCGGCGAACCGGCGGTGGTGCGGGCGGCTCCGCGAGGGTCACGATGGGCAGGCCAGGGAGCGCGAAACTATCCGACATGGCTGACACACTCCGGACGGACAGAGCCGAGGGCGAGGGGACTCACCGGGAAGCCGGCGTTGATCAAGGGTTGGTCGAACCGGAAGGCATCCGCGACCTGTTGCACGAGCGAAGTTCGGGCATCCTGAAGCCGAACCCGGCGCTGCACGTCGGCCTCGATGGAGCTCATTGAGAGCGATTCGTGTCCGCCGCCGGCCGGCGTGAGTCGCAGGCTCGTGATCCGATGATGCAGATCGATCGCCGGCGACACGTTGAGAAACGCTCCGTGGGCCACGCAGCCCCGGCGGATCGCCACTCCGATCGCCGCCAGAAGGCCCGTCCGTCCGCGAATACCGTGACCGCCGGTGACCCTTCGCTGGCCACACTTCAGGCTCTGGATCGTGGCTGCGATCGCCGTCGCGAGCCGTTCGAGGTATCCGCCGGCATCCGCGTCGTCGAGCCCCAGATCACCGAGCCGCGCGAAGAACGACAGGCAGATCTGCCCGGGGCCGTGCAGCACCGCGCCGCCGCCGCGGCCCGTAAATCGAATCGAGAGCCGTCGTGATCGCAGTTCGTCGTCGTCGAGCCGGACGTCGGCCCGTGACCCACCGCGGCCGATCGTGATGCAGGGCTCGAGTTCGTGGAGCACGAGCGTGGGGCTGCGATCGCCAGCGGCCACCTCGCCCGCCACCCGTTCCGCGATCGCGGCATAACCCGGCCAGTCGCTCCGGCCCGCCAGCCAGACGGAAAGCGGTCGAGTCGAACCGACCGGTCGGGCACGGAGTGTCTTCGAGAGCATGGTGAGGACCGTAGGGTTGGGGCGTGAACCGGGTTCGCCGGCTCGCTGCATGATAGGCGATCCCCGGCTCACGACGGCGGCACCGCGTATTCGTCGAGCAATGCCTCGATTCGTCCGCAGACGTCGGCCATCTGTTCGGCGTCTGGCAGCAGCGTGACGCGAAAGTGGTTCCGGTAGGGGACATTAAAACTGGACCCCGGCGCCACGAGAACATGCTTTCGCTCCAGCAGGTCGAGCGCGAACGCCTGGTCGTCAAAAGCCTCCGTGCCCCCCGGAAGCCGATCGGCGTGGACTCGGACGAAGCCGTACATCGCGCCGGCTGGCGGCGCGAGCGACAGCCAACGGCTCTTGCCGATCGCGTCGAGCAGCGTTGCTCGCGTGGCATACAGTCGGCCGCCGGGCCGCGTCAGCTCGAAGATCGACTGGTGGCCGCCGAGGGCCGTTTGCACCGCGAACTGGCCCGGCACGTTGGAGCAGAGCCGGAGCGACGCCAGAAGGTCGATCGCGTGGAGGTAATCACGGGCATGCTCCCGTTCGCCCGAGAACACGAGCCAGCCAACCCGTAGTCCGCAGGCCCGGTAGACCTTGCTGAGGCCCGAGAAGGTCAGGCAGAGCGCCTGCTTCGCGAGCGTCGCCAGCGGCACGAACTCGGCCCCGTCGTAGAGCATCTCGTCGTAGATCTCGTCGGCACAGAGCACAAGATGCCGTCGCTCGGCGATTCCTGCCAAGGCAGCAAGCACCTCCCGCGGGTAGACGGCCCCGGAGGGGTTGTTGGGATTGATCACCACCAGCGCGCGGGTGCGGTCGGTGATCAGCCGTTCGACCTCGGCCGGATCTGGAACGAATCCCCGCTCGGGCCGGCAGGGATAGTGGACCGCCTTCGCCCCGTGGATCACCACGCTCGCCGTCCAGAGCGGATAGTCAGGGCTGGGCACGAGCACCTCGTCACCCGGATTGAGCAGGGCCCGCATGGCCAGCATGATCAGTTCCGAGACCCCGTTGCCGATGAACACGTCGTCGGCCGTGACGTCCATCACGCCGCGGTTCTGCTGCTGCATCACCACCGCCTCGCGGGCTGGAAAGATGCCCTTCTGGTGAGAATAGGGATCGGCCTGATGGAGGTTCTCAACGATCGCCACTCGCATCGAAGACGGCATCCGGAAGCCGAAGGCACCGGGATTGCCGATGTTGAGCTTGATGACGTCGTGCCCCTCCCGCTCGAGTTGCTCGGCCCGGCGGGCGAGGGCGCCGCGAATCTCGTACTTCACCTCGTGAAGATGCTCGGAGGCACGCAGCGGCAGAAGGGTCATCGGAAGCTCACGAGGGCGGAAAACCGAGGATTATATCCCGATCCACCGGGAGGCACGGATGCCCCTGCACCGCTGCACCAGCGGCTTACTCGTGGACTTCCTTCAACAGGCCGACGATCGCGGCGGCGATCTCGGTTTCGTCGCTGGGGCGGTAGCCGTTCCAGACACGCCGGATCCGGGCGTCGGGGCCGACCAGGTAGGTGGTGGGGAGCGAGGAGAGCCCTACCGACTCGCCGAACATCATTCCGGCCAGGGCGTCGGAGAAGATCCATGCGGTGAGTTCGAGTCGCTGGGCGGCGAGAAATCGGCGTGTCTCCGCAGCGAGGTCGCCGTCGTCGCCACCGGCGCCGATCGAGACCGGGACGAACTGGAAGCGGCCGTCAGCGGCGAGGCCCTCGGCGATTCGGACGAGGCCGGGCAGTTCGCGGCGGCAGGGGGGGCACCAGGTGCCCCAGAAGTTGAGCAGCGTCACCTTGTCGGCGAGCGGAGGAGGCTGGAGCGTCGGATTGATCACCGATGTGATCGGGAGACCACGCAGGGCCACGCCGACGGCTGGATGACGCGGGGGCTCGCCGCATCCGGCGACCGTCATTGCTCCCAGGGCGGCGACCAGCCACGTCAGGCGGGATCCGGTGCGAGGGGAAGGTATCATCGGAGTCGGTTTCCTGACCTCACGAGCACTCCGCCAGTGTACGAAGTCGAGCAGAAATATCGGGTGATCGACCCCGCAGCCCTCGAAGCCAGGCTGGTCGCCCTGGCGGCCAGGTTTCGGGAGCCGATCGACCAGGTCGATCGCTACTTTGCCCATCCCTGCCGCGACTTTGCCCGCACCGACGAGGCGCTGCGGCTCCGCCGGGTTGGTGATTTCGTTGCGGTCACCTGGAAGGGGCCCCGGATCGATTCCGCCGTGAAGACCAGGCGGGAACTCGAACTCGGATTGGCCCAGGTGCCGCCTCTACCCGGTGGTCCCCGGGGCGGCCAGGCCACGCTCGACCGCTGGAGTGAACTGCTCGAGGCGCTCGGGTTTCGCCCCGTGCAGGAGGTGGCGAAAAGGCGGCGGCCGGCGCGAGTGCCGTGGCGGGGCGCGGAGGTCGAGGTCGCGCTCGACACCGTGGCTGGCCTGGGCGAGTTTCTGGAGTTGGAACTCCAGGCGTCGCCGGGTGAACTGCCCCAGGCCGCGGCCTGCATCGAGTCCCTGGCTCAGGAGCTCGGTTGCACCGACTGCGAGCGGCGGAGCTACCTCGAACTCGTCCTCGTCGAGACGCGGTCGCGGTAGCGGCCGCGTCGCTCCTCGTATCATGCGGTTCGAGCCAAACCTGCCCTCTCCGCAACTCCATGACATCCGACCGCCGTGCGGGACCTGCCCTGTCCGATCCACCTGCGGCCCGCGAGGCCCGCAATACCTTCTGGATCGTGGTCTACCAGGTGCTCGTGCGGGTGGGCTGGCTGTTCAAGACCGAGACGGTGATCATGCCGGCGGTGCTCGACGCCGTGGTCGATTCAGGCACGCTGCGGGGCTTGCTCCCGATCCTCAACCGCGGCGGCCAGAGCATCCCGCCGCTCGTGTTCGCCGGGCCGCTCGGACGGATGCGACGGAAGTCGCCGGCGGCGGCCATCACCACGGCGGTGATGGCCGGATGCTTCGGGGCCTTGGCCGTCCTGTGGGGCAGGCTCGCACCGACCCGGCCGGAACTTCTGGCCGGGGTGTTCCTCGTCCTCTACGGATGCTTCGCGGCCGTGAACGGTCTCAACCAGCTCGTCCTGGCGACGCTCCAGGGCAAGCTGATCACTGCCGGCAACCGCGGCCGCACGATGCTGATCAGCGTGTCGGTCGGCAGCGTGGCCGCGATCACGGCGGCTGTCTGGTTTCTCGGGCCCTGGCTCGCGGAGGCCGACGGCTTCCCGAGAATCTTCGCGGCGACAGCCTTCTTCTACCTGCTGGCCGCGGTCGTGCCGACGTTGCTCGACGAGCCGGCCGATCCGCCGCCGGCAGCGGGCGGGCCGGAGGCAGATCGGCCGACCGGCTGGTTCGCCGGCCTCGGCAGTTGGCGGCAGAAGCTGGTGGCTGACCCGTCGCTCGTGCGGCTGGCGGTTGTCGCAGCCTGCTTCTCGGCGGTGATCATGCTCTTCCCGCACTATCAGGCTTTTGCCCGCGACGTGCTCGGCACCGCATCTGGGAGCTTGGTCACGTGGGTGATCGTGCAGAATGTCGCCACGGGAGCCGCGAGCCTCGTGGCGGGCCCCTTGGCCGACCGCCGTGGTACGCGGATCGTGCTCGTCGGGCTGATGGCCCTTTCCTCGCTCACGCCACTGATCGTGGTCTGGCTATCACTCCTGCCCGCCGGGCCGGCAGGCCGCTGGTTCTGGCTCGTGTACGCGCCGCTCGGCCTCAATCCGATCGCCTTGAAGGTTTTCGTCGGCTATGCCCTGGAACTCGCTCCCGCGTCGTCCGAGCACCCCCGCTATGTCAGCATCGTGGGGGCCGCCCTGGCCGCCCCGTTCGTGCTGTCACCGCTGGTGGGTTTTGCCGTGGATGCGGTCGGGTTTCGGCCGGTGTTTCTCGGCGGCGCGGCGGTGATCGCGGCCGGGGCGATCGTGGCGGTCGGGCTACCGGAGCCCCGCTGGTCGCCGGAGGAAGGCCAGAGCCCACCTGCCGGGGTATGATCGGTGAACGACGCGAACCGATCGGGGAGCCGGCAGAAAAGGTCTGCGATGCGAATGACGCTCAGGAACGCAACTGGCTCCGGACTCGTGATCCTGGCTGCGTGGCTGGTCGCCGCAGCGGTGGCGGTGGCGGTGCCGGCGATGAAGATTGAGCCGATGTGTCCGGTCTCGTCCGAGCCGTGTGACCCCAAGGTGAGCCTCGACTTTCATGGCGGCCGAGTCTGGTTCTGCTGCAAGAAATGCAAGCAGGCGTTCGAGGCCGACCCGAGCCGCTCCACGCCGCTTGCCCACCAGCAGATGGTGCTCACCCGCCAGTTCGTCCAGCGGGCGTGCCCGCTCGATGGCGTGGGAGTCGCAGCCGGAACCACGCTCGACCTCGGCGGCGTAGAGGTCGGCTTTTGCAGCGATGCCTGCCGGAACCGGATCAAACAGGCCGCGATCGAAGATCAGACGAGGCTCGTGTTTGGGAACCTGGGACGGGGCTTTGCCCCCGTCAAACCACTGGCGCCGAAGCGGCTGCCGCCGGAAAAACCCGCTGCCGCCGAATGAAGGAGGCCCCCGAGGTCGGTGCATCACCGGCTCGGGG
>CAYVNX010000037.1:0-3403 GCA_964453165.1 uncultured Candidatus Kuenenia sp. | reverse complement strand
CGGCAAAAGTCGCGTCGCGGGCGAAGATACGCCCCCGTGCTCTGCGAGCGTTCGCCGACCCCTCGCCTGCCCCGCTCAGTTTGCCAGGTCGTCGCCCCAGCGAGCCAAAATCCGGTCTAGGGGGCCGCGGCCTGACCTGAAATACTCCTGGCCAGCGGCCCTCGACGCCGCTCCCGGAGCCTTTCTCGATGCGGGTTTTTCTCTCGGCCGGCGAACCCTCGGGCGATCACCACGCCGCGGTGCTCGTGCGGGAGCTTCGCGCGCGGGATCCGAGCCTCGAGTTCGTCGGGCTCGGCGGGCCGCAGCTGGAGGCCGCCGGCTGCCGGCTCGTGGCCGACCTGACCCGCCTGGCTGTGATGTGGTTTCTGCGGGTGATCGGCTCGATCCACCGCTTCGTGGATCTTGCCAGACGGGCGGAGCGGAGTTTTCTCGACGCCCGGCCCGATGTCTGCGTGCTCGTCGACTTCCCCGGGTTTCACTGGTGGCTTGCCTGGCGTGCCAAGCGACATGGCATCCCGGTCGTCTTCTACTGCCCGCCGCAAATCTGGGCCTGGGCGAGCTGGCGGATCAAAAAGATGCGGCGGCTGGTCGATCACGTGCTCTCAGCCCTGCCGTTCGAGCACGAGTGGTTCACCGAGCAGGGGATGACCAGCACGCTCGTCGGCCATCCCTTCTTCGACGAGCATGAGCTGCCGACGAATCGATCATCGTCCCGGCTGCCAGGGGCTCCGGCGTCCGTGCCACACGTGCTGCTCCTCCCCGGCTCTCGTGGGCAGGAACTCGACGCCAATCTCGGCAACATTCTCCGAGCCGCCGCCCGGGTGCGAAGTCGCGTGCCAGAGGCGGTGTTCACTGTGGCCGCGCTGCACGAGCGGCATGCCGCCCGGATTCGCAGCGAGGTGGCTGCCGATCCGGTTGCCCGGGGGCTCGGGCTGACGATCTCCGCCGGGCAGGCGCGTGCGGCAATGGAGACGGCCGACGTCGCGATCGCCGTCAGCGGGTCGGTGTCGCTCGAACTCCTCGCGGCCCGGGTGCCGACGGTGATCGTGTATCAGGTCGGGAGCTTCGCCTACGTGGTGCAGAGCTTCTGCCGGCGGGTTCGATTCATCACGCTCGTCAATCTGCTCGCCTGCCGGAACCCGATCGGTCGGACCGAGCCGGTGCTGCTTCCGCCCAGGCAGGTCGCGCCGGCTGATCCCGAGGCCGTCTTTCCCGAGTATCTCTCCGTGCAGGATCCGGCGGAACGTGTGGCCGCGCATGTGGTCGAGTGGCTGCGGGATCCCGCGGCGATCGGCCGAGCCCGGGCCCGCGTGGCAGCGGTCGCCGCTCGGGTCGCTCATCCCGGCTCGGCCGCCCGGGCCGCCTCGGTCGTGCTGGCGATCGCCGCGGGTTCCGTCCCGGTCGGGGCAGGTGACGAGCGGCGTCGGGCGGCCTGAGGCGGATCGGGTATCCTGAGCCAGATGCTGCTCGCCGAGCCCCAGCCGACTCCCGCAGACTGGCAGTTCGAACTGGCCGGGATTCCCGTCCGTGTCTCGGGCTGGTTCTGGGTGGCCGCGGTACTTCTGGGCTTTGGCACCTGCCAGTATTACGCCGCCGGCGATCAACGAGCCCTCCTGGGCTACCTGATCCTGTGGGCGGTCGTGGTGCTCGTGTCGATTCTCGTCCACGAACTCGGCCATGCCCTGGCCTATCGCTTCTTCGGTCAGCCTGCGCACATCGTCGTCTATCACTTCGGCGGGCTCGCGATTCCCGATCGTTGGGGCCGACAGCGCAGCCTCCGACCGGCCCAGCAGTTGATCGTTTCGGCCGCGGGGCCTTTGGCCCAGTTGGCACTGGCGGCGGTGATCGTGCTGGCGCTCGTGGCCGGCGGCTGGTTCGTGCCGTTTCCGATTCCATCGATCGGCCGGACCTTGGGGCTCTATGGCGGCCGGGAGATCGACTCGCGGATTATTTCTGCGGTGATCGACTTTCTGCTCTGGGTGAACATCTTCTGGCCGCTCTTGAACCTCGTGCCCGTGCCGCCGCTCGACGGCGGGCAGATGTTGCGGGAAGGGCTGCTCGCGGTGGGCGTATCGAATGCGCATCAGGTGGCCGCGATGATCGGCGTGGGTGCCGCTGCGGGCGTGGCCTACTGGGGCTACATGCGGGGTGATCACTACCTGGGGATCATGTTCGCGATGCTCGCCGCTTCCTGCTGGCAGAGCCTTTCGCTCGGCGGCGGTCCGTGGCGGCGATGAGTCAGCCTGCAGACGTCGCATCGCTCGTGGTGGCGATCGGGGCCAGCAATCTCTCGCGGGGCCTGCCGCGGCTGGCGGCGGCCGTGCGGGCGCGGGTGACCGCCCCCACGATGCTTGTGGCTGCGGGCCATGGTCGCTCCTACGGTGCGAACAGCCGGGTGGCCTGGCGGCGGCTGCCGTCGATCCTCGGTAGTGGGCTGTGGAGGGCCCTCGATCGGCTCGAGTCGCCGGGCTCCGGTCGCCGACCGCTCGCCCTCGTCACCGACATCGGCAATGACCTCTTGTATGGCTTTTCCGTCGCCCAGACAGCGGGCTGGGTGCGGGAGTGCCTCGCTCGGCTCGCCGAACGCGGCAGTCGGGTGGCGGTTACGGGGCTGCCGCTCGCGAGCGTGGCCCGGGCAGGACCGGTGCGATACCGGCTCCTCAAAGCCGTGTTCGTGCCAGGCTGTCCGCTGGCACTCGTGCATCTCAAGTCGGCCGCCGCCGAACTCGATGCCGCCGTGCGGGAGTTGGCTATCGAGCACGGAGCCGAGCTGATCGAGCAGCCCGGAGCATGGTATGGCTTCGACTCGATCCACGTGCGCCGCCGTCGACTCGACAACCTCTGGGCAGGGTCCTGCCAGGCCTGGGGGCTGCCGGAGCCCGCCCGTTCCGTGCGGAGAAGTCTCGGTGAGTGGGCCCGGATCGGCTCACGGGCCGCCGAAGTGCGGTCGCTCGCGGGGCGGATTCGGTTCACCCGCCAGCCCGTCGTCCGTTGGCCCGACGGCGGGACGCTGAGCCTGTACTGAACCGTGTCAGAGCACCGGCAGGCTCGGCAGTGGTGGGCGGACGGCGTTCGTGGCGGCGAGGTTGCCCACGAGCCGCTCGCAGATCGCCTCGAGGTAGGGCCGCGCGGCCGGATCGTCGTAGTTCGCCGCGGTCGTGCCGGCGTCGCCGTGTTCGCGGATCGGAATCTGGATCGGTACCTCGCCGAGGAAGGGAATCTCCAGTTCGTGTGCCGTCCGCTTGGCTCCGCCCGAGCCGAAGATGTCGTACCGCTTGCCGGTATCGGGACAAACGAACGACGACATGTTCTCCACCATGCCTAAAACCGGGATGTTGACCTTGCGAAACATCGCGATCGCCTTGGTGGCGTCGAGCAGGGCCACGTCCTGCGGCGTGCAGAC
>CAYVNX010000036.1:0-24676 GCA_964453165.1 uncultured Candidatus Kuenenia sp. | reverse complement strand
GGATCGGCGAACGCTCGCGGAGCAATTGGGGCGTATCCTCGCCCGCGACGCGACTTTTGCCGTCCCCGAGCCGGTGCGGCAGAGTTGACCCGACCCCCTGTCCACAAGGATTGACCGAAGGCTCGGGGCTCGGCGAACGCTCGCGGTCAGCCGCGGAGCGTCGCCCCGCAGCGGCGGCCACACTCGGCCACGATTCGGGCGACCAACTCCGCGGCTTCGTCGCCGGTCAGCGTGCCCGATCCGCTGCGAAGCCTGAGGGCCACGACGAGGCTCTTTCGGTCAGGGCCGAGCCGCTCGGCATCCCGCCAGATCTCCGTCACGCTGCAGTCCTCGAGCATCTCGCCGGCCGCGGTGCGGATCGCCTCTTCGAGCTGCCCCCAGGCCAGGTCTTCGTTCACGACGATGTTGATGTCTCGCTCGACCGCGGGAAACTCGGGCGGCCGCACGAGCCGCCGCTCCCGGGACACGAGGTCGAGCAGGAAGTCGAGACGAATTTCGGCGGCGGTGACCGCGTCCTCACCGAGCCCGAATCGTTTCCGGGTTGCCGGTGAGACTTCGCCGACGACGCCCACGCGGAGGGCTGGCCGGCCAGGGAATTCGCGGAGGATCTCGGCCGCCCGGCCGGCGACGAAGAGATCGCTCTCATAGCGGCGATACGCGAGCCCGTCGTCGGCCACCGTCCCGCCGAGCTGCGTCAGGACGGCGTCGGTGAGACCCTTGCCACGGAAATAGTCGCCTCCCGCCACGAGGCCTACAAGGAGCGGTTCCTCCACGGGGCCGTCGCCGGCCGGCGGATCGCCGGGTCGCTTGAGATAGGCCCGCGCGATCTCGAAGAGATCGGCGTCTGGAACACCGACGGCGACGTTGCCACCGCGGGCCTCCAGCAGGCTCGGAAGCAGGCTGCGGCGGAGCTGATCGGCGCCGCGGACCAGCGGTGGCGAGATCACGAGTGGGACGGCATCGCCCCAGGGGCTCGTCGATTCCGCAAGCGACCGGTCGACCACGCTGCGGGTCATCGCTTCGCAGAAGCCGAGACCTACGAGCAGTTCCCCCGTCGCCCGCACCGTCTGTTCGCGAGGCGAAAGCTCGACCGTCCGCGCAGTGATCGGCACGTCCTCGGGCACCTGCTCGTAGCCCTCGATCCGCACGATCTCCTCGACGAGGTCGATCTCCCGCGAGCAGTCCCGCCGCCAGGTCGGAGCCCGCCAACGGTGGCATGCGTCCGACTCGGGCGTGAAACCCAGCGCGAGAAGAATGGTCCGCTGACGCTCGGGAGGAACGTCCACCCCGAGCACCTCGCCGACCCGCTCGATGGAGAGCGGGATCACGGCGGGGGCACATGCCAGCTCACCGGCGGTGACGACTCCGTGGTCAAGTACGCCGCCGGCGAGTTCCAGGATGAGCGCCGCGGCTCGCCGGCTGGACCAGTCCACCATCGCCGGATCGGGGCCCCGCTCGAAGCGATAGGAAGAGCCGCTGGCGAGCACGAGGCTGCGGGCTGCAGCCCTCACGGGCAACGGGGCGAATTGGGCCGACTCGATCAGCACATCGGCCGTGGCGGCCGAAATTTCGCTCTCGGCACCTCCCATCACGCCGGCCAGAGCCACCGGCCGCTCGGCATCGGCGATCACGCACATCCGCTCGTCGAGCGAGTAGGTCTTGTGATTGATCGCGGTGAAGGGCTCAGCCGGCCGAGCTCGGCGGACCACGATCGTGCCGCCTCGGAGTTTGGCCAGATCGAAAGTGTGAAGCGGCTGGCCCGATTCGAGCATGACGTAGTTCGACACATCGACGACGTTGTTGACACTCGCCACGCCGACGGTCCGGAGCCGGTCGACGAGCCAGGCCGGACTCGGCCCCACCCGCACGCCGCGGATCACTCGGGCAGAGTAGAACGGGCAAATCTCCGGCGACTCAATCCGCACGGTGACGTGCTTGGCCGCGGCGCCGCCCTCGAGCGGCCGAGGGTCGGGCACCGCCAGCGGCCGCCCGAGCAGCACGGCCACCTCCCGGGCGACACCGATGTGGCCCAGGCAGTCGGGACGGTTGCTCGTCACCTCGAGTTCGATCGCCTCGTCGTCACCGACGCGGGTGGTGGCTTCGTGGTTCAGCCCTGCCAAGGCCAGCCGATCGACGAGCCGCGAGGTCGTCGTGGGAACCTGCACGTAATCGGCGAGCCAAGCGGCGGAGATGATCATCGGATCACGCGGGACATGAAGGGGCAGCCGCGCGGCCGCCGTTAGAACTGTCGCAAAAAACGGACATCGTTGCGGTAAAAGTCGCGGATGTCGTCCACGCCGTAGCGGCGGGCGGCGATCCGCTCCACTCCTAGGCCGAAGGCGAAGCCGGTCACGACGTCGGGATCGTAGCCCACCGCTTCGAGCACGGCGGGATCGACCATTCCGGCCCCGCCCATCTCGACCCAGCGGCCGCCCCACTCCATGTCCACCTCCACGCTCGGCTCGGTGAAGGGGAAGAACGAAGGGCGAAATCGCACGTGCACATCGCCACCGAGGAAGCTCGAGGCGAACATCCGCAGCACGCTCTTGAGATGGGCCATCGTGGTGCCCGGCTCAATGAGCAGGCCTTCCACCTGATGGAACATCGGATAGTGGGTGGCGTCGGCCGTGTCGGGCCGATAGACGCGGCCGAGCGAGACGATCCGCAACGGCGGCTCGCGGCTTTCCATGACTCGGATCTGCACCGTGCTGGTCTGGGATCGGAGCAAGAGCGGGTCGGCCGCCTGGGCGACGGACAGGTAGAAGTTGTCGAGCGGATCTCGGGCGGGATGCTCCGGCGAGATCGCCAACGCCTCGAAGTTGTGCCACTGATCCTCGACTTCGGGGCCATCGACGCTTTCGAAACCGAGCCGGCCCATGATCTCCTGCACCTGGCGGATGGTGCGGGTAATCGGGTGCACATGCCCACGGGGCACGGTCTCTCCCGGCAGCGTCACATCGACCGGCGGCAGGAGTTCTTCGGCCGAACCGAGCTTCGCCTGGGATGCCTCGAGAAGCCCCGCCACGGCGGCCTTGACCTCGTTGAACAGCCGGCCGCCTTCCGGCTTGTCGGCGGGATCGAGGCCGCCGAGCAACTTCTGGGCGGCCTTGAGCCGGCCACTTCGGGCGCCGGCGAATTCCACCCGCGCCGCTTCGATCGCCTCGGCATCGGATGCCACGAGCAACGCTGCGGCCGCGTCTCGCTGGAGGCGATCGAGTTCCGTCCGGAAGGCTTCGAGCGCGGTGGCTGCCACGTCTGTTACGCGACCGCGGCCGGCTCCGGCAGGCCCAGGCCCTCACGCACTGCAGCGACGACGGCGTCGAAGCCGGTGGGATCGACGATGGCCATCTCCGACAGCGTCCGCCTGTCGAGTTCGCACCCGATCTTCGCGAGGCCAGCAATCAACTGGCTGTACCGCAGACCCCGCTCCCGACAGGCAGCGTTGATCCGCACGATCCAGAGGCGGCGGAAATCACGCTTCTTGCGGCGACGATCGCGGTGGGCGTAGACGCCGGCCCGGATGATCGATTCCTTGGCGGTGCGGAGCAGCCGCCGCCGGCCGCCGACAGAGCCCTTGACCCGCTTGAACAGCCGCTTCTTGGCCCGCAACCGGGGCACGACATTCTTGGTGCGCATGATTCCAATATCCGCAAACGTGAGCGATGCATTCCCCGGCCTATTTTCGGCCAGGAAAGCCCCTAATCCTGCCTCAAATCCGCCGCATTGCAACCCCAACCTGTTTTTGCCCCTGTCCGGGCAGCCGCCGCGGAATCCTGGGGCTCTGGTCGGTGGTTCGGGATTGCCCATTCCCCGTCGCCGGACGTTCGCTGCGGGCATCGATGCCCTGCGCGCACTCCGAGGAAACTCCCGCTTCGCCGACCAATCCGCTGACGCGGATCGGTGCCCGGGCTCCGCTGGTTTCCTAGGCCGGCTCTCGGGGCACAGGCAACTCCGACCGAATGCGGTGGTTCAAGGGCCGGAAGCAGCCTCGCGAAACCTCAGGCACGCAGCGAGGCGTAGCCTCGCGCCGCGTGCCATCCGCGTCGTCCCGCCTCGACAGCAATCCGCGCAGACAGGGCCGCCCCACCGCGCAGGCCGCACGCAATCGGCCGCCCGGAAGGCGGCCGGCCGGGCGGAGGCCCGGCTAGCTCGGCGGGGCCAGGCATGGCCCGCCGAGCGCTGAAATCAGTAGCTGTACTTGCCGAGCGCCGCGGCGATGCGGGCGGTATCGGCCGTGGCCAGCACGCCCGTGCCCCGCAGGTCGCGTTTCCGCTTGCTCGTCAGGCGGACCTGAAGATGGCTCGTGCCGGCGCGGCGGTGCTTCACCTTACCGGTGGCGGTTAGGCGGAATCGCTTCTTGGTTCCCTTGTGGGTCTTTTGCTTTGGCATGGGGGAAGCTCCTGTGTCTGGTGTGGTGAGGGGTGGTGTTTCGGACGATGGAGGGATCGGTTTTCGGGTCACCGAGGGGCGAGGGTGCAGGTCAGTCGCCGGCCCATCTGCTGCGGATTGGCCTCGACCTTGGCGATGTCTTCGAGTTGCGTCACGATCGACTGCATCACCCGCTGACCTTCCTCGATGTGGGCCATTTCCCGGCCACGGAAGACGACCGACACAACCACTTTGTCCTTGTGGAGCAGGAAGTTCCGCGCCTGGTGCACCTTGAACTCGATGTCGTGATCGCCCGTCTTGGGCCGCAGCCGGATTTCCTTGATCTTGGTGTGGTGGACGTGGGTTTTGTGGTGTTTCTTCTTCTGCTGATACTTGAATTTGCCGAAATCCATGATTCGGCAGACGGGCGGCTTCTCGTTGGGAGCCACCTCCACGAGGTCAAGGCCCGCCTCGCGGGCGATTCCCATCGCCTCGTCAGTCGGGATGATTCCCAACTGACCGCCATCGGCACCGATCACACGGATCGGGCTGATCCGGATCTGCTCGTTGATGCGATGCTGCTTCTCGATGGCTCGCGCCTCCGGCCTGGGAACGGGTGCCCACCGGCCGGGGGAAGTCGCGGTCTTCGCACCTCGGTTCGGCGGATCTCCTCGGGTTGTGCGGAGCCGGGCGAGTAGCCTGTCCGGAAACAGCCAACTCGGCCCGACTCACGAATCCCAGAGTGTCGCGACTGAAAAGGTCAGCGTCAAGGAGCGATCTGGGAAAGTCGCAGGTTTCCTCACTCGCCGTCAGCCTCCGGCGACAGGGGCGGATTTCGGGCCTCACGAAGGGGTGCCGCCGCCCGGTCGGCCACGAGCACGAGTCCAGCGACGAGTTCGCGGTCGGCGATGCCAAACCGGTCGGCCATCGCCGGTTCGTGCATGCAGGTGACGGCAGCCCGGTATCCGGCCGGGTCGGTCAGAACCTGATGAATCCAGCGAAAAGGCCGATCTTCCGCCGTGCCTTCCGCCACGATCCGCACCACGCGGGTGCCGTCTCCGCGGGTCGTCGCCTCGGCGGCGGTGATTTGACCGAACTGATCGCCGAGCGAGCGTTCAACATCGCGGCGGACCGTCTCGAGTTCTGGCGGCTTCTCGGCGGCCGTGCGGGGCAATGGAAGAATGGAGCACTGGGCGACGAGCGCTCCGCGGTCCATCAGCCTCATGACGAGGCCATCCGAGCTGTCTTCGACCACCCGCCAGCGGTCATCGAGCACGAGTGAATACCGCCCTTGGCGGTGGCGTTCCCAGACCGTGCCCGGGCGGCCGGGGCCGCTGGGTCGGTCGGCGGCGGCGACCGCGAGCTGATCGCTGGGCTCCACCGTATCGTCGCCGACTTGACCCTCCGCGGATCTGCGGAGGGTCAGCGTGGCGGTAACGTCGAGCCCGGGGGCCACCCAGCCCGCTTCCCGACGCTCCGAGAGTTCGACCGCGAGGTCTTCGATCGATTCCCCCAGCAGCCAGCGATCGGTTTCAGCCACCGCCGGACAACGATAGCTGCCGGTGATCACGATCCGCGTGGCCGCACCGTCGACCCCGCCCGTGACGGTACCCTCCAGGGCGACCTCTGCGACTCCGTCCGTCACCGCGACCAGCCGGGCATCGATTCCGCCCGACTCCACCGTGTCGATCGCGAGAAGTCCCGCCGCGAGGTCGGCCGCTACCCGCCAGGTTTCGTCCACGACTACGGCGACGGTCGGCTGCAACTGATCGACGAGCGCGGCGTCGAACGGCACTTCCAAGAGTTCGGCCTCCTCCCGGGAGAGAAAACTCTCGGCCAGATAGGGGCTGGGCGTGGTACCGCGAACGGCGACGAGCAGGTCGGCGGCGTCGGCGGCGAGCGCCGTTCGACTGCGTCGTCCGTCGGTGGAGAACTCCGCCACGGCCGAGCGGTATCGCCGGGCCCGGGGAGCCATCTCAGCGTCATCTCGGTCGCCCTCGCTCGTGGCGGCAGGCTCGGCGAACACGAACCGGGCATCGAGTTCGATCGGCTGGCTCACCGGCGATCGCTCAGGGCTGGCCTCCGCAAAAAGGCTGCCACGGACGGCGAGAAGTACGTCGACCCGACGCATCTCTCCTTCAGCCGTCTCGGTCGCCACGGCGGAGCCAGGCAGGCCGCCGGCGAGAGCCAGGATCGCGGCAGCCACCATGCTGGCCGACCACGGGCGGGCGGCCGATGTCGTCGTCGCCCGGCAGTCATTATTTGGGGTCATATACCAAGTGTCTATTATGATAACTGGAGGAATATGGGGGCTTTGGGCGGTTTTTGGGTGTTTTTCAACGATCCGGTAGCAGACGCCGGGCGGCCTTTGAATCCGCCCGTGTCGGGGGAGCCGATGGGCGTTCTCTGTTGGTTTTCGGTCCGAATGCACCGTCCGGACCAAAAAAATTGGAGACAACCGGTTTGGCCCCGAACCTTTTTGGATCCTCGGTCGTATAACTAAGGCGTCCACGGCACCGGAACGGAGGGGTCAGGATGATCCCCGACGCGTGCGACGCTTGACTGCGATTGGCCCGAGGTTTCGGGCGGACGGGTGCGTCAGGGGCATCCGCTCGTCAGGCCCTCGAATACCGCCGGCATGGACCAGCCGGCTTGGAGGTGGACCATGCGTTCCCATATTGCAACCGATGATTTCGTGCGCCTGTATCTCGACGGTCTCGAGAACTCGGGCTCAGAACTGCACGTCATGAGCGACTGTCGGGCCGATGCCGACACGCAGACCGTGACGTCCGGGGAGGAGGTGCTCTCGATCGAGGATCTCGCCCAGCGGTTCAACGTCTCCACGAAGACGATCTCCCGGTGGCGAGACCATGGACTCGTTGCCCAGAGGTATGTGGTCGACGGCCGGCGGCGGGTCGGATTCCTCGCCAGTGCGGTCGAACGGTTCGTCCGGAGCAATCCGCTCCGCGTCGAGCGGGGCAGCCGATTCAGCCAGCTCTCGCCCGAGGAGCACGACAAGATCATCGCCTGGGCCCGCCGGCTCTCGCTCGCCGGGGCATGTCCCGCCGACGTCCATCGGAGGATCGCGAAGCGACTCGATCGCAGCGTGGAGACGATTCGCTACACCGTCAAGCGGCACGACCAGGAGCATCCCGACCAGGCGGTCTTCGCAGCCGCTGACGGTCGTTTGCGGCCGGAGAGTTGTGATCGGATCTACCAGCTTCATCTGGGCGGGGAGTCGGTCGAGTCGATCGCCCGGCGATATCACCGGTCGAAGGCGAGTATCTATCGCGTGATCCTGGCCCAGCGGGCGGAGCACGTGAAGGAACTCCCGCTCGACTTCATGCCCAACGCGCTCTTCTCGCGGAAGAGTGCCGAGAAGGTGGTGAATCAGCCTTACCCCGGCCAGGACGAGCCGGCCAAGCGGGTCCGGCGGCCCAGCGGTCTGCCGGCCTACCTGGCGAGTCTCTACGAAGTGCCGCTGCTCACTCGGGAGCAGGAGGTCTGGCTGTTCCGAAAGTTCAACTATCTCAAGTACCGTGCCTCCAAGCTTCGGGAACAGCTCGATCCGGAGAAGCCGAGCGCTCGCCTGATGGATCAGATCGACAAGCTCTACGAGGAGATCGTGGCGATCAAGAATCGGATCGTCCGGGCAAATCTTCGGCTCGTGGTCTCGATCGCCAAGCGGCGGGTCTCTCCCGGCGACGGGTTCTTCGACCTGGTCAGCGACGGCAACATGTCGCTGATCCGGGCCGTCGAGAAGTTCGACTATGCCAGGGGCAACAAGTTCAGCACCTACGCCTCGTGGGCGATCATGAAAAACTATGCCCGGACGATTCCCGACGAGCACAAGCGGCGGGATCGGTTTCGGGCGGCCGACATGGAGTTGCTCCAAGCGGCGGTCGATCGCCGGGAAGACGAATACCAGCAGCGTCTGGCGGCCACCGACCGGCTGCAGCAGGTCGGCCGGTTCCTCGACCGGCTCGACTCCCGCGAACAGACGATCATCATCCGCCGCTACGGACTCGACCACGAGCACGAACCCCAGACCCTCAAGGAGGTCGGCTCGGCCCTCGGGGTCACCAAGGAGCGGGTTCGGCAGATCGAAGCCAAGGCCCTGGAGAAACTGAGGGAAGCGGCCTCTGAGGAAGAGATTCTTCCGGAACTCGAGTAGCAGCGAGCCTCCGGCGGCCGTCGCTCGTGGCGGCCGCTCTTCGGGCCAGGTATCCTCTGGGACATGGCTTCAGCCACCCATTTGGCCGTTTGGCGATTTCTCCGTCGACTCGGCTGCGCCGCTGCCGGTCTCGGCGGGACTGCCGCACTGGCATCCGGGTTCGACGGCTGGCAGGGGATGCGGGTGGTCGAACTCGACGGTCGCGCGGAGCGGCTGGCGATTGCCGATCTCGGCGGCGACGGCCGTGACGACGTGATCGTGGTCAATCCGCGTCAGGCACGCCTCGATCTCTACCGCTGGTTGCCGCCGGCCGACCGCGAGCGGGAGGATCTCGCTGACCCCGAGCGACCCAACGAACTGCCCCTCGCGCCAGAGTGGTCTCGGGGAGAGGTGGCGATCGACGAGATGCCGCTCGACGCGGTGGTTCATGATCTCGACGACGACGGCCGGCCGGAGTTGCTGGTGCTCACGAGTCCCTCGAACCGGGTTTCGATCTACACGCAACAGAAGGATTTGGCGGTCGATGCCCGCGGAGCCTGGCAGAAGACGGGCGGGTGGAATCTGCTGGCCGGCACTCCAACCGGCCGCCGCGGCAGTCTGCTCGTACGCGATCTGCCCGACGGCCGGCACGAACTGTTGATCAACGAGGAAGAAGGCATTCAGCGGCTGCCGCTGGAGCCGAATGCCCGCGCCGTGTGGCTCGCACCTCGCGAGGTCCGCGGGCGGGTCGACTGGTCGCTCGCCGATCTCGACGGCGACGGCGACAAGGACCTCGTGGAATGGTCGAGCGTGGCACGGCAGGTGGTGCGGTGGCATCCCTGCGACGCCGATGGCAGTCTGCTACCGCCCCAAACGCTCCACGAACAGCCGATCGACGGGTTTGCGACGGCCACCGGCCCGAGAGGGCCCGCGGACCTCCTGCTGCTCGGCGGCAGCGACAAGGGAGTCCTGCGGCAGTACCGGCTCGTGCGGGGAGCTACCTCGGCCGTAGGTCGCCAGGATGCCCTGCCACTGGCCGTTCCGGCCGGGCTGGGATGGTGCGGAATGCTCGTCGAGGACCAGCCCGCGCTCGTGGCGGTCGACACTGCCCAGCCGCGGCTGCGGATGCATCGATTCACTGAGGCAGGCTGGTCTGCCGAGGAGACGTTTCCGGCCGTCAGCGGGATCAAGGCGGTGGCCGCCCCGGCAGCGGCACGTGGGCTGTTGCTCGTCTGGTCCAAAGACGCCGCCGACCTCCACCGCTGCCGCTGGGAAAACGGCCGCCTCGGGTATCCACAGCCCTGGGAGCAGGAAGGAAAGGATCGGCGGATCCTGGCCCTCGACCTGGTCGGTTCGACGGTGTGGTGGGCGCAGCGGGTGGGGGCCGACGTCGATCTGTTCGTCTGGCCGGCCGACGCTGCCGAGCCCCGGAAGACTCGCTTCGAGGGTCTGGGCGACAAGGTGGAGAAGGTCGTCTGGCTGGGCGACGACACGCTGCTCGTTCAGGACGCCTATGCCAAGAACGCCAAGCTCGTGCGGTTCGCCGATGGCAAGCCGGTCGTCTCGTCACCGGCATTGCTGGCGAAGGTCGACCTCGATGAATACCGGTTGCTCGACACCGCCAGTGGCCAACGGCTCTGCCGGCTGACCGATGGGGTGTTTCAGTGGCTTGGCACCGACCTCCATCCGGTCGATCAGGTGATGCTCGGAGAGGGCCAGAAGATCGCCGCCTACCTGCCCTCGAGCGGTGGCCCCGACGCGGCGTCGGAGCAGGCCTGGGCGCTCGAACGCGGGGGTGGCTTCCTCCACCGGCTCGCGGCCGACGAGGCCGGCGTGATGCGTTCGGTGGAGACGATCAAGATGCCGGCCGGCACGGGCCTGCGGCAGGATCCGGTGCTCGGACTCGTGCTTGTCGACCAGGAGCGGGTCATCCGTCTGGCGTCGGGCGAGCCCTGGGAACTGGAACTCGTCGAGAGCGTGGATGGCCGGATCGGACGGCGCAGCGGCGTGCGGGAATCGACGATTCATCGGATCCTCACCACCGACGTGGACGGCGACGGGGGCGAGGACGTGCTCTTGTGTGATGACCGACGGCATCAACTCACGGCGCTCCTGCGACAGCTCGCCGCCGACGGCCAGACGGCCAAGCTCGAACGCAGCGTCAGTTGGCAGGTGTTCGAGGACCGCAAATACCCCTACGACGGAGGCGACTCCAAGGAACTGGTCGCAGAGCCTCGACGCGTGGCCGGGCTCGACGCCGATGGTGACGGCTGCCGCGACCTCGTGCTGATCAGCCAGGACAGACTCGTGATCTACATGGGCCGCGACGCGAGTCGGGCTGCCGAGCCGAAGGATCGCCCGGCTGAGACCTCTCACGACACCGCGAGGAGCCAACCATGAGGAATCGTGGCGTCGGTGGAAGAAACACCCGATCCTGGTCGAGCGTGGTTGCCGTAGGAGCGTGCCTGGCCGGCTGGGGCGTGGCCGCTCCGGCAGCAGAGGTCGTCACCGTCACGCTCGTGGGCGGTGGCAAGCTGACCGCGCCGCTCCTGCGGCAGTCCGACGACGGGGTGGTGCTCGACCTCGGATTCGAAGTGCTGCGGATTCCGGCCAAGCGGGTGCTCGACGTGCGGGCCGAGGCAGCCGGAGAGGACGAGGCGGTGCGAGACGCTGCCGAGACTGATATCTTCCGCACCGGTCGGCTCGAGGCCCGTGAGGTTCCCGAACTCGTGAAACGGTTCGGCGAGGCGGTGGTGATGATTCGAAGTCCGGGTGGCCTCGGCACTGGCTTCCTCATCAGCGGGCAGGGGCACGTGGTCACCAATTACCACGTCGTCGAGAACCAGACGCGACTCAGGGCCACCATGTTTCGGGCGGTGGCCGGTGCCGGCGCGGATGCGAGTGGGTTCGAGAAGGTTGAGTTCCGCAAGGTGAAGATCATCGCGTTGCAGCCGCTGCGGGATCTCGCCCTGCTCCAGCTCGATGCGGACGAGGCCGACGGCCGCCTGCCCGAGTCGGTCGTAATCGACGATCGCGACGATCTGCGGGTGGGCGACATGGTGTTCGCGATCGGCAACCCCCTGGGCATGGAACGAACGGTGACGCAGGGGATCGTCAGCAGCACCACCCGTACGATCGACCAGATGCGGCTCATCCAGACCGACGCCGCGATCAATCCGGGCAACAGCGGCGGGCCGATCTTCAACGCCCGTGGTGAGGTCGTGGCGGTGGCCTGTGCCGGGGCGACCGCGTTCGACGGCCTCGCCTTCGGCATCCCTGCGTGCGACCTGATCGACTTTCTCGTCCATCGCGACACGTATTTGTTCGACGACTCCCAGCCCCAGAATGGCGCGACCTATCTCGAGCCCCCCTTTCGGCCCGAGATGGAGCGGCAGGCCGCCGAGTCGGGCGGCTGATCGAGAACCCGGCTGCGGTCGGGCAACGAGTGTGGTTCGTGAACCTGTCCGGCGGCTGCCGGGCGATCGGCAATTCAGGGAGGCGATGACGATGCCAGGCTGGCGACATGCGATCCTGTCGGTGGTGTTTCTCGTGATGGGCGGGGCGGGGCGGGCCGACGAACTCCGGCCATCGTGGGAGTGCCTCCCCGAAGACACCGTGCTGATGGTTCGGCTTCCGAGCGCCGCCGCCTTCGCCGAGGAACTTCAGGTGCGGACCAAGCTGGGGGGCTATCTGATGCGGCCCGATCGGCTCGAAAGCCTGTGGCGGTTGGTGTCCGGCTCGTCAGACGCCCCGGTCGATCTCGAAGCAACGTTGGAGGAATACGGGCTCGAACTCGCCGACCTGACCGGTGCCGGCCGGCATGATCTCGGAGCCGCGATCCTCGTTCGCCGCCGCGAGGGATTGCCGCCGCTGGCGATGCTCTTGGGATGGGCTGAGCCGGGCCTGGAGTCAGCTGGACGAATTCTCGAGGCCGCCAAGCGGAGGATCGAGGAACTCGAAGAGAACTCGGGGGCCGGGCTCGAACGGACCGACCTGACGCTCGCCGGCCGGGATGTGATCTCGGTGGTTGAGTCGGTGATGGGACTCGATCTGCGCGGCCTCGGGCTCGACGACGTGGCGGCTGAAGCGGGAGAGGACGAGGCTGAGCTCTCCGCGCGGCTGGAGTCGATGCGGGAGAAGCTTCGCACGGCCAAGCCGGTGCAGACGGGTCAGACCCATTCCTATCTGACCGTCATCGACGGCAGGATCCTCGTTGGGTCGACGATCCAGGCCGCCCGCCCGCTTGGTCAGGAACAGGACGAAGCCGACGCCTTCGAGCCCCGCTGCGGGGCGGATGAATCGCGGCGGATCTTCGAGGCGTTTCTCATCGAGCACATGCAGGAGGGCGAGCCCGCGCTCCAGGAAGTGTTGGCCGAGCCCGCGGTCGCAGCCACGGCGATGCCGGCCGGGATACCCCTGATGGAAATCGTGGTGCGGCCGCAGCCGTTGCTGGCCGCTGCCGGCGACGATGAGACTATGGCCGCCCAATTGGCCCAGGCCGGCATCGACGACCTGGGTGGAGTCGTTTGGCGGCATGCCTTCGGCGACGGTTGCTGGCGGTCCGTTCTGGCAGCCACGCTCCCCGCGCCGCGGCATGGGATGCTGGCCATGCTCGACCAGCAGTGCGACACCTGCGACATTCCGTCGTTCGTCACCAGCGAGACCGTGGGCTTTACGCAGATTTCGCTCGATCTGGGTGCGGCTTTCCAGAGCATCCGCGAACTCCTGCTCGCCGCCCCAGAAGCCGAGCAGTTGGAGAACATGTTCGCGGTGGCCGACGTCCAGTCGCAGACCTGGCTGGGGGCTGACGTGGCCACTGTGCTCACGGGCCTGGGCAGCCGGCACTGGGTGCTGACGTTTCCGCCCCGGATCGCGGCGGCGCTCGCTCAGGCTCGGGCCGCGGCCGGCGGGGCCGCCGGGGGAGAGCCGGTCACTGCCGATGCCTTGGCCGTCGTCTGGGCAATCCAAGACGAAACACCGTTCGTGAAACTCCTCGGCCGGCTCGCCCCGCTCGCCGGCGGCGAACTTCAGGAGGAGCAGGGCTTCCGTGGGCTGCGGGTGCCTGGCGGCGCTGCCGCCTTCGTGGGCCGCGGCCACCTCGTCGTGGCGGTCGGCGAGGGCACGCTTGAAAAGACGCTCTCCGCGATTCGCAATCCGCCCTCCGGTCCGGCATCGCTCCGAGAGAGCGGCGTGCTCAGTCGTGCCCGCGAACTCGTGCCGCTGCCACCGGCTCGGATGTTCGGGGTTACCGATGCGACCCGCACGGGGGGCACCCTGGGGATGCTCCGCGAACTCGCTGCCGGCCTCGAGCCCGACGACGTTGAGGACGTCTATCGCGAGCTGCTGGCCGCCGGCCAGGAGCTTCTGCCGACGGCCCGCGAAATGGAGGGCATGTTTGGGGTCGGAGGCACCGTGTTGCGGATGACCGACGACGGCCTCGTGTTCGAAACGGCCTGGGAACTGCCGCCGCCGTAAACGGGAACGGGTTTCGCGTGCCCTCGTGTGGCACACTAGATTGTTGAAGTCGACATCCACTCCCGTCCCTCGTTGTAGCCGTGACGTTGTCTGCCGTCCCCATTGCCCCCGAACTCCTCGCGCCGGCGGGCGATCTCGAGTGCGTCCGGGCGGCGATCGAAAACGGGGCTGATGCCGTCTACTTCGGGCTCCAGACCGGATTCAATGCCCGGGCTCGGGCGACGAATGTCTCGGTCGCCGACCTCCCCGATCTGATGCAACTCCTGCACCGGCACGGCCTGCGGGGCTACGCCACGCTCAACACGTTGGTCTTCGATGACGAACTTCCGGCTTTCGCCGAGGTCGTGCGGCAGGTGGCCGGGGCGGGCGTCGATGCGGTGCTCGTGCAGGACGTGGGGGCAGCCCGGCTCGCCCGGGAGATTGCCCCCGGGCTTCCACTCCATGCCTCCACCCAGATGACGCTTACGAGCGTTGAAACGATTCGCCTGGCGGAGCAGTTAGGGATGGAGCGGGTCGTCGTGGCCCGGGAATTGTCTGTCGGGGAGATCAGGGCGATTCGCGGGAAGACATCCCTGCCACTCGAGGTGTTCATTCATGGGGCGCTCTGCGTGGCCTATTCCGGCCAGTGCCTGACGAGCGAGTCACTCGGCGGCCGTAGCGCCAACCGTGGTCAGTGTGCCCAGGCCTGCCGGCTCCCGTACGAGCTCGTCTGCGACGGCCAGGACGTCGATCTCGGCGAGCAGCGGTACCTGCTCTCCCCTCAGGATCTGGCTGCCTACGCCCTGACCCCCGATCTGCTCGCGGCAGGGGTGGCCGCCTTCAAGATCGAGGGGCGGCTCAAGACGCCCGAATACGTCGCCAACATCACCCGTCACTACCGCCGTGCAATCGACGCGGCTGTAGCAGGTCGGCCGGTCGAGTTCACGCCTCGGCAGGTCGAGGAGATGGAACTCTCCTTTTCCCGCGGTTTCTCTCCCGGATGGCTCGAGGGTTGCAATCACAAACGCCTCGTGCCGGCCACGTCGAGCGCGAAGCGCGGGGTGCGACTGGGCACCGTCGTGGCCGTGCAGCGGGAGCGGATCGTAGTCGAACTGGCGACTGGTCTCGCGGGCGGAGTCAAGCGGGGCGACGGGCTGGCCTTCGACTGCGGCAGCACCTCCGACGAGTCGGTCGGGGGCAGGGTCTACGAGGTGTTTCACGGGGGTGTTTCTCGGGTCGACGCGGTCGTGGCAGGCCGAGTGGAGCTGGCCTTTGCCCGGGCGGGATTCGACGCGGCTGCGATCCGTCCGGGCCAGGCGGTCTGGAAGACAGACGATCCCGTCCTCGCTGCCGATCTACGACGGTCGTTCTCCGGCGATTCGATTCGCCGGCGGCAGCCGATCGATCTGGAGGTGGTCGCCGAAGTGGGAGAGCCGTTGAAAGTAACGGCCGAACTCGGCCCCGGACGACGCTGCGAGGTTGTTTCGGCCGAACCTGCCCGCGAGGCCGCCAAGCATCCGCTCGACGAGCGGGTGCTGCGGGAGCAATTGGGGCGACTGGGCCAAACTCCGTTCGAGCTCCGCCGGCTGACGGCCACGATCAGCGGCCGGCCGATGCTTCCCTTCAGTCTGCTCGGACGTTTGCGGCAGGACCTCGTTGCAGCCCTCGAGAAATCTGCGACCTCGCGGCAGGTGCCGGCATTTCGGCCGGCGACGCTTCTTGAACGGATTCCGCTCGACACATTCCCCGCTGAACCGCGGCCGACGGCGGGTGACCGGCTTCGGATTCTCGTCCGCTCGCTGTCCCAGCTCGAAGCGGTCCTCGACATCGGCGAACGTTCGCTGGCGGCCGATTTCGCGGACATCCGCGACTACCGCGAGGCCGTCGCCGCCTGCCGTCGCGCGGAGGCGGAGATCCTCTTGGCCACCCCACGGATCCAGAAGCCCGGGGAGGACGGTATCTTCAGCCTCATGGCCAAGCAGCAGCCCGACGGCGTGCTGGCCCGCAACTGGGCCGCGGTCGAGTTCTTCCGCGACCGGGGGCTGCGGGTGGTGGGCGACTACTCGCTCAATATCGCCAACCGGATCACGGCCCGATTCTTCCTCGAGGGAGGCTGTGAACGGGTGACGGCGTCGTACGATCTCAACCGGGAGCAACTCGGCGAGCTGGTCGCGTCCCTGCCCGCCGACTGCCTCGAGGTGGTGATTCACCAGCACATGCCGATGTTTCACATGGAGCACTGCGTCTTCTGTGCGGTGCTCTCGCCGGGCACCGACAAGACCAACTGCGGACGGCCGTGCGACGAGCATGCGGTGCTGTTGCGTGACCGGATCGGCATGGAGCATCCACTCACGGCTGACGTGGGCTGTCGGAACACGCTGTTCAACGCCGTGCCGCAGACCGCCGCCGAGGCGGTGCCCGCGCTCCGGATGGCCGGCGTGCGGCACTTCCGGATCGAGTTTCTCACCGAAGGCCAGGCCGAGATCGGGCGGGTCGTGCGGGCCTATCGCGACCTCCTCGCCGGCACGATGACGGGCCGTGACGTCTGGCAGACGCTGCGGGCCACCAACCGTGTCGGCGTGACCCGCGGCACCCTCGAGGAACGGCGAAATCCGCTTGCCATTCTCTGAGGGCGTCAGCCAGGCCGAGAGCGGGCGTTCGAAGCATGGCCCTGACCTCAGGGAGGCTCGGGGGTCGGCGAACGCTCGCGGAGCAATCGGGGCGTATCCTCGCCCGTGACGCGACTTGTGCCGCCCCGAGCGGGTGAAGCACGCTTCAAGGCGAGCCGAGCCGGCCCGAAAAAGCACCGGCCCGGGCCGACGTGGTCGACCCGGGCCGGTATCGGTTTTCAGCGTCGGGCGCCGCTTACTTCGCCATCTTGGCGAGCGTCTCGACCATTGGGGCGACGACGGGTCCCAGCAGATCCTTGACGCCGGGGAGGGCCATCACCGTGTCGATGACCTTCTGGAGCATGCCCAGGTTCTTGCCGACAAAATCGGCGAAGGCGGGCTTCTCTTCGGCGGGCAGGTTTCCCACCTCCGTTTCGAGTGAGCCGAGCATCGGCGCGAGCTTCTCGAGTTCGGGAATCGCCAGCCGCGCGGTGTCTTCGTTCGTTACGCCCTTGAGCACGCTGGTCAGGCCCCCGAAGAGCTCGGTCGCGTTTTTCCCGACGCGAATCGCCTCGACGAACTTGGGGTCGATCGAGAGCACTTCTTGCACCGTGTCGACGAGCGTGTTGCCTTGCTCCTCGATGACCTCGGTGCGGTCGATCGTGAGCGGGCCATCCTGCTTCTCCTCGCGGATGACGACGGCAGCCCCACCCTCGCCTTCGGCTTCCTTCTTCATCCGGTTTTGGTTCCAGAGATAGGCGCCGACACCGATGGCCGCCAGGGCCAAGAGCGGCAGGAGCCAGCCGGGAACACCCGACTCGGCCTGCTGGTGGGAATGACCGTGGCTCTGCGAACTCGACGGACTCGGCGAGGCCGAGCCGAAGTCAGCCAGCGAAAGGCCCCGGGGCAGGGCCGACGAGATGTTGCTCGCCTGCTCCGAGAACAGCCGCGACACACCCGACGCATCGGGACGGCCGGTGAACTGCTTGGCCACCATGCCGAGCACGATCGGGGCCAGGTAGGGCAGAAGCTTCTTCATCAGGTCGGGCTGCGACCCAACGAACGACGCAAGCGTGCCGATGAGCTTCGTGAGGTTGCCACCGCCGAGCAGCGAGGTGAGCAGGCTGCCGCCGATGGTGCCGAGGCTCGAGGCGTTGCCGCCGCCGAGGAGGCCGGCGAGGTTGCCGAGCATCGACAGGTCGAGGCCCCCCATCGCATTGGCCAACTGGTCGGCACCGCTCCGGGACGAGGCCATCTTGGAGAAGATCTGAAGCAGTGCCGGCACCGCGGCCGAGGTGGCCGAAGAGGTCTGCTGTTGAGAGGCACCGACGAGGCCGCCGAGCTTGCCGAGGACGTCTCCGGAGAGCTGGCTGGAAATCAAATCGACAATGTTCATGGTCTTGTTCTCGAAAGGGATCCGGTCAGAAAAGAAATCGATTCCATGGGGGGTCCGCCGCCCGCCTTCCCTGACGAGCCGCCGGTTCCCGGGTGAGGGCCTCCGGCGAGGGAGCCTCGTTCTAGTGGCGTCACCAGCGGTATGCAAGCGTTTTCCGGGCCCATATCGGAGTCGCAAGCGAGCGGCTGTGCCAGGGCTGCCGGTTCGGCCGATTCCCTGGGAAAATGGGGCTCAACCCGTCGGGCCGACTCTGCCGATAATGACAATTGTGCCGGGGCTGGGAAGGTGTCCCCTTCGGCGGTGAGAGCCATTCCTGAGCGAGGAGATGGGGACGATGATCGCGACCAAACTGCCGGCCGGAATCCGTGACGATATCACCCAGTGCATCGGCCGGACGCCCCTGGTTCGGCTGCGTCGGGTGACGGAGGGCTGTGTGGCCACCGTCGTCGGCAAGATCGAAAACATGAATCCACTCTGGAGCGTCAAAGACCGGATCGCCTGCGCGATGATCGACGCGGCGGAACGAGACGGACGCCTCGGGCCAGACACGATCGTGATCGAGCCCACCAGCGGCAACACCGGCATCGGCCTGGCCTACGTCTGTGCCGCTCGTGGCTACAAACTCCGCGTCACGATGCCGGAGAGCATGAGCCTCGAGCGGCGGCGGATGCTCAAGGCGCTCGGGGCCGAATTGGTGCTCACACCGGCCGCTGAGGGCATGCCGGGCGCGGTGCGTCATGCCGAGGATATCGCCGGCTCGGGCAGTCAGTACTTCATGCCGCAGCAATTCAAGAACCCCGCCAATCCCGAAGTGCATCGGCGGACGACGGCCGAGGAGATCTGGCAGGATACCGAGGGGCAGGTCGACGTCGTCGTCTGTGGCGTGGGCACCGGCGGCACGATCACTGGGGTCGGCGAGAAGCTCAAGAGCTACAAGCCGAGCGTGCGGGTAGTGGCGGTCGAGCCGGCCAACAGTCCCGTGATTTCGCAGAAGCTCGCTGGCGAGCCGATCAAGCCCGGCCGCCACACGATCCAGGGCATCGGGGCCGGCTTCATTCCCGACATCCTCAACCTCGACATCATCGACGAGGTGGTCAAGGTCGACGACGAGGACGCGATGGAGACCGCTCGCCAGATGGCCAAGCGGGAAGGGCTGATGTGCGGCATCAGTTGCGGCGCCGCCGCCTGGGGCGCGCTCGAGGTCGCACGTCGGCCCGAGATGGCCGGCAAGCTCGTAGTCGTGGTGCTGCCCGACCTCGGCGAGCGGTATCTCTCGACCCGGCTGTTTCCGGAGTGAGGCGGGTCTCCGCCGAGATTCGCTCGCAGCGGCCGACACCGGCATAGCCTTGGTCGGAGCCGTTGCCCTACGATCTCGGCGATGTCGCTCCCTCGATTCGGAGGTTCGGATGCCCAACTGCATGTGTGTCACTTCGTGGCGGATGTCACATGGTCCTCGGCGCGCCGGGGTGATTCGATTCGGGCTAGCGCTGCTCACCCTGTCGCTGGCCACCGCGGCCACCGCCGACGAGCGGGATGCGGCGGCCGGGAATCCCCTGATGGAGTTGGCCACGCTCGAATACCGACCTGCCAACCCGGTCGAGGGCCAGCTGCGACTTTCGGGCTCGAGCACGCTCGAGCAGGTCGCCGCCTTCTGGGCCGAGGGCTTCATGCGGATTCATCCAGCGTGCACGGTAACGCTCGACCGCACGAGCACGGCGACCGGCTGGCAGGCTCTGCTCGATGGCACGGCCGATGTCGCGCTCGTCAGCAGGCCGTTCTCCGAGACGGAGATCGAAGCAGCCTCCAAGGAGGGCCGGAAACCGGTCGTGATTCCGATCGGCTTCGACCAACTTTTCTGGATCGTTCACGAGTCAAACCCCGTCGGCTCATTGCCCTGGTCACCGGACACTGGCATCCTGCCCGGGCCCAATGCCGCCGAAGCGGACGGGCCGCCGCGGTGGGGCCGCTGGCTCGCTGAGGCGGACTGGGCCGACGTGCCGGTGGCCGTGCACGGCCCGGGCTCTGGTTCCGGTTCGCGTTGGCACCTCGAGAAACTCCTGGCCGGCCGGTCGACCTGGGAGGGCCCGATCCAGGACCAGGATTCGATTGCCGACGTCGCGGCGGCGGTCGCCGCCGATCCTGGTGGCCTCGGGCTCGTCGGCGGTGCGGCCTCGAGTCGCGCAGGCCTGCGGCGGGTGCCCTTGGATCTTCCAGTCGATGCCAGGCCGCCGGAGGACGCCGTTCCGGGCTCGGAGCGGACTCCCGACTACCGGCCGCTGTTCGTGGCCGTCATGGTTCCGGCCGAGGGCGAGTGGCCCGCTCCGCTGCGGGAGTTCGTGGCCTACGTCCTCAGTTTTCCAGGTCAGCTCGACGTCGCGAAGGACGGCCTGATGCCGCTGACCCGCGGCGAGATCCATGCCCAGCAGGAGCGGCTCGGCCAGCCGGTGGCACGATGAGCGTTTTCCCCTCCCGCATGACGGGCGTCTGGTCGACCTTCGTCGCCTGGGCCGCCGTGACTGGCATGGTGTCGGCCCAGGAGGTCCGCGACCGGGGGGCCGCGGTCGTTCCCGTGAGCGGCGACGCCCGCTATTCAACGCCGACCTCTCGGCCGGCCGCCTATCGCCTGGGCATCAACGTCCAGAATCTTCCCACCGGCGTGCAGGTGGTGAGCGTTTCCCAGGGTTCGATCGCCCAGAGTGCGGGCATCGAGGCGGGCGACACGATCATCTGCGTCTCGGGCTACCAGGTTGGGTATGTCGGCGACCGACTCTTCGACCTCGGCGACGAGATCGCCCGGCGGGTCGACGCCTCCCAGGCGGTGACTTTGCTGATTCGCGACGGTCGCACCGGCGGCCTCGAGAACGTGCCTGTCCGATTCGGCGCCACAAGCCGGGCCGTGACAGGCCGCGTCTTCTCCGCCGACAATCAGCGGCTGCCGGGCTCGGCGGTAACGCTCGTGCGGGTGCTCGACGTCACCTATCCGCAGTGGCAGAACGTGGTCGTCGCCCAGGGCCAACTCCCGGCCGGGTTCCCCGCGGCCTACCGCGTCGATCTCCCCTTGCTCGCGGCGGGTCATCGCTACGCCGTCGATGCCCGGGTCGATCACGGCGGCCGGATTCTGATGCAGACGGGCCAGGCCACGCCGCTTGCGGCCGTCGATCGCGACCAGCAGGTCGATCTCGTGCTCGTCGGACAGCAGCAGCCCGCCCAGCCACAGGCGACGATCCAGCCCCGCGACCAGATCGACCAGTGGATCCGCAGCTACCTCGGGCGGCCGCCGCGAAACTTCGAGACCGAGGTCTGGATCGCCGAACTCTACCGCGGGCGGTCGCTGACCAACGTGCAGGCCGGCATCCTCAGCAGTTCGGAACTCTTCGAGCGGTGTGGCCGCAGTCGCGACATCTACGTGAGCGAGGTCTACCGCCTTCTGTTCGGCGCATCCCCCGGTCCCGCGGAACTGGCGAACCTCCAGGCCCGCTACGACCAGTCGCTCGGCGTGCGCCTCCGGTTTGTCGAGGGCCTGCTCCAACAACCCCGGTGATACGGGAGTCGTTGGGTGACCCTCTCGAGCCCAACGGCCCGGTGCCCCCGGACTTGCGTCCGGGGCTTGTATTCGAGGCAGGGTGATGTCGCCCGAGGCACTCGGGCCGGCGTCCGGGCTTGGACGTGACGCGACCTCAGACCGATAGAAGCCCCCGACACCAGTCGGGGGGCACCGCGTAGCAGCGGATCCCGTTCTCAAAGCTCTGCGACGAGACTTGTGCCGCCCGCGAGCCGGTGGTGGCCTGTCCCGAATGCGCTCTACCCGTCGCCGAGTTCGAGCTTCACCCGGCGGGGCATTCCCAGCCGGGCGAGCATGCCGACCGAGCCTTTGGGGAGGCCGAGAAACTCCAGCCGTTCGAACCAGCCTGGAATTTCACCGGCCAGCTTGCTCGTGACCTGGGTGCCTCGCAGATCGAGATGCCGCAGGCTCGTGAGCGGCTTGAGTTGGAGGAGACCCTCGTCGGTGAGTGAGCCGCCGGCGAGGTCGAGCATGGCCAGATCCTTGAGCGACTCGGCGCGAAACCCAAGCAGGATGCAGAAGATGTCGTCGGCGGTGGGCCCATTGAGCCGCACGGCCGTCAGCTTGTCGGCTACGTGCCCAAAGTCGTCACCAAACGACTTTCGCAGCCAGTCGGTCTCCTCCATCTCGGCGCTGCCGCCCCGCTCGATCGTCTCCGTGACCACCTCTTGCTGCTGGGCATAGGCGTCGATCTTGGAGGCCAGCCATTCGAGCTTGTTGGCCTTGAACTTCACGAATTCGTTGGCCTCCTCGAAGGCCTGCTGCACACGGACGAAGTCCTCGGGGCTGCCTCCCCGGTCGGGATGGGCCTCGCGGGCCTTCACCAGGTAGGCCTGCTTGACGTCCTCGAGCGTCACCGGCGGCATCAGGCCGAGGATCACCAGGCACTGGGGGCGTAGGGCCGAGGAGGGGGACGGCTGCGACATGGGAAACCAAGAGGGATGCGGAAGACGGGGGATTTTGCCGGTCATCATAGCCTGTCCGGCGGCCGGATCTCGCTGCGGAAAACGCCCAGGCTGGCCGATTCGCCGACATCTCCCTTGCCCCGTGGCGGTGGATTCCCTATTTCCCCGCGACCAAGGAGGGCAACCATGGCAGACGCTTCGAACGGTCGGCAGGGATATGTTCGGGAACTCATCGCAGCGGGGCTGATCGTCAGCTTTGCGGTTGTCTGGCGGGGCTGGACCGGCTCGTCACCCTCTCCCGCCGCGCCGCCGGCCGCGCCCGCCCCTCCGGCGGGACCGAAGCCGATGGCGCTTGTCAACGGCGCCGAGATTTCGGCCGATGACCTCGCCGCCGAGTGTCTGGCCCGGCACGGCCAGAGCGTGCTCGAGACGCTCGTTAATCGTCGGATCATCGAGCAGGCCTGCCGCAGCAAGGGGCTGGCAATCACCCAGCAGGACGTCGACGCCGAGATCGACGCGCTCGCCAAGCGGTTCAGCGTGCCCCGCGACCAGTGGCTCGAACTGATCCAAAAGGAGCGGGGCATCGCTCCCCAGCAATACGCCTCCGACATCGTCTGGCCGATGCTGGCGTTGCGGGCCCTGGCCCAGGGGGCCGGCGAGCCCACCGAGGCCGAACTCCAGCAGGCCTTCGAAAACCGATTCGGTCCCGCCGTGAAGGCGAGGATTCTCGTTTCCCGCACCCGCGGCGAGGCCGAGTCGCTCCGGGAGAAGGCGATCGCCTCGCCCGACGATTTCGGGGCGCTCGCCCGGCAGCACTCCGTCGACGTCGGCAGCGCCAGCGCCAACGGCTGGGTACAGCCGATCCGCCTTCATTCCGGCGACCCGGCCTTCGATCGGGCCGCCTTCGCCCTCGAGCCGGACGAGATCTCGCCCGTCGTGCAGGTGGCTGACCAGTTCATCGTGATCAAGTGCGAGGGCCGGCTGCCGGCCGCCGACGCCAAGCCCGACGACGTTCGACCCCACCTGGCCGCGGAGATCCGCGAGCGGAAGAGCCGGCAGGCCTCCAACGACGTCTTCCGGGCGATCCAGGACTCGAGCCGGTTCGAGAACGTGATGAATGATCCGGCCCGCGCGGCCGCCCAGCCGGGTATCGCGGCGGTCGTCAATGGCGAGCCGTTGATGATCGACGAGGTCCGCGGCGTGGCCGTGGAGCGACATGGGCCCGAGGTGCTCGAAATCCTGATCACCCGCGCCCTGGTCCGTCAGGCGCTCTCCAAGCAGCAGGTCCAGATCGGGCAGGCCGACCTCGACGCCGAGGTGGCCCGCGCGGCGGTCCAGATGGGCTTCCACCGGCCCGACGGCTCGGCCGACGTCGACGCCTGGCTCGCCCGCGTAACCAAGGAGGAGAAGATTCCGCTTCGCCACTACTTCGAAGACGTCGTCTGGCCCACCGTCGCCCTCAAGAAGCTCATCGGCGGCGTGCCCGTGAACAAGGAGGACCTCGACAAGGCCTTCACCGCCACCTTCGGGCCACGGGCCCGCTGCCGGATCATCGTGCTCGACAGCCAACGACGGGCTCAGGAGGTCTGGCAACTGGCCCGGCAGAATCCCACCGCCGAGGCGATCGGGGCGCTCGCCGAGACCTACTCCGTCGATCCGACCACCCGATCTCTCCGAGGCGAGGTACCGCCGATCCAGCGGTACGGCGGGCAGCCGACGCTCGAGCGTGAGGTGTTTGGGCTTCAGCCGGGTGAACTCTCGGGCGTGGTGCAGATCGCCGACCGATTCATGGTGATCTTCTGTGAGGGGTTCACCGAGCCGGCGAAGGTCTCCTTCGAGGAGGTGCGAAACGAACTCTACGACGACATTCTCGAAAAGAAGCAGCGGGTCGAGATGGCCCGCTACTTCACCCACCTCCGCGGGTCGGCCGCGATCGACAACTTCCTGGCCGGCACGAGCCAGGCGCCGGCGAAGGGCGGCCCGGTCCGGGGCATGCCCGATCTGACGCCGGGGGCGAACATGCCCCAGGCCGTGGCCGACGACCTCGTCAAACCGCGGGCTGGAAGCCGCCGACCGACGCCTACGCAGGGCGTCGTCCCTGCGACTCACCTCGCCCCGTGACGAGTGCCTGAGGCCGCGGTCGGTCCGCGGTGCTCCAGGTGACATCACCTGGTGGGTCGGGATTGCCCATGCGCCGTCGCCGGACGTGGAGAGTTTTCGCGCCGTCGC
>CAYVNX010000035.1:2494-25387 GCA_964453165.1 uncultured Candidatus Kuenenia sp. | reverse complement strand
GTCTTCCGACCGACTTTTGCCGCCCCCGAGCCGGTGCTACACGTAGCTCGAATGCGCCCCAAGGCTCGAATCAGGGGGTTTCGCGGGCTTGCCCCGCCTGCCGGCTCGCCCTACCATCCCGGCTCCTTACGGCAGGTCTCGGCACATGCGCGTGGTCTCTGGACGTGCTTCGATCACGGCTGGCTGCCTTGTGGCAGTCTGTCTCGGCGGCTGCGCGTCCAACCCGTTTCGGACGAGTGCGCCGCCCGCCCCCTTGAGCCTCGAGCCGCCACCGGGCGTTGCCGCGCCTGCCCACACGATCCCGCAGGTGACCACGCTCGCCGCGCCTCCTTCCTATGCCGACGTCGACGGCCGCCAGCTCGAGGCCGCCCTCGTCCGCTCGCGGGAAGAGTCGCAGCTGATGCAGGACGAGATCGCCGCGCTCCGCGACCAGCTCGCTGCCACCTCGACCCAGCTCGCACAGTCGCGGACCGTCGGGATGCCTCCCCCCTCCACGACCGCTGGCGGCGCTCCAGGTGCGGCCGCGTCGACGCCCACGGCCACGATGCAGTCTGCCGTGGCCCAGTTGACGCTGCCCGACCTCGAACCGCGATTCGACGGCGCCGTGGTCCGCGTCGACATTCCGGCCGACCGTCTGTTCGACGGTGACACCGCCAACCTCCTGCCCGGCGGCGTGGCCACGCTGACGCAGGTGGCGAACGAACTTCAGCGGGTGTTTCCCGGCCACTTCGTCGGAATCGAGGGCCATCTCGACACGGCTCCGCTGCCCACCGGAACCTGGACCAGCCCGCACCAGCTCACCGCCGCCCGCTCGGCCGCCGTCTTCGACTTCCTCACCACCCGCACGTCCATGCAGGAAGGCCAGCTCTTTCTCGTGGCCCACGGTGGCAACCACCCGCTCGTGTCGAACGCGACCGCCGCCGGCCGGGCCCGCAACCGGCGTGTCGAGTTGGTCATCTACCCGGAGCGGACCACCGCCCACGAGTAGGGAAGCACAGCCGGGGCCGTCGGGCTCGCGTCCGCGGCCCCGTGCTTTCGGCCATGCGGGGCAGACCTGTTCCCGAGTCTGTTAGAATCCGGCGATGCTTACGATCGTCGACTACGGTAGCGGCAACCTGCGGAGCGTGCAGAAGGCCTTCGAGAAACTCGGGGCGGCAGCGGCGATCACGACCGATCCCGAGATGGTGGCGACGGCCAGCCGGCTCGTGCTGCCGGGCGTCGGGGCCTTCGGCGACGCCATGCGGGAACTGCACGGCCGCGGGTTGGTCGAGCCGATCCTGAGGCACATCCGGGCCGATCGGCCGTTCCTCGGGATTTGCATGGGGCTTCAGTTGCTGTTCGAAACCGGGTTCGAGCATGGCACCCACGCCGGGCTCGGAGTCCTCCCGGGTGAGGTCGTCCGCTTCGACCTGCCGGATCGTTTCAAGGTGCCGCACATGGGCTGGAACACGGCCCAGTGGCAAGGCTCCTGGCAGCCGCCGAAGGCTGGCGAGCACTTCTATTTCGTCCACTCCTACCACGCCCGGCCGACCGACCCGGCCATCGTCGCCGCCACGACCGATTACGGCGGCGACTTTTGCTCGGCCGTCCACCAGGGCAGGCTGTTCGCCACCCAGTTCCATCCGGAAAAGAGCCAGACGGCGGGCCTGCGGCTGCTCGACGCCTGGCTGCAGGCGACGGCCGACTGACCTTCCCACTCCCTCCCGGAGACGACGACCATGGAACTCTGGCCTGCGATCGACCTGCGTGGAGGGCGGTGTGTGCGGCTGCTCCAGGGCGATTACACCCGCGAGACGGTCTTCGGGGACGACCCGGCCGCGATGGTCCGGCGGTTCGTTGACGAGGGGGCCCGGCGGCTGCACATCGTCGATCTCGACGGCGCCAAGGAGGGCGTTCCTTCGCAGGCAGGGCTCGTCGCCCGGATGGTCGAGGCGGCTGGCGTTCCCTGCCAGCTCGGTGGTGGCATCCGCAGCATGGACACGGCCCGCCATTACCTCGAAGCCGGCGTGGCCCGGGTGATCGTCGGCAGCGTGGCGATCGAGGATCCCGCCCTCTTCCACCGACTGGCGACCGAATTTCCCGACCGGGTGGTGCTCGGCCTCGACGCCCGTGATGGCCGCGTCGCCGTCCGGGGCTGGCTCGACACCAGCGCTCTCACGGCCGTGGACGTGGCCCAACGCCACTCCGCCCTGCCGCTCGCCGCCATCGTGTACACCGACATTGCGACCGACGGGATGCTCTCAGGACCCAATCTGGCCGCGCTCCGCGAAATGATCGCCGCCACACCGCTGCCTGTGATCGCCTCGGGTGGCGTCGCCTCGGCCGATGACATTCGCCGCGTCGCCGAAATCGGTGCCGCTGGCTGCATCGTGGGCCGCGCCCTCTATGACGGCGGGCTCACGCTCGCCGCGGCGCTCGGCGCCGCGGACGACCAGGCCTGAGGCCGGCATCCGGTGCACCGCAGAGTCTGCCAGGGTTCCCGAGAATGCCGTCCTGGCCGGGCAGGCTACGGGCAATCCCGAGAACCCTCAATTCCGCTCGGGCCGCTCGCCGAGGGTATCGCTGCGCGGCTGTCCGGCCGTTGCCAACCTCCTCACGCGTCTGCCCACCATGTCCACTGACATTCGGCTCAAGGAACAGCTGCCCGACCTCACCCGGCGGATCGTCGAGACCTATCAGCGCGGCCTCCCGATCCATCACCTCGGTCACTGCCCGCTCCCGAACTACGACACGATCATCTCGGCCTGCGAGGATCTCAAGGAGATCCTCTATCCCGGATACCGGCGGCGGGAGCACCTTCACCTGGGTAACGTCACCTACCACGTGGGCGACCTGATCGACGGCCTGCACGACAAGCTCACCACGCAGATCGGCCGCGCCCTGCGGCACATCGTCGCGGCCCAGCGATCGGCCTCGGATCAGGGCATGCCACCGCCGCCACTGCCCTCCTCGGTGCGTGAATGCACCGAGGAGGCCGACTTCGAAGCGCTCGGCCAGGCCAAGGCGATCCAGTTTCTCGAGCGGATTCCCGAGGTCCGCCGCGTGCTCGCGACCGACGTCCAAGCCGCCTACGACGGCGACCCGGCCGTCCGTACGCTCGACGAAGTGATCTTCTGCTATCCCGGCCTTGAGGCTGTGACCATCCATCGGCTTGCGCACCTCCTTCATCGGCTCGAGGTACCGCTGATCCCCCGGATGATGGCCGAGTGGGCCCATTCGCGAACCGGCATCGACATCCACCCCGGCGCCACGATCGGCGACCACTTCTTCATCGACCACGGCACGGGCGTGGTGATCGGCGAGACCTGTGAGATCGGCAGCCATGTCAAGCTCTACCAGGGCGTGACGCTCGGTGCCCTCTCCTTCCAGACCGATGACGAGGGACAACTCATCCGCGGCACGAAACGCCACCCGACCCTCGAGGACCGCGTGGTGATCTACGCGAACGCGACCGTGCTCGGCGGCAACACCCGGGTCGGTCACGACTCGGTGATCGGCAGCAGTGTCTGGCTGACCCGTTCGGTGGACCCGCGGACCACCGTCGTGCTGGAACGGCCCAAGCTGCGGATGCGGGGCGAGACGCCCGAACCCTCCGCCGACTGGCAGATCTAGCTGACCGTGGAAAAAGCCTTCCATGGCAATCCTGTTCGGCACGAGATTTGTCACACTGGTTTTGAACGAAGAAAAGAATAAAAGCCCCGGACGCGAGTCCGGGGGCGCCGGGTCGTTGGGCGAGACCGGCCCGGATTGCCGAGCGGCGGCAGCTGCTGATTTCCTCAGCGGCATTGGGAACGGGATCCGCCGCCACGCGGAGCCCCCCGACTTGCGTCGGGGGCTTCTATGAAAAACCGACCACATGCCACGCAACAACCGTGCCGAACAGGATTGCCTTCCATGGCCTTTGTCCACTCCGGCGACCGCAGGAAACGCCGAGGGTTCCCGGGTCGCCGGCCGCCGCATCCTGCTGCGGCAGACTGCTTCCACCGTCTGTCCGGTCTTGGGCCCTACCGACCGACCATACGGCCGAGGATCGAGACCACATCGAGCAGTCCGGCGGCCTGGGCGGAGAGTTCTTCGGCCGCCGCCGAGCCCTGTTCGGCGCCGCTGGCTGCCTCCTGGCTGACCTCCTCGATCTGGGTCAGGGCCGAGCCGATCCGCTCCACGGCCCGATGCTGTTCCCGGCTACCGCCGTGCACCTCGTCCACGAGCCCGCGAATCGTCGCCGACTCGGCGGCCAGAGCCGAGATCGCGGTGGTCACCTCAGCTACTTTGGCCCGACCCGATTGCGAACGCTCGATCGACTCTTCGATCAGGGTGGCCGTCTCCTTCGCCGCCTGGGCGGACCGCTGGGCCAGGCTTCGCACCTCGTCAGCCACCACGGCAAACCCGAGGCCTGCCTCGCCGGCTCGGGCCGCCTCGACGGCCGCGTTGAGGGCAAGGATGTTGGTCTGAAACGCGATCTCATCGATGACCTTGTTGATCTTCGAGATCCGGCCAGACGCTTCGTCGATCTTGCCCATGGCCGACACCATCTGATCCAGAAGCACCGTCGCAGCGCCAAACTGCTCCTGCTCCCGAGCGACCCGCTCTGTCACGGCCTGACTGCGGCGTGCGTTCTCCGTGGCCATGCTGGCCGTCTCTCGAGCCGAGGCCGAGATGTCCTCGACCGCCGCAACCTGCTCCGAGGCGCCCTGGGCGAGCGACTGGCTGGCAGCCGCTACCTGTGTGGCACCACTGCCCACGTTCTCGGCAGTCGCGGAGAGGTCCCCGATCGCCTGCCGCAACTGACGAGCGTGGCGGCCGAGGCTGATCCAGGTCGAGATCGCGGCCACGCTCGCCAGAACCAAGACCGCCAGCGCGGTCAGTTCGGTCCGTCGCCGCACGACGTTGACGGAAGCTTCGGTCCGATCGTCGATCATCTCCTCGAAGGCGGCGATCGGATTCATGATCACCTCCTTGTCGGCGTGATATTGCTCGTCGTGCATGATTCGCTGGGCCAACGTCGGGTCGGGCTCCCCTCGCTTCGTGTAGCCTCCGGCCCCATCGGCGAAGCGTCCCTGCATGGCATTCATTGCGATTGTCTCGGTCGTGACCAGAGCGTTGGAATTGTCCTCGGCCTCCTTGAGCTTGGCGAACTCGGCCGCGGTGAAACCCTGCCGTTCCATGAGCGTCCGGAGAGCCACTGTTCGGCCGTCAGGTCGGGGCGACTCGCCGTTGCGAACGGCGAGAACCTGCCAGTACTGCCGCTCGTAGTCCTCGTCGCCGGTCACGACATAGGTGCGGGCCAGCCGTGTGAGTTCGTCGGAACTGCGGCGGAGTTCATGGGCCAACCGATACGACTCGTAACGGTTGGCCTGGGCCCCGTTGAGCAGCCGCTGATTCCAGAAGGCGAACAAAGCCAAGAGGAGCAGCCCCAGAACCGGACCAATCGTCGTCAATTTCAGCCGCTGAATCGTGTTCATGGGGTGCTCGCAGGGTCGGTGCGGCCAGAGCCGTGCGGCAAGTCTAGTTCGTGTTCTCGGCCCGGCGGAAAACCCCGAGCGTAGCTTGGAGGGAGGCCGGAAACCGCGTTTCTGCCGCCAACCTGGACGCGAGCTAGGATTGGCGGGGAATCGGTTTCCGATCCATCCGTTCCGCCCCGCGAACAGCCCCATGGCCGCCGAAAAATCGAGCGCCGATGCCAAGAGCCTGCTGCGACAGATCGGCCTGGAGGTGGCGTTCCTCGAGCCTGGGCGGGACGCCACGCTCCTCGCAGAGTTGCTCGCCAGGCTAGCGGTGGCGGTGGGCGATGACGGCCCGCCGGCGATCGTGCGCGGCCTGGTCGCAGCTCGGACATGGCTCGGAGCCGACAGCCCTGGCCTCACGGAACGGCTCACGACCTGGCATGCCTGGATGGACGAGGCGACGACGTCCGCGGAGCGCGGGCAGCGGCTGCCAAGCTGGCCAGACGCGCTCGACGCCGTTGACTCCTTCCCGAGCCGCGGAGCGACGCCGTCCCCTGCTCCGCCTGCTGCTCCGGTGGCCCCTTCAACCGACGGGCGGTCTACTGGAGGCCGCCCCGCCCGGTCGCGCCTCGACGAACACGCCGAATGCCAGGCGGTGACCGTCCTGCCGGAAGGCCACGACGATGAGCTGATGCGGATGTTCTGCGTGGAGGCGGAGGAACTCCTCGCCGAGATCGAAGCCGGAGTGCTCGTCTTGGAGCAGTCACCCACCGATGAGGCCACGCTCGCCACAGTGTTCCGCGGGTTTCACACGCTCAAGGGCAATGCCGCCGTGATGAAGCTCGTGGTTCTCCAGCGGCTGACGCACGAGCTCGAGTCACTGCTCGACGCCGCCCGCCGCGGTCGCCGGCCGCTCGATCGCGCGGCGATCGACGTCATCCTGGCCGCCGCCGACGTGGTGAACCGATACGTGCAGGAGACCACGCGGCAACTCGACGGTCACGACGCGGGGCGTTCGATTCCGCTGCCCGTGCCGGCCCTGATCGACAGGGTTCATCAGGTGCTAGCCAGCCCGTCAAGCGACACGCCGCGGCCCGCGTCTCCCGCAGCGACCCCAGCTCCGGCACCGATCGCGGAGCATGCCCCCGTCTCGCTGCCTGCCGGGACCCCAACGCCGACTCCGGAGGCCGCTTCGGCCTCGGTTGGCCAGATCGCCCCGACGCTGGCGGCCGAGCCAGTCGAACGGCCGCGGGTGACGACCTCCGGCTCGGTCCGCGTCGACACCCACAAGCTCGATGGACTCGTCGATCTCGTCGGCGAACTCGTGATCGCGCAGTCGATGGTCGTTCAGGCGGCCGACGCAGCTGCCGGAGACGACACACTGGCCCGCTCCCTGGGTCACCTCAGGGGCATCACCGCCGACCTCCAACGGACTGCGATGGCGATGCGAATGATCCCGATCCGGGGAAGCTTCCAGAAGATGAGCCGGCTGGTGCGGGATGTGGCGGTGCACCTCGGCAAGGAAATCAGCCTGGTCGTCGAGGGCGAGGAGACCGAGGTCGATCGGACCGTGATCGAGGAAATCGGCGACCCGCTCGTGCACATGGTCCGCAACGCCGCGGATCACGGCATCGAGCAGCCGGCCGAGCGGACCGCCGCCGGCAAACCCGCGTCTGGCACGATCTCGCTCCGGGCCTTTCACCAGGGAGGCTTCGTCGTGATCCAAATTGCAGACGACGGCCGCGGACTCGACCCCAACCGCCTCAGGCAGAAGGCGATTGAACGGGGGCTGATCCCTCCCGGAACCACGCTCGATGATCGCGAGGCGCTCGAACTGATCTTCGCCCCCGGATTCTCGACAGCGGAGCAGGTGACCGACGTGTCGGGCCGCGGCGTGGGCATGGACGTTGTCCGACGAAACATCGAGCGGGTCCGCGGCAAGGTGGAAATCGAATCGGTGCCCAGCCGGGGCACCTGCTTCACGATCTCGATGCCGCTGACGCTCGCGATCATCGAGGGATTGATCGTCTCGGTCGCCGGCCAACGATTCGTCATTCCCACGCTGGCGGTCCGAGAGTCCTTCCGCCCGGCAGCTTCGGCCATCACCACCGTCCACAGCCGCGGGGAACTGGTCGACGTCCGCGGTCGACAAGTGCCGCTGCTCCGGCTCGGTCGCCACCTCGGAATCCCTGGCGGCATAGAGTCGCCCGATCAGGGAATCGTAGTCGTGCTCGAAGCCGGCTTCGACTGCCGCGGTCTGCTCGTGGATGACCTCGTGGGAAAGCAGGAGGTGGTGATCAAGGGCCTGGGCGAGACGTTCAGCGGTCGTCCCGGCTTTGCCGGAGCGGCCATCCTGGGAGACGGCCGGATCGGCCTGATCCTCGACACCACCGCCCTGGTGAGGCTCGGCCGCAACCCTTCGGAGACCGCGGCCTGACGCCGCGGCCGGATCATGACCAACATCGCTGCGAATCCTCCGACTGCCGACGGAAGTCCACCACTCGCCCAGCCGGGCAAGTACCTCACATTCTCACTCGCCGACGAGGTCTATGGCGTTCCTGTTCTCGCCGTCAGAGAGATCATCCGTCTCTGCCCGATCACCCCGGTGGCGCACATGCCACCGCACGTCCGCGGCGTGATCAATCTTCGCGGTCGCGTGATTCCGCTCATCGACCTCCGGCTGCGGTTCGGGCTGCCGGCCGCCCAGGATCACGACCGCACCTGCATCATCGTCGCCCAGGTCGCCGCCGCCGCCGGGGGAACCCGCCCATATGCCGTCGTCGTGGACGGTGTGGATGAAGTCATCGGCTTCACGGCCGACGAAATCGTCCCGCCGCCCGACTTCGGAGGCGCGGTTGATATCCGCTTCATCACAGGGATGGCTCGGCGTGCCACTGGCGTGACCACCCTGGTCGATCTCAACGCGGTCGCCACCGCCGACCGGATTCCCGATCCAGCCAGCCGAACCAGTTCCTGAACGCAATCTTCCCTCCACGATCCTCCAGGCCTCCGCCATGACACGTCTCACGATCCCCCGCCGCGTCGGTATCGGCTTCGCCATCCTCGTTCTGGCCGCCGTGGCGGTGGGCCTCGGCTCGCTCAGCCGACTCTGGGCGATCAATGCGACCGTCACACGGCTATCCACCAACACGATTCCCTCGGTGCTTACCCTCGGCAAGATCATCCAAGACAACCTGGTCGTGCTCCAGGCCGCCCGCACCGAGATCCTCGATACTCACGCCCCGGCCCGGGTGGCCGCCGCCCGAGAGCAACTCGAAGCCGCAGTCGATCGGGGCACGAGCGCCGTCGCCTCGTATCGCGAGTTGCTGAGCGATGCCGCAGACACGCGGCTGTTCCAGGCTGCCACAGACGCCCGGACCGCCTTTCTGGCCCAGGTGCGAATGGCAGAGGCGCTCGCCGCAGAGGGGCAAGCCGACGAGGCACGCGATATGGTCCTCGGGGGAATCGAGGGAGAGGCCGATCAGTGCATCAGTCGCTTCAACGCGGTCATCGAGTACAACATCGGGTTGGCCCAACAGAACGTCGCGACGGCCCGCGACCAGGTTCGCCAGGGGTTCCTGGTCGCCGGGTCGATCCTCGGCTGCGCGATTCTTGTCGGACTGCTGCTGGCCACCGGGGTCATCCGCTCGTTGACGCGCACCCTGATTGGGATCGCCGACGACCTCGAGACCGGGGCCGGCCGTACGGCCGAGGCCTCGGGTCAACTCGCTGCGATCTCCAGCACTGTCGCGACGGGCTGTGCCGACCAGGGATCGGCCGTGGCCGAGACAAGCGCGGCCCTCGAACAGATGACGGCGATGATTCGCTGCACCGCCGAGAATGCAGCCCAGGCCAAAGCCTGCGCCAATCAGGCCCGGGCTGCCGCCGCAGCGGGAGCCGGCACGATGGCCGACATGAACGCCGCCATGCAGTCGATCGGTTCGGCCAGCGCCGAGGTGGCAAAGATCGTCAAGCAGATCGACGAGATCGCCTTCCAGACGAACATCCTGGCTCTCAACGCGGCCGTCGAGGCAGCGCGGGCCGGCGAGGCTGGCGCCGGATTCGCCGTGGTGGCCGACGAGGTGCGAAACCTGGCCCAGCGGAGCGCAGCCGCCGCCCGTGAAACAGCCGAGCGAATCGAAGCTGCGATCGAGAGCAGCCGCCAGGGCGAAGCCAGTTGCAGCCGGGTGGGAGCCTCGCTCGCGGAGATCGCCGACAAGGTGATGGCGGCCGACAAACTCGTGGCCGAAATTGCCACCGCGGCCCAGGAACAGGCGCAGGGGATCCGGCAGATCGGCACCGCGATGACGCAGCTCGACCAGGTCACCCAGGAGAATGCGGCCCGGGCCGACGAGGGGGCAGCCGCCGCCGGCGATCTCTCCACCCAGGCGATGATCGTGCGGGCCAATCTCGAACGGCTCCGGGCCTTGGTCGTGCCCGGCCGGAAAGCGGCGTTGATTCCGACGAGGCCGGCGGCAAAGCCCTCAGTGCCGAAGCCAGCACGGTTCCCGTCCGGGCGACCGGCGGCAGTTCCGGCGGCCCGGATCCCGATGCCCGGAGACACCGGCCCGGTAGCCGGAGGACACGACGCCGAAGACCGTCATTTCGCCGACTTCTGACGCCGACACGCTTCCGGCCCTGGGGCTCGACACACCGTTCGGCCCGCTATGCTGAACAGTTCTCCTGGCCGGAAGACCCGCATGACTGATTTCGAACCTCCCCTCTCCCAGCGGTCCTACGCGTTCCTGGCCGAGCTCGTCTACGACCGTAGCCGAATTCGGCTGGGTCCTGACCGACAGGCCTTCGTGGCCGGGCGGCTGGCAGGCCGATTGCGGGAACTCGGCTGCCGCAGCTTCGAGGAATATTGTGGCCGCCTCACATCGACCGCCTCCGACGAGGAGGCCGAGCAGGTCGTCGATCTCGTCTCCACCAACCACACCCACTTCTTCCGCGAGCCCGATCATTTCGACCATCTCTCCCGGAATCTGCTGCCGGCGGCAGCCCGCCGGGCCGGACTGGCCGGCCGGCCCCTCAAGGTCTGGTGCGCGGCCGCTGCCTCGGGTGAAGAAGCCTATTCGCTGGCGATCATCCTGGCCGAGTTCGAGCGGCAGAGCGCGGGCATGCGGTGGACGCTCGCGGCCTCAGACATCTCCCGACGGATGCTCGACCGCTGTCGGTCGGGCATCTACGACGCGGAGCGGGTGCAGTTGCCCGACCCGGCGTGGCTGGCCCGGTACTTTCGCCGGGGTTTTGGTGAGCGCGAGGGGCAGTATCGGGTCAAACCGGAACTCCGCAGTCGCCTCGCGGTCTCGGCGATCAACCTCTTTCAAGATTCCTATCCCGTGCCCCCCGAGCAAGACGCCATCTTCTGCCGCAACGTGATGATTTACTTCGATGAACCCTCCCGCCAGACGCTCGTGGAGCGGCTCTTCGAACACCTGGCAGTCGGTGGGCAGTTGTTCGTGGGACACGCCGAGAGCCTGCTCGGGCTGCGGCATCCCTTTCGGCAGGTGCGGCCTGCCGTCTACGAGCGGCCTGCTTGACGCGACCGCGGAGAACCCCAGCCATGACTCCCGACCCTGAACCTCCGCTCCACCGCCGGATTCGCGTGCTCGTGATCGACGACTCAGCCCTGGTCCGGAAGGCGATCTCCGATGCGCTCACCCTCGATCCTGACCTCGAGGTCGTGGGGACGGCTCCCGACCCGTACGTGGCCCGGGAGAAGATCGCCCGGCTCGATCCCGACGTTCTGACGCTCGATCTGGAAATGCCCCGGATGGACGGCCTCACGTTCCTCCGCATCCTGATGCAGCACCATCCGCTGCCGGTCGTGGTCGTGAGCTCCCTGGCTCAGGCGGGCTCGCAGGCAGCCCTCGAGGCGATCGAGGCGGGTGCCGTGGATGTCCTCGCCAAGCCCGACGGCACGATGTCGCTGGGCGTGGTCGCAGACAGGCTCGCCTGGCACGTCAAAGCCGCCGCCGAAGCGGGCCGCCACCTGCGCCGGCCATCCCAGGTCGCAGCCGCACCCGCCGTATCCTCTGCCCCGATTCCTGCACCAGCCTCACGAACCGCCCGCGATCGCTCGCTGATCGTAATCGGGGCCTCGACCGGAGGCGTCGAGGCCCTGCGACGGCTTCTGCCGCGGCTGCCCCGCCAACTGCCACCGATCGCCGTCGTGCAGCACATTTCCGCCCACTTCTCCCGAACCGTCGCCGACCGGCTCGATTCGCTCTCCGAGATCGCTGTCCGTGAAGCGGGGCACCACGAGCCGCTCCGGCCGGGCGAATGCGTGCTTGCGCCGGGCGACTCGCATCTCGCCGTGGAATGGGTGGGCGACGGCTTCCGAACGCGGCTGCTGAAGACCCCACCCTTGCACCATTGCCGCCCGGCGGTTGACGTGCTGTTTCGCTCAGCCGCCGAAGCAGCCGGCGGGCAGGTCGTCGCGGCGCTGCTCACGGGGATGGGCAGCGACGGGGCGATCGGCATGCAGGCCATCCAAGCGGCCGGGGGCACGACGCTGGCCGAAGACGAGTCGTCCTGCGTGGTCTACGGCATGCCGAAGGCCGCGATCCAACTCGGCGTGGTCGATCGGATTGTGCCGCTCTCTGGCATGCCCGAGGCGATTGTCGCCGCAGCCTGCCGCCAAGCCTGACGAATCGCAGAGTGCTGGAGAGCCGATTTCCAGCGACAGGGGGAGGCACGCGGGTCGCGAACGCTCGCGGAGCACAGGAGCGTATCCTCGGCCGCGACGCGACTTCTGCCGCCCCCGAGCCGGTGCGGCGGAGTTGACCCGAGACGTTCTAGCGGCTGCGTTCCGCCATCCGCACCACGGCGCGGGCAGCCGACTGCTCACGCAGTTTGGCCGCGATCGCCTCGTCACCGGTCGCCTTCCGAGCGGAGATCTCCGTGAGCGACGTCCGGGCGTCGGCCAGACTGATTTTGTCGGCCAGCACCGCCCGCTGGGTGATCACCGTCACGGTGCCGTGCCCAACCTCCGCGAAGCCTCCCTCCACGAACACTCGCTGTACCTGCGACTGCCCCTCGGGCTGGGAGATTCGCACCTCGCCAGCTCCCAGTCGCCCGATCAAGGGCGTATGACCGGGGGCGACCCCGAGTTGCCCATCCTCGAGCGGCAGCACCACGCCCCGGGCCGTCACATCGAGAACGGTCACCTCGGGCGTGACGATCACGCAGCGGAGGCCAGTGGAGCGATTGGATGAAGCCATAGTGCGATTGGTGAACTGGGAAACTCGAGAAGGTCTGGGCCGGGCCATGCCCCGAGGCATCGCCCGGGAACAGTCGGACTATTTCGCGGCCTTCGCCGCCATCTTCTTGGCCTGCTCCTCGGCCTGCTCGATCGGTCCGACGTACATGAAGGCCTGCTCAGGCAGGTGATCCCACTTGCCGTCGGCGATCTCCTCGAAAGAGCGGATCGTGTCGGCCAGGCTCGTGATCTCACCGGGCTTGCCGGTGAAGACCTCGGCGACGAGGAACGGCTGCGAGAGGAATCGCTCCATTCGGCGGGCCCGATGCACGACGAGTTTGTCTTCCTCGGAAAGTTCATCAACGCCGAGGATCGCGATGATGTCCTGGAGTTCGCGATACCGCTGCAGCGTCCGCTGGACCCGGCGGGCGATCGCGTAGTGCCGCTCGCCCACGTACTGGGGATCGAGAATCCGGCTCGACGAGGCGAGCGGATCGACGGCGGGATAGATGCCCTTCTCCGAAATCGATCGCTCCAGATAGAGGAAGGCGTCGAGGTTGCCGAAAGCCGTGGCCGGCGCGGGGTCGGTCGGGTCGTCGGCAGGCACGTAGACCGCCTGCACCGACGTGATCGCGCCCTTGGCGGTCGAGGTGATTCGCTCCTGCAGAGCGCCCATCTCCGTGGCGAGCGTCGGCTGGTAGCCCACGGCGCTCGGCATGCGGCCGAGCAGGGCACTCACCTCGCTGCCCGCCTGCGAGAAGCGGAAAATATTGTCGACGAACAGGAGTGTGTCGGCCCCGGTCGTATCGCGGAAATACTCGGCCATGGTCAGGGCCGAGAGCGCGACCCGGAGTCGGGCTCCCGGCGGCTCGTTCATCTGGCCGAACACCATGCAGGTCTGTTCGATCACGCTTCGGCCAGTGTCGCCAATCTTCGCCTCCTGCATTTCGAGCCAGAGGTCGGTCCCTTCCCGGGTTCGCTCGCCCACGCCGGCAAACACGGAGTAGCCACCGTGGGCGCTGGCGATACGAGCGATCAGTTCCGTCAGGATCACGGTCTTGCCGAGGCCGGCACCGCCGAACAGACCAGCCTTACCACCGCGAACGAACGGCGTCAGAAGGTCGATCACCTTGATGCCGGTCTCGAAGAGCTCCGTCTTGGTGGAGAGTTCGGACACGGGCGGAGGATCACGGTGGATCGGCCAACGCTCGTCGGTCTCGACCGGGCCTCGGTTGTCGATCGGCTCACCGAGCAGGTTGAAGACGCGGCCAAGCGTGGCCGGGCCAACCGGCACCGAAACGGGCGCTCCCGTATCGACCACCTCCTCGCCACGAATCAGGCCGTCGGTCGAACCAAGGGCGACGCACCGCACCTTTCCGCCCCCGAGGTGCTGTTGGACCTCGCCGACGAGGTGCAGTTCGACTCCCTTCCGGTTGCTGTCGATCCGCACCGCGTTGTAGATCGCTGGGATGGCGTCTTCGGGAAACTCGACGTCGAAAGTCGAACCGATGACCTGGGTGATGCGGCCGTTGCTGGTTGCGGTTGCCATGATGTCTCTGCGAACTCCTACGTAGCTGACTGACTGATGACTTGTTATCGGGGAAACTCAATCCGGCTGCCGGCGAATCGGACAATCCATCCCGCCCTGGTGACGGCGTGCTGCGGCCGAGGGCCCGCAGCAACGACGGATCTGTGCGATCCCTCTCTTCGTCTGGATTATCTACTGTTTGAGGGCCTCCACTCCGCCCAGAATCTCCATGATTTCGCCGGTAATCTGCGACTGCCGGGCCCGGTTGTACTGTCGCGAGAGATTCTTGATCAGGCCGCCGGCGTTCTCGGTGGCGGCCTTCATCGCCACCATTCGCGCAACCTGCTCGCTCACGGCCGCGTCGAGGAAGCACTTGAACAGCCGCGACATGAAACTGGCCGGGAGAATCTCTTCCAGAATGCTCCTCGCCGACGGGAGAAACTCGTATTCGTCGGAGGCCAGCTTGGCGGGTCGCTCCCCCGATGCCTGAGGCGGAGCCAGGGGCAGCAGCATCTCGGAGACCGCCTCCTGCTTCGCGATCCCGTGAAACTTCGTGTAGACCACGTCGAGGCGGTCGATCTCGCCAGCAGCGTAGGCTTCGAGATAGGCCCGGCCGATCGGCGCGACCGCGGCAAACTCGGGCTTGTCCTCGAACGTCGTGTACCGCTCGGCCATCTCGACGCCGCGAAACCGGAGGGCCGTAATTCCTCGCTTCCCCGAGACCGCGACGTTCGTCCCAACCTGCTCGCTCTTCCACTGCCCAAGCAAGGCCACGGCCTGCCGCACCACGTTGCCGTTGTAGCCGCCGCACAGGCCACGATTTCCGGTCAACACGAGCACGGCCGTCCGCTTCGTCGGCCGGATTTCGAGCAGCGGATGGGCGACTTCGGCCCCGACCGCCGCGATGTTCTCCAGAATGTTGGCGAGGTGCTTGGTGTAGTCGCGAGCGGCGACCGACCGATCCATCGCCTTCTTGAACCGGGCGGTGGCGATCAACTCCATGGTGCGGGTGATCTTGCGGATGTTCCGCACAGATTTCCGCCGTCGATCGAGTGCCCGTGCCTTTGCCATCGCCGCTGCTTCCTACGTGTCCGAGTCGTGTTTTGCCTTCCGAATCCGCCGCATCACCGGCCTGCTGCTACCGGCTCCCGGCCCTGCTTGGCAGACTGAGCCGCCTGCTGCCGCTTGAACTCGGCGATCGCCGCCTCCAGCTTTCGCTCGCTCTCGGCGTCGAGTTCGTTGGTCTCGACAATCCGATTGCGGAGTTCCGGAACCTGGTCTCGCACAAACGTGAGAAAACCCCTCTCCCACTCCGCGACCTTCTCGCGGGGCACCTCGTCCAGGTGGCCGCGGGTGCCGGCGTAGATGGAAAGCACCTGGTCGACGACGTCCATCGGGGCGTATTGACCCTGCTTGAGCAGCTCGACCATCCGATAGCCGCGGTCGAGCCGCTGCTGGGTGGCTGCATCCAGGTCGGTGCCGAGCTGGGCGAACGCCTCGAGTTCACGGAAGCTGGCCAGGTCGAGCCGAAGACCACCGGCCACCTTCTTCATCGCTTTGGTCTGAGCTGCTCCGCCCACGCGCGAGACCGAGATACCGACGTTCATGGCCGGCCGCTGGCCGGCGAAAAAGAGATCGGGCTGGAGATAGATCTGACCGTCGGTGATGGAAATCACGTTGGTCGGAATGTAGGCCGACACCTCACCCTCGAGCGTCTCGATGATCGGCAGCGACGTGAGGGAACCGCCCCCCTTCTCCGCCGAGAGCTTCGCCGACCGCTCCAGCAGGCGGCTATGGGCGTAGAACACGTCCCCCGGAAATGCTTCGCGGCCCGGGGGCCGCCGCATCAGGAGCGAGAGTTGTCGATACGCGGCCGCCTGCTTCGACAGATCGTCGTACACGATCAGGGCATGCTGACCGTTGTACATGAAGTGCTCCGCCATCGCGGTGCCCGAGTAGGGAGCGATGTATTGGAGCGGTGCGGCCGTGGAGGCTCCGGACACGATCACGGTGGTGTAGTCCATCGCACCGTACTTGCGGAGGACGTCGATCGCCACGGCCACGGACGAGTCTTTCTGCCCGACCGCGACATAGAAGCACTTCACACCGGTGTTCTTCTGATTGATGATCGCATCGATGCCGATCGCGGTCTTCCCCGTCTTGCGGTCGCCGATGATCAGCTCTCGCTGCCCCCGTCCGATCGGGGTCATCGCGTCAACCGCCTTGATGCCCGTCTGAAGCGGCTCCCGCACCGGCTGTCGGTCGGCCACGCCCGGCGCGAGCGTCTCGACGGGCCGCCGGAGTTCGGTCACAACCGGCCCCTTGCCGTCGAGCGGATTGCCCAACGGATCGAGCACGCGGCCGATCACGGCATCGCCCACGGGAACTGAGAGCAAGCGGCCGGTGCTCTTCACCTCGTCGCCCTCGGTGACCTTGAGGTAATCACCAAGGATGATCACACCGACGGAGTTCTCCTCGAGATTGAACGCCAGGCCCGTCACGCCACTTGGAAATTCGACCATTTCCCCGGCCATGACGCCCGACAGGCCCCAGACGCGAGCAATGCCGTCGCCCACCTCGAGCACCCGCCCGACCTCGCGAACGTCGATCCCCGACTCGTAGCGATCGATCTCCTCACGAAGCAGTGAGGCGATCTCGTCCGTATTGAATTTCATGAATGGTCCTCCTGTGCAGATTGCCGCCGAGCTTGGACAGCCCGGTCGCGATGGATTTGTCGTAGACGGTGTCACCGATCTTGACGACGAGCCCGCCGATCAACTCGGGGTCGACGGCGAAGGCCGGCGCGAGCCGCACGGCCAGGGCCTGCTCGACCTCGCCGACGAGATGCCGCTGCTGCTCCTCCGACAACGGCGATGCGGTCGTCAACAAGGCACGCTGAAGCCCCGCCAGTTCGTCCGCCAGCAACCGAGCCGCGGCCGTCACCTGCGGGACGATCCCCAGCCGTCCGTGCCGGGCGAGCACGTGCAACGCATGCACCGCGGTTGGATGGAATCGGCCGGACGCGATCCGGTCGATGATCGCCTGCTTCTGCTCCACCGGCACCTTGGGCGAATCGAAGATCTCCACGGCCCGCGGCACCTTCGGCAGCACATCCCGCACGAACGCCTCGAGTTGCTCGATCACTTCGGCCCGACAGTTCTTCTTGTCGGCAGCCTCCAGGATGGCCTGGGCATAGACCCTGGCCACGCGCTCGACGGCGATATCGACGGCTGGGGAACGGTCGGCGGAGGCGGCAGCCATGGGCGAGGCGAACGACTTTCAGTTGACGCTGGGAGTGGAACGGACCGAAGCGACCGAGTCGCGGATGAGTTGCTGCTGGTCGTCGGCCGAGAGCTTCTGCCGGAGAAACTTGCCCGCGACGTCGACAGCCAACTCGCCGGCCCGCTCAGCGATCTTGGAGAGAGCGTCGTCGGTGGCGAGGCCAATCTCCCGCTTGGCCCGAGCCTGCTCGTCATCGGCAGCCTTGCGGGCCTCGGTCACGATCGCCTGCTTGGTGGCCTCGGCGTCTCGCCGGGCTTCCTCCAGCAGGCTCCGAACCTCGTCGGAAGCCTCGGCGAGCCGCCGCTCATACGAAACGAGCATTTGCTTGGCCTCGTCGTGGGCCCGCTGGGTTGCTGCGATCGTGTCGGCGATCCCGTGCTCCCGCTTCTCCAACCCGTCCATGATCGGCTTCCAGGCGAACTTGGTCAGGAGCAGCATCAGCAGCACGAACACCGCAAACGACCAGAGCGCGAGATCGGTCTGAAACCAGGCCGGGCTCTCGAAATCCTTGGCGGCGACTCCGGCCGGCAGGTTGTGGCCGATCTCGGGACCGTGGCCATGCCCCCCATGATCATCGTGGTGGGCCGCAGCGGCATGGCCTTCGGCTTCCGCCACTGCGTCAGCGGCGACCGACACGGGACCGCCCGAGAGCACAAGGGCCGCGGCGACGACCGTCAGCCGAGCGATGGCACAGCCACCGAGGAGAAACATTGAAGACTTCATGGATTTCAGCCGCACCAGCGGATTGGAAAAAGAATCGTCGCCATCGTCCGAGCAGGGCGGGAGCTTCCTCCCACCCCGCCCGGTCAGAGTGGCCTGGGCCGCGACGGGCAGCCTCGACCTCACTTCGAGGAGCAGATGAAGAGCGCGTAGAAGGTGAAGCCTTCGATGAGCGCCGCCGCGATGATCATGGCGGTGTTGATCGTGCCCGCCGCTTCCGGCTGCCGAGCCATGCTTTCGTAGGCAGCCGAGGCGAGACGGCTGATGCCGAAGGCCGCTCCGATCACGACCAGGCCAACAGCGAAGGCGCTGGTGAAGTTGATCAGCGAATGACCAGCCTCGGCAGCTTCTTGGGCCGAAGCAACGCCCGAGCAGAGCACGGTGAGCGCCACGGCGGCGACGACGGACAGCGAACGAACGGAATAGAGCGAGCGAATCATGCGAGAAGAAGCTCCTGGGAAAACGAGGAATCGGACGGCTGTCCGGGAAATTGGAAAACGGAAACCAGTTGTCTGTGAAGCGGCCGAGCCACCGCGGCGACAAGCCTAATGTTGGTGAACGGACGCGCCAATGAAGAGGGCTGAAAGAAAGGTGAAAATGTAGGCCTGGAGGAAGGCGACGAACAGTTCCAGCACGCTGAACAGGGCGCTGCTGACCACGCTGATACCGGTCACCGTCGCCCACATGCCCATCGAGTAACTCGCGGCCGCGGTGATCAGCCCCATGATTCCGAGCAGAACCAGGTGGCCAGCGACCATGTTGGCCAAGAGACGGACGGCCAGGATCAGGTGCTTGATCAACAATCCAAGCACCTCGATCGCAAAGATCATCGGCTTGAGCACGATCGCCAGCGGGAGCGGCAAGTCCATGCTCGGCACCTGGTTGACGAAGAAGCCGACCGGGCCGAACTTCATCATGCCGGCGATTACGACCGTCGCGAGCGTGACCCCGGCCAGGGCCAGGGTTACGGAAAACGAGGCCGTCGGGGAGCCGGCCCACGGCACCATGCCCAGCAGATTGCAGCCGAGCACGAAGAAGAAGAGCGTGAGGAGCAGGGGCACGAATCGATCGCCTTCGTGAACGGTGGCGACGGCAGCGTGCCCGCCATGCCCGTGACCGGCCTGACCATGCTCCCCGTGGCCGTGGCCCTCGTGATCGTGACCATGGCCGTGGTCATGTTCGTGGGAGTCGATCGCGGGCCGGGCAATCTGGTCCCGGATGAACAGCACGAAGGTCTCGAACAGATTGGCGAACCAGCCCCGGGGCGGCCCGCCGCTCGAGAGTTGCTTGGCAAGCCTTGTGAACACCAGCAGCAACACGAGGCCGACGAGCAGCTCGAGGATCATGTACTTCGAGATGCAGAAGCCTGACTTCTTCTCGTACAGGCTGTCGAGCGTGCCGAATGGTTGTGGGATCAGGATCTTCCCGTCCATCGCCGCGTTGAACTCAGCGACGCTCGGCATCGTCGCCCCTTCGACCTCGAACGGAGCCCGGAGAAACGCGGGCACGTCGTCGAGCGATTTCCAGCCCTGCCGCCAGAGCGGCTTAGGCACCTCGAAGTAATAGGCGTCTTTGAGGTGGTAGATCGGGTTGTGGTCAGACATCTCGGCCGGAATTCAGGGAGTCAAACAGGCGGGAGGCCGGTGAGTGTTGTCCACGCGGCCCGCTGCCGTCAATTCGAAGTCGTTCCGCGGCGGTCGAGCGGCGGTTCGTGCCCCCCCATCATGTTCAGAAGAACGTCCGTGGCAAGCAGCACCAGGTAAAAAACCACGAGCAGCATGTCGGCCCGCCCTGCCCCCACCCCCTCCCTGTGGGTCAGGATCCAACCGAGTGCGACGAGCACTGGCAACAGCCGGACCAGGGTCGCCGCCAGCCCCCCCGCCACGGCGAGGCCGGCGGCTCGTCCGCGGCCCCAGCGTCCCATGCACCAGCCTGCCACGGCCGCCAGCCCCGCCATGCCGGCGGCAAAGGCGATCGCTCGAAGCTGAGCGGCATCCGCGCCGAGAACAGCGACGGCCACGGCCACACCGGCAGCCAGAACGCCAAGCAACACCGCCACACCGGCGGCCGTCGAGATCCCGGTTCGAATCATGCTCTTCTTCCAGCAGCGGCCAGCCTTACGAGCCAGGTGAGCCCGAGTCCAAACCCGAGCACGAGCCCGACCGGCGCCAGCCAGGACGTGCCCAGGCGGGCGTCGGCCCACCCCCCAGCCACCGTCGGTAGAAACATGACGCACCCCACAGCCATCAGCCGTGAGGCCCAGGCCAGCGCCTCACCGACCGGCGAACTGGTGTCGCGAAACATGAGCGGGAGCATACACTCTCGGACCCCGGGGCTACCGCCCCCGTTGCCGTCGACATCGCTTCACGCGTCCCACGGATTGTCGAATGTCTCGCCGCAAGCGTCGCCGCCGCTCCCGCCCCCACGACCTCGCCGGAGCAATCGCCGCAGCGGCCCACCGATCCGAGGGTGAGCGGTCCGCCATCGTCCGGTTGATCGGCTGCGACGGCCACGAGATCGCGGAGACGACGATCTCGACGATCGGCCAGATCGAAGCGGCACGCGAGCGGTGGCCCGTCGTCTGGATTGATGTGGAGGGGGTCGACGACCTCACCACGATTCGTTTCGTGGGAGATGCCTTCGCCATTCCGCCACTCGCGCTGGAGGATGCCGTCACGCCCGACGAGCGGCCAAAGGTGGAGGCATTCGGCCAAGAACTCCTGGTCGCCGTCCGCATGCCGAGGATGGACGGTGAGACGCCCGTCACCGATCCGCTCGGCATCTTTCTCGGCGAGCGGCACGTCCTGACGTTCCATGATCGGCCCGCCCACGGCGCTGCCTCTGATCAGATTCTCGAAAGCGTGCGGCGACGGATTCGCGAGGGTCGGACCCTCCTTGGCCGGCATGGAGCAGACCACCTGTGTGCTCTGCTCATCGACGCGGTGATCGACGGATTCTTTCCGGTACTCGAACAATTCGGGGATCGCCTCGAGGTACTGGAAGACGAGGCCATCTACCGGCCCGAACCGGCTCTGCTCGCCCGAATCCACGACGTGCGGCATGACCTGATGACCCTCCGCCGGGCGCTCTGGCCGACCCGCGACGTGCTCCATGCCCTCGGGAGGGAAGCGACGGCCTTCGTCACCGAAGAGGCCCGGGTGCAGTTCCGGGATTCCTATGACCACACAATGGAATTGCTCGACATCATGGAGAGTTATCGTGAGATCGGCAGCGATCTTCGTGACATCTACCTGGCAAGCCTCTCCAATCGCATGAACGACGTGATGAAACTGCTCACGGTGATCGCCACCGTGTTCATGCCGCTGACCTTCATCACGGGTTGGTACGGGATGAACTTCGACCGAGACTCACCTTGGAACCTGCCGCTGCTCGGCTACCGCTTCGGGGCGCTGGTGGCGGCGGGCATGATGGTCGCCTCGACCGCAGCGATGATCATGGTGTTTTGGCGCCGTGGCTGGCTGAAGGCCTGGCGGTGAACGACCGCATCGGCGATCAGGCCGGCCCCAGCAGAAAGTAGGTGCTGACGGGCCCCTTCCCCTTGAGTTCCACGGTGCCGCGATCCTCGAACCGGTAGCGGTCGCCCAAAAGGGTTCTGGTCTGCGCGGAGACATGAACGCGGCCGGGTAGCCCGTGCGATTCCAGCCGGCTGGCCACGTTCACCGTGTCGCCCCAGAGGTCATAGCTGAACTTCTGATGACCGATCACTCCGGCCACCACCGGGCCTGAATGAATCCCGATTCTCAGGCCGAGTTGAATCCCCCGCTCCCGGGCCATCCGCCCGAAGGCCGCCTCCATCGCGAGAGCCAGTGTCGCGATGGCGTCGGCATGGTCAGCCCGGGGCTCAGGCACACCCGCCACCGCCATGTAGGCATCGCCGATCGTCTTGATCTTCTCCACACCCGTCTGGACCGCCAGGTGATCGAAGGCCGAGAACACCTCGTCGAGGAGTTCCACGATGCCCCGGGGATCGGCGTCCCGCGCAAAGACTGTGAAACCGGCCAGGTCTGCGAACAAGACGCTCACGGCTGGAAATGCTTCGGCGATCGTACCCGACCCTTCCTTGAGCCGCTCGGCAATCGGGCCCGGCAGAATCGCCCGCAGCAACCGCTCCGACTTCTCCCGTTCGTGGCTCAGATCGACGAGCGACTGCTCCAGGGCCGCAAAGGCCTCGTTCCGCTCCACGAGGCGGTGGTACGCCTCCGAGTGGACCTGGATTCGGGCGATTAGTTCCACCTCCTCGGGCGGCTTGACGAGGTAGTCGGCCGCCCCGCCCGCGAACAGCCGCGCCTTCGTGGCGGGCTCGTCGAGCGACGACAGCACCACCACCGGCACGTGGGCTGTGGCCGAGAGCTCGCGGAAACGGCCGACCATTTCCAGACCATCGACGTCGGGCATCACGAGATCCTGGAGGATCACGGTGGGCCGGAACTCGACTGCAGCCTCGAGCGCCGCCGCTCCACTTCGGCGAAACTCCAGCAGGATGTCGGCCGCCGATGCGACATACCGCTCGACGATCTTGCCGATCAGGGCCTGGTCGTCGACCAGGAGGACGCGATGTCGGGGGCCTTCCATTGGGCCGTAGTATGCCCGAGCCCCGGCAAGGTCGCGAAAAGCAGCCTCGTCCCACCAGTCCAAGGCCGGCGGAACGCCGGCGGGGAAGGCAGGATGCCGGCTATCTCGACCCCAGGCGGGGA
>CAYVNX010000035.1:0-2394 GCA_964453165.1 uncultured Candidatus Kuenenia sp. | reverse complement strand
GAACTGCCGGCAGGATGCCGGCTATCTCGACCCCAGGCGGGGAGGGCAGGATGCCCGAGCCCGCCGTAAAGACTGGGGAACCAGGATTCGAACCTGGACTAACTGGTTCAGAGCCAGTCGTGCTACCGTTACACCATTCCCCAATGGGGGATACCCAGAGGGCGTCGCCAGTACCAAGAGCCTACATAACGTCTTCTCGTCCGGCAATTCCGGCGGGGAATACGAGGTATTCTGCTCAGCTCGTGCCGACCCCACGTCCTTGGTCGTCAGCCGCCGTGCCCACGCTCGAATTCCTGTCCGGCCCACGTCACGCCGAACGGCTCGTGCTCGAGCCGGGGCGGCTACTCATCGGCCGCCACCCCGATTGCGACCTCGTGCTCGACCTGCCGCCGGTCAGCCGTCAACATGCCGCACTCGTCGTGTCTCCCGACGGCGTAACGATCGAAGATCTCCGCAGCCGCAACGGCACCCTGGTCAACGGATCGCCGCTCGCCGGCAGTCGCAGGCTGCTGCCCGGTGACGAGATCGGCATCTGTGGCCAGCGACTCGTGTTCGCCGATGAGACGGCGGCGACCGGCCAGTCGGCGGCCGGATGTGTCCTCGACACGGGATTCGACGACGACGAGCCTGCCTTCGCCAGTGAGTCCGACGCGATGATCGTGTCCGAACTCGCCCTGCCACGGCCCGCAGCCGCCGGAGCACTGGGAAAACACGCCGAGGCCACGCTCCGGGCAGTGCTGGGCATCAGCCGCTCGATCGGCGCATCAATCTCGCTCGGCGAAGTTCTTCCCCGACTGCTCGACGGGCTGTTGGAGGCGTTCCCCCAGGCCGACCGGGGCTTCGTGCTGCTCGTGCAGCCGTCGACGGGGCGGATGACGCTGCGAGCCCGCCGGCTCAAGGATGCCGACGATGGTCCGGTTCGTCTCAGCCGTACCTTGATCGACCGGGTGGCCACATCCGGCCAGGCGATCCTCTCGGCAGACGCCTCGAGCGACACGCGGTTCCGGGCCAATGAGAGCGTGCTCGTAGGCCGGATTCGCTCTGTGATCTGTGTGCCCGTAAGCCGCGGCGATGGTCGGCTGCTCGGTGTGATCCAACTCGATTCCCGGGATCTGCGGGCCGGTTTCGACAACGACGACCTCGAGGTCCTGGCCGGCGTGGCCGGCCAGGTCGCCCAGGCGATCGAACGGGCCCTGACCCACGACGAGGATGTGGAACGCGAACAACTCAACCGGGATCTCGAGATCGCCCATCGGGTGCAGCAGGGCCTGCTGCCGAGCCGTCCCCCGGACGTCCCAGGCTACGAGATCTTCGACTACTATGAGGCGGCGCGCCACGTGGGGGGGGATTTCTTCGCCTATGTGCCGCTCGGCGGCGACCGGCTGGCCGTGGTTCTGGCCGATGTATCCGGCAAAGGCGTCGCCGCGGCACTGTTGATGGCCGCCCTCTCGGCCGACGTCCGGTACTGCCTGGCGAGCGAGCCCGATCTCGCGCTGGCAGTCTCTCGGATCAACGAGAGCTTTCTCCGCGGTGGCTGGGACGACCGGTTCGCCACGCTCGTCGTAGCGGTCCTTGACCCCACCAGCCATGAAGTCACGATATGCAACGCCGGGCACCTGCCGGTGTTCGTCCGAACCGCGGACGGTCAGGTGCGGGCGGTGTCGTGTGATCTGGGGGGCCTGCCGTTGGGCATGCAGGCTGGCCATGCGTATCGCTCACGCACGATCGAACTGGCCCCGGGCGAGGCGTTCCTCCTCTGCACCGATGGCGTCACCGAGGCGATGGACCACGAGGGGCGCTGCTACGGCATCGATCGGCTGGAAGCCGAACTCGGACAGCCGATCGAATCGGCCGTGTCGCTCGGCAAGCGGGTTCTCGCCGACATCGACCGGCACACGGCCGGCGCTCCAGGCAGCGACGACGTCTGTCTCGTCTGCGTCCGCCGGGCCGAATTCCGCCCGGCATAGCCTGCCCAGGTTCCGGCCTCGGACCCGAGCCGGTTCGCGTGCAGGCGCCTGCCTGGCCGGCCGATATCTCTCTAGGGCGGCCGATTCAGGTCAGCCCGTCCAGGGAGGGACGACGATGAGCTTTTTCCACTGGGTCCGAGAGGGCGTGCGGCAGGCCGTCGTGCTCGGCTTTGCCGACGCCATCGAAGACGTGGGCACCCGCAGCCGCGACGAAGACTTCGGTGCTTCGCTCGCCGAGTCGCTCCGCGAACGGCTGGCGGCCTCGGCCGAACCCACCGTGATCGAGTCGAACGGCGGCGCCAAGGGGAGACGTCGGCTAGGACGGTCGCTCGAGGCGATGCAAAAGGCGGCCTGAGGCGGTCCCTCGAGCGGATGCTCCGCCGGCTCGAGGTCGGCACGAGTCGCGGCGCGGGCGAAGATCTAGCCC
>CAYVNX010000034.1:0-25428 GCA_964453165.1 uncultured Candidatus Kuenenia sp. | reverse complement strand
CGCCGAGCGAGGCGAAACTCGCCGCCACGCCCCCCATGGTGGGATTGGTGAGCACCGAGATGAAGAGGCCTCCGGCCGCGGAGTAGCGGGCCAGGGCGGCCGAAACCTTCGCCATCTGCATCAGCGAGAGGATGCCCTCGTGCATCCGGGCTCCACCGCCGGATGCGCTGATGATGATGAGCGGCAGTTTGCCGGCGGTGGCCCGCTCCACCAGCCGCGCCAGCCGTTCGCCGACGACGCTCCCCATGCTGCCCATGATGAAGGCCGAGTCGGTCACGCCGATCGCGACCCGGCGGGCCCGGATCATGCCCGTGCCGGTCAGGGCGGCGTCGGAGAGGCCGGTCCTTCGCTGTTCGGCGACGATCCGTTCGGCGTAGGGCTTCTTGTCCTTGAAGCCGAGTGGGTCGGTGGGTCGCAGCGTGGCGTCCCACTCCTCGAAGGTGCCCGTATCGAGCAGTTGCTCGATCCGTTGGGCTGCAGAGACATACCAATGAAAGCCGCATTGTGGGCAGACATTGAGCAGTTCCTCGGCTTCCTTGCGGTAGATCGTGGCCCCGCAGCCGCCGCACTTGAGCCAGAGCCCTTCGGGCACCCCGCGCTTGGCCCGCGGGCCCCGGACCGCCGGCCGCTGAGTCGCAGCGTTGAACGAAATCCCCTGGCCACCCGCCAGAGGCTGGATTCGGCTCGCGGCGGAGGCTTCGGCACCGGCGGCAGTCGTCGAGCGGCGGCTTTCCATGATCGACCGGGAGGACGGGATGCGAGGCGGCCAGGCGACAATCGCAACCGCCGCCGGCGGTCACAAGTGTAAGCGGCGTGCCGGTTCCGGGGCAGCGCCGGAATCGGCGGCGTTCAGCCGGCCGCCGCCGGGGCTTGATGGCCGAGCGGGGCGGTCGTCGCGGCCGCGGGAGGCAGCCGCTCGCCGCCGATCCACTGGGCAGCCACGGGCAGCACCGCGAGGGAGTGATCGGCTGGATTCGGCTGCCAGAGATCCCCCAACGGGGCGGCCGACACGAGCCAGCGGACAATCGCATCGAGCGGCGACGGCACCACCACGGCGATCCGACCGCTCGGATGCCGCTTGAAGAGCTTCTCGAGCGCCTCGTCCACGCGGCTGCGGGCGTCCTCGAGGAGCTCGCCTTCCGGCGGTGCTACGCTCCATGGATCGTCCTGCCACTGGCGGTAGAGCCTTGGCTGGAATTGGCGAATCTCGGAGACGAGTTTGCCTTGCCACAGACCGAGGTCGAGGTTCTCCAACAGTTCGATCGGCTTCGGCTGGATACCGCATCGGTTGCCGAGGATGCGGCCCGTCTGGATGCCACAGGCGGTGGGAGAGGTATAGATCGCGTCGGGCGGCTCGGTCGCCAGACGCTCAGCCACGGCCGTGACCTCGGCCAGGCCTTCAGCGCACGGTGGCAGGTCGAGGGAACCACGCACGCGGCCCTGCCGCTCGTAGTCGGTCGCGGCCGAGCGAATCACGATCAGATGGTCGGGCATGAGGGGGGCATTTGTCTCCCGGGTCAGCGGCGAGCGGCTCAGGCGGCCGCCCGCGCGATGGATTCCAATTCGGTGATGGCGCGGGCGTAGTCGGCGGATCGGATCACGGCGCTGCCCGCCACGATCAGTTCCGCACCGGCTGCCGCCACGGGCCCGATGGTTTTGGTCGAGATTCCGCCATCGACGCCGAGGCGGAATCCGAGGCCCCGTTCGCGACGGACCGTTGCGAGACGGGCAAGCTTTTCCAGGGCCACGGGCTCGAACGACTGCCCGCCGAATCCCGGCTCGACACTCATCACGAGCACTCCGTCGCACGAGTCGAGGAGCGGTTCGAGCACGTCCACCGGCGTGCCGGGGCTGATGGCCAGATGAGCCCGGGAACCGAGGTCACGGATCGCCGCGAGCGTGGAGACGGGGTCGGCCACTGCCTCCACATGCACAGTCACCACATCGGCGCCGAGCCGGGCATAGTCGGTGGCGGTCAACTCCGGCTGCTCGACCATCAGGTGGACTTCGAGCGGCACGCTGGCGGCCCTGCGGACCGCTTCGACCACGACCTGGCCGTAGGTCAGTTGCGGCACGAATCGGCCGTCCATCACGTCCAGATGGAGGGCCGCGGCCCCGGCCTGCTCGAGCCGCTCAACCTCGCGGGCGAGGTGCCCGAAGTCGCAGAGCAGAAGGGCTGGCAGCACGACAGGCCCACTCGACTCGAGGACCGAAGTCACTCGAGCGAATCCGCCGGTCTCTGAAAAACGAGAATAGTGCTGGGTCATAGGCCGACGCACGCTGCCGCACGTCGGAGCCTCGATTGTATCACACCCTCGGCCGGGCTGCGGCTTGCGGGATCGTAACTCCTTGCAGGGATTTGACTTTGGACCGCTGGTTCGCCGGACTGTTTCGCGAGGATTGCCCCTCGACACGGCCCCGCCTCGGCCGGCTCCTCACGAAATCCTCATGATTCGCGGGTAGTTTCCGCCACACCTGGGAACCGGCGGTTTCCACCGGCACAATGCAGGCCTTGCCCAATGCCCGGCCGGGCGGCCGGGTCTGATCGGTTGCCGAGTTCGCTCATCCGGAGTCTGTCCATGCCGTGCCTGCTGGGAGGCTTGGGGATTGTTCCCCGCCGGCTGCGGTCGTTGGCCCCGTGGGGCCGTGGCGTGGCCGCTTGGGTGGGGCTGGCGGCGGCGGGGGTGGCCATGTGCGGCTTGGAAGCGGCCTTGGCGGAGGACGGTGCCGTGGCCGATCTGCCTGCCTACCGAAAGGCAGCCGGAGAAGTCGCCGGGTCGCTCAAGTGCGTAGGCTCCGACACGATGAACAATCTCGTGGCGCTCTGGGCTGAAGGATTTAAGAAGTACTACCCCAGCGTTCGCGAGGGTATCGAGGGGAAAGGCTCGGCCTCGGCACCACCCGCTCTGGCCGAGGGCACCTGCACCTTCGGCCCCATGAGCCGCGACTGGAAGCCATCCGAAGTCGACGCGTTCAAGTCGCGTCACGGCTATCCGCCCACCGTCGTTCCGGTGGCCATCGATATGCTCGTGGTCTTCGTTCATAAGGACAACCCGCTCGAGTCGCTGTCGCTCGAACAGGTCGACGCGATCTTCTCGAAGAACCGGACGGGTGGGGCCGTCGCCGACATCCGTACCTGGGGCGACCTCGGACTGGAGGGCGAGTGGAAGACGAAGCCCATCAGCCTCTACGGCCGGAACGCCACCAGCGGCACCTATGGCTACTTCAAGGAATTCGCGCTCTTCAAGGGCGACTTCAAGCCCACGGTCAAGGAGCAGCCGGGGAGTTCGGCCGTGGTCCAGGCCGTGGCAAGCGACCGGTTCGGCATTGGCTACAGCGGCCTCGGCTACCTCACGGCCAACGTGCGGGCCGTGCCCTTGGCGGCCACGCCCGACGCCCTCCCCACGCCCCCGGAGGCTGAAGCCGCCTACGCGGGCGACTATCCGTTGGCCCGGTTCCTCTACCTGAGCGTGAACCATCGACCGGGCACCAACCTCGATCCCTTGCGGCGGGAGTTTCTCCGTTACGTGCTCAGCCGAGAGGGTCAAGCCGATGTCTCGAAGGACGGCTATCTTCCCGTGACCGCCGCCGTGGCAGATCAAGCGTTGGCCGAGGCGGGCGTCGCGGAACGCTGACCGCGGAACCACCGCATGCATGCCCAGCGCTCGTTCACCGGCCGCGCCCGTCGCCGCAGAGGCCATCCCTGGGTAAGGTTTGGCGATGCGCTGGCCAGAACGCTGATCACGCTCGGCGGCATCGGCACGATCGCGGCGGTGCTCCTTGTGGGCGTGTTCCTGGTCGTTGTCGCCGCGCCCCTGTTTCGACCCGCTGCCGCCCGGCCGGTCGGTGGCGGGGCGGTGGGCGACGAACGCCCGCTTGCGATGGGCTGCGACGAGGCCGGAGAACTGGTCTGGCTCGTGGGCGGCGGTGATGCCGGCGGAGAGGTGCGGGTGATCGGCGTCGCGGACGGGCAGCCTCTGCTCGAGCGGAGGGCCGCCGAGGCAGGGCTCGAGAACTGCACGGTGATTCGGACCGCCGGCAATGGCCTGCTGGCCGCGGCCGGGTTCGCCGACGGCTCGTTTCGGACCGGACGCTTCGGATTCGACGCCAGCTACCTCGCGGCGAACGATCTTCCGGCCGACCGCCCGGCCCCGACGGCGGGCGAGGCGGTGCTCGATGGCGAGACGCTGATCATGCCCGGCTTCGGCGACCAGTTCGCCCGGGTCTCGCTCGTGACCGACTTGGCCACGCCAGGAGGCGAGCGGCTACCCGGCGCGATCGTCGACATCGACGTCACGCGGCTGGCCGGTGGTCCCCTCGTGGCCGCCGTCGACGCCTCAGGGCGGGTTCGGGTGGAGTCGGCGAGTTCGCGGCGGAACATGCTCACCGGCAAGACGACGGTCACCTCGGCCGGGGGAACCATCGAGCCCACGGAAGGATTTCAGCCGCGGTTCATCCGGGTCTCGGAGCGCGGCGACCAGCTCTTTCTCATCGCGGCCGATGGAGCAGGCCGGCGGTATGCCATCCGCGACGTTCGCAGCCCGCGGTTGATGGAGTCCTTCACGCTCTCCGGGCCGGTGACCGCCGTGGCCAGGTTGTTCGGAGGAACGGGACTCGCCGTGGGGAACGTAGCCGGCCAGGTGGCGATCGTGTTTCCCGCCCGCCCGCCGGCCGGCCAGGAATCCGTTGCGGGCGTGCCGGACGATGGGCTGCGGATGGTGACCGCGCGGGAGTTCGCTCCAGGCTCGGGGGGCGTGACCGCGATCGCCTCCTCGCCGCGGTCGCGGCTCTTCGCCGTGGCCGACGAGGGGGGGGCGGTGCGACTGCTCCAATCCACAGCCGGCCGCGAGGTGCTCACGGTCGAGGCCAAGGCCGAATCGGCCGTCGGCGGAACGGGGCGGATGCCTGCCGGCGCGTCGTTGCTCGCCATTCCTCCCCGGGAGACTCGGCTGGTCGCGGCAGGGGGCGGCGGGCTGGCCGCCTGGTCCGTCGATGCGGGCTATCCAGACGTGTCGGCCCGCACGCTCTTGTTTCCTGTCTGGTATGAGAGCTACCCCGCCCCCGTGCATGCCTGGGAGACGACGGGCCACGAAGCGTTCGAATCGAAGTTCGGTCTCGTGCCCCTGATCTTCGGCACGCTGAAGGCGACGCTCTACTCGATGCTCTTCGCCACGCCGATCGCGCTCTTGGCGGCGATTTACGCGAGCCAATTCATGCATCCCGCCTGGAAGGCCCGGATCAAGCCGGCCATCGAGATGATGGCGAGCCTGCCGAGCGTGGTGCTCGGATTCCTGGCCGGGCTGATCTTCGCGCCGCTCCTTGAGCGGTCGTTGATGCCGGTGCTCACGGGCATCTTCGTGGTGCCATTGGTCATGCTGACCGGTGCCCATCTCTGGCTCCTCCTGCCGTCCGGCAGCCGGGCCCGCTGGGCCCGGATCCGGTTCGCCGTCGTGTCGCTCGTCGCCCTGCCGCTCGGGATCCTGGCCGCCGGAGCCCTCGCTCCGTTGGTCGAGCGCATGCTCTTTCAGGGCGACGTGCGGGGCTGGCTCGACGGCCGCGACGGCAGCGGCTTCGGCGGCTGGGTGATTGCGATGCTGCCGGCCGCCGTGATCGCGACGGTGTGGTTCGTCGGCAGGGTCGTGAATCCCTGGCTGCGGCAGGCCGGGGCGGTCTGGAGCCAGCGACGGGCGGCCGCCGCGTCGTTTTTCGTGTTCGCCGGAGGGCTGGTGATGGCTGTGACGTTAGCCCTGGCGGCGGCGGCCTTCTGTGACGCGATCCGGCTCGACACGCGGGGCGGCCTGTTCGGCACCTACGTGCAACGAAACGCGATGGTGGTGGCCGTCGGCATGAGCTTCGCCATCATTCCGCTCGTGTTCACGATCGCTGACGATGCGCTCTCGAGCGTGCCCGATCACCTCCGCAGCGCCTCGCTGGGAGCCGGCGCCACGCCCTGGCAGACGGCGGTCCGGGTGATCGTGCCGGCGGCGGCCAGCGGCCTCTTTTCAGCAGTCATGATCGGGCTTGGCCGGGCGGTGGGCGAGACGATGATCGTGCTGATGGCGGCCGGCAATACGCCGCTCGTCAGCTGGAACCTGTTCAATGGGTTTCAGACGCTCTCCGCGGCGATCGCAACGGAATTACCCGAGGCGGCCCGCGGCAGTAGCCACTACCGCGTGCTGTTCCTGGCGGCGTTGGCGTTGTTTGCCATGACGTTCGTGGTCAACACCGTGGCCGAGATCGTGCGGCAGAGATTCCGGAGGCGGGCCCATGAGCTCTGACCGGCACCGGCATCGCCGGCTTCGCAGCAGCCACACGGCCCTGGCGGCCCACGGCGAGCCCTGGGTCTGGCTGACGGCCGGCTGTCTGGCCGTCGCGATCGCGATGATCGGCGGCCTGCTCGCGCTGATCACGGCCCGCGGTGCCGCGACCTTCTGGCCGGTGCCGCTCGAACTGGTCGAGGTGGCCGATGGCCGGAGGTTCCTCGCCGAAGTGGCTGAGCGGGAGCCCGCGCGGTCCGATACCGCCGATTCCCCAGGGCATACGGAGCGGCTGCTGTTGCGGACGGCGGCGTTTGCGGAGACGGGCAACCACTTCGAGTGGGTCGACCAATCGGATGTCACCCGGGCGAGTCGCCCGGAATGGGCGACTGTGGTGGAGCGACTCGAGGGCGGCCGGCTCCATGGCATTCCCCTGCGGATGCTCCACGGCGAGCAGGTGGTGGCCGAGGGGCCGACGGCCGTCTGGGCTGCGTACGATCACGAGCATCCGGCCGCTCGCCGCCGTTGGCGGCAGGGGATGCGGCTCGATCGCGTCGATCGGGGACGGCTCCAGCAGAAATTGCGGGGCGCCCGGCTGGCCGTCGTGGCGGCCAGGCTCGAGAACGGGCCAGGGTCGGCAGCCGAGTCGGCGGCGGCAGCCCGTGAGCAGCAGGTTCAGGCCGAAGCCGACGAGGCGACCCGCGACCTCGACGCTCGCACGGCGGCCTTGCGAGCCGAGAATGCCGGGTGGCTGGTCGAGTTTGAAACCGCGGCGGGCGGCACGACGGCGGTTCCCCTCGACGGGATCGTGCGGGCGTGGCAGCCGAACCGGCTTGGCTGGCTCGGGAAGCTTGGCGTCTATGGCTCCCGTTGGGGCGAGTTTCTCTCCGACGATCCCCGCGAGGCCAACAGCGCCGGTGGCGTCTTCCCGGCCATCTGGGGCACGGTCGTGATGACGCTCATCATGGCCCTGCTCGTGGCTCCCTTCGGTGTGCTCGCGGCCCTGTACCTTCGGGAATATGCCTCCAGCGGTCCGATCACCGCTGCGATCCGCGTGGCGATCAACAATCTGGCCGGCGTGCCAAGCATCGTCTACGGCGCTTTCGGACTTGGCTTTTTCTGCTACGGGCTGGGGGCCGGGATCGACGAGGTCTTTTTCAAGCCGAGCTTGGTGGCCGACAGCCAGCCGGTGTTTGGCACCGGCGGCCTGCTCTGGGCTTCACTGACGCTGGCATTGCTCACGCTCCCGGTGGTGATTGTGGCGACCGAGGAGGCTCTCTCGGCCGTTCCCAATTCGATGCGGGAAGGTTCGTATGCCTGCGGGGCCGGCAAATGGCAGACGATCCGCCGGATCGTGCTGCCGCGGGCCCTGCCCGGGATCATGACCGGGTTGATCCTGGCGATGGCACGCGGTGCCGGGGAGGTGGCTCCGCTGATGCTGGTGGGCGTGAAGAAGCTCGCCCTCGACCTGCCCGTGGACGGGACGTTTCCCTTCATTCATCCCGAGCGTGAGTTCATGCACCTGGCCTACCTGATCTACGACGTCGGATTTCAGAGTCCCAACAGCCAGGCGGCTCAGCCGATGGTGTTCACGATCACCTTCCTGCTCGTCGCGATCATCGCCGCCCTGAACCTCGCCGCCATCTGGCTCCGCTCGAGGCTCCGCCGCCGCTATGTGGCGCAGACCTTCTGAGGCCGCTACGCTGGTGCGGCAGGTGTACAATCGAAGTTGAAGCTTCTACGTCGAATATCCGGAGACGATCCATGCAGGCGGCGACCGATCCGAACCGACAGGGGAAGGCGCCCGCGGAGGCTCCCCCAGCCGATCGACTCCTGGCCGTGGCTCGGGGCTTCGAGGTCGAGTCGGAGGTGCATCCGAGCGTGGCTGCCGAACAGCCGGTGCTCGAGATCGACCGCTTCAACCTCTGGTACGGCGGGAAGCAGGCACTCCACCGGATTACGATGCCGATCCCACACGGCAAGGTGACGGCACTCGTGGGGCCGAGCGGCTGCGGGAAGTCGACGCTCCTGCGGAGCGTCAACCGGCTCAACGACCTCGTGCAGAACGTGCGGATCACGGGCGACATGCGGCTCAACGGCGACTCGATCTACGATCCGCGGATGGACGTGATCGACCTCCGGAAGCGGATGGGCATGGTGTTCCAGAAGCCGAATCCGTTTCCGATGAGCATCTACGAAAACGTTGTCTACGCCCTGCGGATCGACGGCGAAAGCAACCGGGGCGTGCTCGACGAGGTCTGCGAGATAAGCCTCCGCGGGGCGGCGCTCTGGGATGAGGTCAAGGACCGGCTCCAGGACAGCGCCCTGGGGCTCTCGGGCGGCCAGCAGCAACGGCTCTGCATCGCCCGGGCCATCGCCGCGGAGCCTGAGGTGCTGCTGCTCGACGAGCCCTGCTCGGCGCTCGACCCGATCGCCACCGGCAAGGTCGAGGACCTGATCCAGGAACTCCGCGGCCGGTACTCCGTCCTGATGGTCACCCACAACATGCAGCAGGCCAGCCGCACGAGTGACTACACCGCATTCATGTACCTCGGCCGACTGATCGAATACGGTGCCACGACCGACATCTTCACCAAGCCGGTGCTCCGCGAAACCGAAGCGTATGTCACCGGGCGGTTTGGCTGACTAGGGATCCCGATCCGTCCACGACACCATGACACGACACATCGAACGGCAGATCGAAGGCCTCAAGGAACGGATTCTGCGGGTGGGCACGCTCGTCGAGGAGGCGATCTCCAAGGCGATCACCGCCCTGATCAACCGCGACGTGCCGCTCGCCCAGCGGGTGATGGCCAACGACGAGGAGATCGACCGGATGGAGGTCGAGGTCGAGGAGGAATGCCTGAAGATCCTCGCGCTCTACCAGCCCGTGGCGGCCGACCTGCGGTTCGTGGTGGCCGTGCTCAAGATCAACAACGACCTGGAGCGAATGGGCGATCTCGCCAAGAACATCGCCAAGCGGGTCGCCCAGCTCAAGGGCCAGGACTTCGATCTGCCCCCCGAGATTCGGTCGATGGCGATGCAGGCCCAGGAGATGGTGAAGCAGTGCCTCGACGCGGTCGTCCGGGGCGACCCGGTGCTGGCCCGGCAGGTGCGGGAGGAGGACGACGCCGTAGACGATGCCCGGCAGCGGATCCAGCGGCGGGTGATGGCGGGCATCAAGGCCGACCCTGACAACGCCGAGAGCCTGCTGCGGATCAATTCGGTCTCCAAGCACATCGAACGGATCGCCGACATGGCCACCAACATCGCCGAGGACGTCGTCTACATGGTCGAGGGCGACATCGTTCGCCACCGCTCGGAGACGACCTGAGGCGGCGGCGCGCCGCCGTGGAAAAAAGCCCGCGTGCCGTCCGGGGCTTCGCCGTGGTAGCCTTTTCCCGCCCCGCGGACGGGGTCTTCTCGGGAGTCGTTTGCCATGCTGATGCGGTCGTCGGTCGCGTTTCTGGCCTGCCTGACGGTGGCTGTTGCCCGTAGCGAGGACCCAGTGCTCGTCTCGATCACGGGACCGCTCGTCGGTCGGGTGGGTGATCGCGTCCCGTTTGAGGTGGAACTGGTCAACCGCTCCGGCAAGCCGCTGCAACAATTGCGGGTGATCGACTATTTCGATGCGGGCTTCCACCACGAGGCCTCGACGAGCCCGATCGAACAGAAAGGCACGGTCGATCTCGCGCCCGGCACCGCCCGGCGACTGACGCTCGACTTCCTGCTCGACGAACCGGGGCGGCAGTGCCACCGGGTCGCGATCCTCGATCAGTCACATCAGAATCTCGGCGGCGCGCAGCACTGCGTCGAGGTGGCGCCAAACCCGTCCTTCGTGCCTCCGCCCGCCGCACCTCCGTCGACGGTCAACGCGCCGCCGATGCCTCCGAGTGTGGTGACACCCCCGGCCGCAGGTGCCGGGCCGTTCGCCGGACGCTCACCCCCGGCCGGTCTCGCCGCGCCCGCTGCCGCCGCTGCCGCCGCCACCGCTGCCGCGACGATTCCCACGCCGCCGGTGGCCGTGCCCTTGGCCCCGGCCGCTCAGGTCGCTCCGGCGATCGAACTCGACCTCAATGGACCGGCGGAGGTGACGTCGGGTGAGGTGGTGAAATACGTCGCCATCATCCGTAACAAGGGCACAGGGCCATCCCAGCCTTCGAGCCTGGAGTTCTCGTGGGATCCTGCGCTCAGCCCCCTCGAGGCTTCCGACGGATATTCGCTGGTCGGATCGAAGGTCTCCTGGACCATTCCCGCGATTCCGCCGGGCGGCGCCGAGGAGCGTCAGATCAATCTCCGGGCCGAGGCGGCCGCGGGCGCGTTTCGAGACTCGCCGCCGACCCGGGCCTGCGTGCGGGCCGTGCTGTCGGGGTTGGCGGGCGGCTCGATGCTGGCCGACGACGCCTGCGTGGGAATCATGGCCACCGCCACGCGGCCGCGGCTGCGGTCCGCGACGGAGGCCGGACTGCGGCTCTCGCTGGCCGATCTCGACGACCCGGTGGCTTCCGGCGATGCCACCACGCTCGTCTGCACCGTGACCAACGGCGGCACCCAGCCGAGCGGCAGGCTCGACGTCGTTCTCCTGCTGCCCGAGGGGGCCCGACTCGTGGGCGATCCGATTCCCTCGCGCGTGAGAGTGGACAGCGCCCGCGTCAGCTTCGATTCAATCGCGTCGATTCCCCCCGGGGGTCGTCAGGCCTTCGAACTCACCTACCGGTTGCCGATGGCCGGTGTCGGCAAGGCATCCGCCGTCGTGACCGGCGGTGAACTCGAGGGCTCCCTCGAACGAACCTGCCAGACGACCTTCAACGAGCCCTGACCAGCCGGCACGTCTTGCGCACACCGCAGAGATGGCCGTGGTGATGCCGTTCCGGCCGCATGGCCGCAAGCATCGGGTGCCCCCGAGCCGAAGCTTGAGACGTTCCGACAAGGGGGAATGCGATGCTCGTGGTCACGGCCAACTGGGGGCTCACCGACGGCTCGCTCGGCGGCCATGGGCCTGCTTCGGCCAACGCGTGGCTCGAGCGCATACGGGCCGCCGTCGTGCGGGCCGGCTGGGGGCCGGCTGGCCGCTACCGGCCGGTGGAACGACTGACGCTCGTGCTCGCGGGTGACACGTTCGATGTCCTGTTCTCCGAGCGGTGGGCAGGCCGAGTGAAGCCCTGGCACGGCGGGCGTCATGGTCGGGAGGCCCGGCTCGGGGTCGCGGCGCGGGCGGTAGCGGCAGCCCGCCGGCCGATCGCCACACTCCGCCGCTGGATTCGACAGGGGCTCGCGGTGCCCGCGGCCGATCGTCGCGGCAGGCCCGTGGAGACGATTCGCGCCCGTGTGGAGGTGGACGTGGTCGCCCTGGCAGGAGACCGCGACGGCGACCTGGCATCCTGGGCGGGTGGCTCGATCTGGCGGGGCTTCCACCTCGGTTCCGCCTGGTGCGACGATCGTCATGCGATCAGCCACGGCCATGAATTCGACCCGATCCGGTTTACCGAGGGCGGCAACGCCCTTCGCCAGGATGCCGGGCCCACCTTGGCGGAAAGCGTGGTCGTTGACCTGATCGTGCCCTTCGCCGTCACGGTTCGGAGCATGCCCGGGGAGTGGGAACTGGCCAAGCCGATGATGACGGCCCTGGCCGCCGCGGACCTCGGGGGCGTGGTGCCACTGATAGCGAAGCTGATCGGGGGTTCCGCTGCGAGCGGCCGCAGCGCTCTCGCGACCGGCTGGCGACGAGCCGTCGATGGCTGGGTCGCCGCGGTTCGACGGGAGCCGCCGCAGCACGAGGCCGGTTTCGATGCACCGATCGAGATCGCTGCCTGGTTTGCGACTGCGGGAGGTCCTGACCCAATCGGCCTGGTGCCGGCATCGATCCGCTGGCTGGCTGCGGCGGCTCCGTCCGCCGTGCCAGGGCAGATTTCCATCTTCGGGCACCTTCCGGCAGGGCCGAACGCAACGGGGCCGGTTCTGGGGCTCGGCGGTGGGACGCCAATGCTGCTCGCGGAGCCTCGGTCGCACGGCCCGCTCGAAATCGTCGATCTGGGCACCCGCCCTCGGGAATCGGCGATCGTGCGAGTCGGAGCCCCTGAGGCTGGCCGCGGCAGCATCGATGCGGCATGATGCCGGATGGCAGGCCGTCCCAACGATGATCGAACCAGGCATTCTTGAAATCCGCACCACCTTCCCCAGCCAGGCGGATGCCGTCGCCTGCGCCGACGGGCTCGTGCGGGCGCGGCTCGCGGCCTGCGTGCAGGTGGATGGACCGATCGCCAGCACCTACCTCTGGCAGGGTGCGGTCGAGACTGCCGCCGAGTGGCGTTGCAGCTGCAAGACCACCGTCGAGTTCCGTGATGCCTGCCTGGCGGCGATCAGCCGCGGCCATCCGTATGAACTCCCTGAACTGTTGGTCGTCGAAGCGGCGGCATCGGCGGCCTATGTCGCCTGGCTGCGTGCCAGCCTCGGTTCGACTTCCAGTTCGTCGGAGGGCGACGGGTGAGCACCGCCGGGCACGAACCGCTCTATCGCTTCGAGGTGGTACTCCACCCCCGGCCGCCAGCCGCGACGGTGGCGGGCGAGCAGGCCGACGCCTGGGGGCTTTGGCCGATTCTGGCGGTGCCCCGCGAGGGCCTCGTCGCGACCTTTGCGGTTGGGTTTGACGATGTCCTGGCCGCCCTCGATCGTCTGCCCCGCCTCGTCACCGAGCCGGATGGGGCGATTCTCTGGGCATCGGCCGACGCCGGGCAGGCATGGCAGGTGGATGGAACGCTCGCGGAACGCGACGGCCGGGCGCTGGCGGTGGAACTCAAGGGCTGTTGTCCCGCCGCCGCGTTCGACCAGCTGCTCGAGGCCTTTGGCTGGCCGCGGACTCCGATCATGCTGCAGGTGATGCGGTCCGGGGTGTTTCTCGACGAGGCCACCTTCCGCCGCCACGCGGCGGCCCGGGGCAGTTGCCAGGCGGGGTAGACCTTGCGGGCGGTTTCGCGTCCGATCATGACGGTCGTGCGGCCCGAGCGACCCCCTGGCGTTCACCTGCCGGTCGATCGGTCGATAGAGCAGGTGGGTTCTGGGGAGCAGCACTGGGCCGGGGGTGACGCCGATGATTGACCGACGGGGTAGCGACCGACGCCGGACGCGGCCGGCGATGTGGAGCTTGATCGCCCTGGGCTTGGCCTGGATGGGGCCCGGGCTGGCGGTTCCCCTGGTGCCCGAGGATCAGGCCGTCGCTCGGATGTACGGCAGCGGCGTACATTCGTTTTTTTCCGGCGATTACCAGCAGGCTTACGACGATCTGACGCAGGCGGTCGAGGCCGGCACCGCCGATCCGCGTGCCTTCTATTTTCGGGGCCTGGCCGCCCGCAAACTCGGTCGGCTCGACGAGTCTGAGGCCGACTTCTCCACGGGCGCGCGGAAGGAAGCCGATGGACTCGGCGGCTGGCCGGTCTCCCGCTCGCTCGAGCGGGTGCAGGGGACCGATCGGCTCGCGCTCGAACGGTATCGGGCCCAAGCCCGCGTGGCGGCGGTTCAGCGGGATCGGGAGGCGATCGAACGCCGGTATTCGGGGATCGAGCGGATGCAGCCCGACCTGCTCCGAGTCCAGCGGCCTGAGGGGGTGGTGATCGATCCCGCCCCCGGATTCCTCGACCAGGATTCGCCCGAATCGATCGTGGTGGAAGAACTCGCGGAGCCCGAAGCCGCCGAGGAATCCCTGGAGCAGCCGGAGTAGCACCGGCTCGGGGCGGCAATAGTCGTGTCGCGGCTACGTCGGCAGGCGAACTGCGGCGAGGGCGAGGAGCACCCAGCCGACGATCAGGAGCACGCCGCCGATCGGCACGACCGCGCCCAGAATCTTGATGCCCGTGAGGGCGAGCACCGCCAGGCAGCCGCTGAAGATCAGCGTGCCAACGAGGAAGCACCATGCAGCGGCCGTGAGGCCTGCCGGAATGGCCGGGCGGATCGCGGCCAGGAGGCCGACGGCCACCAACGCTAACGCGTGGTACATCGCATAGCGGCAGGCCGTCTCCCAATTCTCGGCCTGGCCCGAGGCGGTGAGCGTGGCCTTCAGCCCGTGGGCGCCGAAGGCGCCGGCGGCGACGGCCAGGCCGGCCAGGACGGAACCGGCCGCAAGCGCGAAGCGGGCGAGGCTTGGGCTCACTTGCGGACGGCTCCCAGCAGCCGTTCCTCTTCCTCTTCCTGGATGATGATCCGCGGCGTCACCATCAGCATGATGCTGCGGGTCGTCCGCCCCAGGCCGACGTTCTTGAATAGCCGATTGATGTAGGGCACCTTCGACAGGATCGGCACGCCGAATTCATTGCGAGCCTCGTTGAGCCGCTTGATACCGCCGAGTAACACCGTGCCACCGTCGGGCACGCTGACCGTGGTGGTCACCGTCGTGAAGATGAATTCCGGCAACTGGATCGTGGTGCCGTTGGTGAGCGTCTCAAACTCGCTCGACCCCGCCTCGCCGTTGCTCAGGCCCGCGAGCCCGTCGATGCCGGGCACGTCGAGTTCGGTGCCCGACTTCTCGTCGCTGCTCTTTGCCTTGGTCGAGCGAGAGCCCTCGAACTGGAACTCTTGAACCTGGCCGATCTGGGAGAAGAAGGGCACGAGCGTGAGCCGCACGAACCGCCGGTCGTTCGAGACCACGGCCTGGACGTTGACTGCCGTGCCCTCGTTGAGCACGGTGATCACCGGCTGCTGGGCGGCCGAGAAGTCACCGACGACCGGGATGACGGAGGTCACGAACGGCCGCTGGGTCGTGTCGGAGACGAAGGCCTGCTGGCCGTTGAAGAGCGTCACCTTCGGGGCCTGCATCACGTTCGACCGGGTGTTGCCCTGGGCCGCCTGGATCAGGAAGTAGGCCTCGATGTCGGAAAGGATCGCGAATCCGAAGTTGGCGGCCGAGCTGGCCGGGTCGGGCAGGCCGGGCAGGGCGGGCACCTGGGCGGCGCCGAAGCTGTTCTGCCGAAAAGGGATCGAGAAGAAGTTACGGCCCACCTGGTTCAACCCCGCCTGTTGTCCCTGAACGCCCGTGCGGTTAGGCGACAGGGCCACGCCGGGGTTGCCCGTGTTGTCGAGGCCGATGGTCTGGGAGCGTCCGCCTTGGGCGGCGATCAGACCGAGAGCCTCCGGGGAGACGGAACCGTTGCTGGAGGTGGGTACGGCGGTCATGTTGAGCGGCTCGTTGACGCCGGTCTGGATGTTGAAGTCGAAGTCCACGCCGATCCGCTCGAAGAACGTGTCGTTGAGCGTGATGAACCGGACCTCGATCGTCACCTGGAGATCCTGGAGCCGACGGAGCTGTTCGAGCAGGTCGGCGATCTCCTCGTGCACCTCCTGCGTCTGCCTGACCACGAGGCTGAGATTGGTCTCGAAGGGCCGGATCGCCCCCTGGCCACCGACCACGTCCCAGGTGTCGGCCGCGACGGTGCTCTGGATCAGGTCGATGAGCGGCTGGAAATTCTGAATCGATCCGCCGGCGGAGGGCGGGCCAAAGGGGATCGAGGGCGTCGAGCCCATGGCCGGCCCGCCGCCTGACTGCACCTGGGCGAGCGAGGTCGGGTTGATCGCCGCCTCGCCGCCGCGGGCCACGGGGCCGACCCCGGCCGGCGGAGGGCCGACCTGGACAGCCAGGGAGTTCCGCAGGGCAGCCTGGTTGTAGCCCTCCCGCAGGGCGCCGGTGATGCCGAGGCCGTCGGATGAGAAATTCGGGATCGGCATTACGAGGTCGGCGACGGGATAGGTGACGGCGTACACGTCTCCCTTCACCAGCCGTGGGCTCGTGACCTTGAGCACCTCGTCGCGGACGACGTAGCCGAGGTGGAGCGGTTCGAGCAGGAGCTTGAGGGCGCTTTTGAGCGAGATCGGCTGGTCGAGGGAGAGGGTCACGGCCGTGTCGCTGCTGACGGCTTCCTGGTCGAGTCCGACCATGTCGAGATGGATTGCCACACCAGCCTGCTTGGCCAGGGCGTCGAGCACGGTCGCCAAGGGCTGATCCCGGTAGGATGGCAGCACCTTCTGCTCGAGCTTCTGCTGGATTTCGAGTTCGGCGGCCGTGGCCCGCGAGCGGCCTTCGGCGAGCAGCTCCGCCCGAGTCTTGGTGAGGTCGGCCCACTCCTTCGAATCGGGAAACTCGATCGGTCCGGTGATCGGCCGGCCCGACCGCTCCACGTCCTCCATCGAATCGAGGAAGCCCGTCTCGTGGCCGTCGGCGATGGTTCGCTGAGTGTCGATCCGGCGGATCGTGCGGCTCTGGGCGAGCAGTTGGCGAACCACTGGGTTGTCGGGCGCCAGTTGACCGGCCTTCTTCGCCACCGCCTCGGCCTCGGGAAACCGTTGCTGGTCGATCAGCGTGTTGTATTCCTCGACGAGCATCGCGATCCGTTGATCGACTTCGACTCGTTGGGCCCGCTCCCGGTCGATCTGGGCCTCGACCTCGGCGTTGCGGCGTTCGAGCGCGAGCTCCGCCCGTCGTTTGCCCGTCGCCTCCTCGATGTCGAGCCGGGTGCGTTCGATCCGGCGGAGCAGCTGGCTCCGGGCGTCTTCGGCAAGCGGCTGCGACGCGAGCCCGGTAGCAACCTCGTCGAGCAAGGCCAGCGCATCTCCCGGCGATTTCTGGGCCAATCGCTTGGCCTCGAGTTGGCGTGCGGCTACCTCGGCTGAGATCCGGGCCGTTCGCAGGCCCTCCGGCTCCGCCGGATCGGCCGCGGGAAGTGAGCGGGATTCCTGGCCGCTCGCCGCAGGAGCCTGGGCCGGCTGGCGGGCGGCCCGCTCGATCGCTTGCTGGATCACCTGCCGAGCCTCGGCGGCGTCGGCAGACTCCGTTCCGGCCGGCTCATCCGCTGCGACTGCGACCGAAACGCAGGCGGTCAAGGCCACCAGAACGACCGCCGGGCGGAGGGCGCGGAGGTTGCAGGCGGATGTGGCAGAGGTATGCGACATGACTTCGCGATTCCTGGGGAGAGAGCCAGAGTGGCGGGAGAAGTACCGCCGGCCGCTGGCATGGGTCAAGGCCATGTCGGCGCCGTCACCAGCGACGGAAGCCCGGGAACCTAGGCAACACGGGGGTGCCGGTTTTTCGGCCGGAAGACCGTGAATTCTGCGGCGAGGCCGTGAATTCAGATCGGCGGTGCGGCGGCGGCCGTGCGGCGGAGGACCGCCTTCTCGACCGTGTCGATCAGCTGGTCGATGCGAAAGGGCTTGAAGAGCACCAGATCGATGCCGGCCTGTCGGGCCTTCACGATGGAGTGGCCTGGGTCATAGCCGAAGCCCGTCATGAGAATCAGCGGCACCGGCGTGAGGATGTCCTGGAGCCGCAGGAGCAGTTGGTGGCCGCTCATGTCGGGCAGCCGGATATCGGAAATGATCACGTCGTAGGCGTCGGTGCCCCCGGCCCGCACCATCGAGACCGCTTCCGCTCCGTCGCGGGCCGTCTCGACGGTGCAGCCGCACCGCTCCAAGAGCGCGTGGGCCGCGGCCCGCACCTGCTCGTCGGAATCGACGACCAGGATCCGCCGGCCGGCCAGCGAGGCTCGTCGCGCCGCCTGGCGGCGTTGGGCATGGGCGGCGCTGGGCGCCATCTGTTCGCCGACCCGCTGGATCACCTGCTTGATATCGCGGGCATGCTTCAGAATCCGCTGGAGGCGTTCGACCACGTCGGCGTCGTGGCCGATGTAGCGCTCCATCACCCCGACCGCGTCGTTGAGAATATCGTCGACGGGGAGCGCGACTGCTCCGTGGATCGCCTCGATGCTCTCTGCTGCGGTCGAGGCCTTTTCGGCCACGAGCAATTCCAAGGTGTTGAGTGCGGCGGCGACGTCCCGAGAGAAGATTTCGAGAAACTGAAGGTCGGTGGCGGAAAAACCGCCTGGTTCCGGACTCTCCACATTGAAGGTGCCGATCACCTCGTCGTGGAGGAGCAGCGGCACGGTCATCGAGCTCTTCGCCCCTTTGCAGCCCTCGAGGTAGAGCGGATCTTTGGTGGTATCGGCGCAGGTGTAGCTCCGGCCGGTCGCCGCCACGTAGCCGGTCACGCCGTTGCCCTCGGGGCGGGCGTAAAGCACACGAGCCTCGGCTTCAGGTTCCATGCCCTCCGCGAGCAGTTTGTCGAGCCGGCCGGTCTGTTTGTCGAGCAGGCGGATCTCGAGCACGTCAAACTGAAGCAAATCTTTCGAGTAATGGATGATGTTGCTCTTGAGCAGTTCGATCCGCTCGTCGATCGTCATATCGGCCAATTCGCCGGGCGAGAGATCGGCGAGTCGTTCCCCGGCTGCGTGAATGGCCGCCCGCTTCTGCTGCTCGAGCATCGCGTGCGTCACGTCCCGGACCGACACGACCGTCCGGATGGCCTGGCCGGAGTCGGTGGCCACCGGAAAGGCCACCGAGGCCTGGACGTCGAAGTAGCGGTTGGCCGAGGTTCGGAGCGTGGCCGTGGCCGGCTGTCCGCTGCGGAGGGCATCGCGGAACGACGCCATTTCCTGGGACGGCAGGTCGAGCGCCGCGAAGAAGTCGCAGCCCGGCCCCCGTTCCTTGTCGCCACACCAGGCTGCAAACCGTTGATTTGCCCAGCGGATGGTCGTGCCGTTTTCGAGCACCGCGACCCCGTCGGGCAGATGGGCGATGACCTCGCGATCCTGTTCCGGGGACGACGAGCCGTCCGATGCTGCCGCAGACGCCACCAACCGCCCTCCGAGATGCGTCAGGAACGATCCATCGAAAAAGTATAAATTCGGTCGGCCTGCGGCGACAAACCGTGTCCGGCGTTGTCGCTGCGGGGCCGGCCCCTATACTCCACGAGGTGCCGGCCCGCGACGGCGACCGTCGGGTGCCGGACGCGGCCTGCTCGACCCCCCGGGATCCTCCAGTGAGCGAATCGTCTTTTCTCGAACGCCATCAGTTCCTGATCTATCGGCTCTTTTCTCTGTCGGGCCTCGTCCCGGTAGGGGCCTTCCTGGTCGTCCATCTGCTCACCAATGCGTCGGTTCTGGGCGGGGCGGCGTCGTTCCAGAGCCGGGTCGACATGATCCACTCGCTGGGGCCGCTGCTCGTCCCGGTCGAGGTGGCCTTCATTTTCCTGCCGCTCGCCTTCCATGCGGCCGTCGGCTTTCTGATCATCGCCAACGGCCTTCCCAACGTGGGCTCCTATCCCTACGTGGGGAACGTGCGGTACACGCTCCAGCGTGTGACGGGCATGATCGCCTTCGCGTTCATCATGTGGCACGTGCTCCAACTCCATTGGCTGGGCAAGCCGGTCGGAGGCGGGCAGTTTGACCCTCACTACGCCTCCAGTTCGGCCGCCGTGGCGCTCCGGCCGCTGTGGGTCACCGCGCTCTACGCGGTGGGCGTGCTCTCCGTCGTGTTCCACTTCGCCAACGGACTCTGGACCCTGGGAATCACCTGGGGTATCTGGACGAGCCCTGCCGCGATGCGGCGGGCCAATGCGGTGAGCGTGGCGGTCGGGCTTGTGCTTGCGGCCGCCGGCCTCGGAGCCCTCGGCGGGCTGCAGAAACTCGACGTGGAGCAGGCCCGCGCTACCGAGCGCTGGATGGAGGAACAACGCGAGCAACGACTGCCGCCGTCCACAGGAGCGGCGTCCGTTCATCCGACCGCGGCAACCGGGAAAGGAGAGTGAGCAGATGGCCCAGCCGAAGATTCTCGTAGTGGGTGGCGGTTTGGCCGGCCTGGCCGCCACGATGCGGCTCGCTGAACTCGGAGTCCACGTCGATCTCGTGAGCCTCGTCCCGGTGAAGCGGTCGCACAGCGTCTGTGCCCAGGGGGGCATCAACAGCGTCAACACCCTCACTCGCCAGCAAGGCGACACCGAGTGGAAGCACTTTGACGATACCGTGTACGGAGGCGATTTCCTCCAGCACCAACCACCCGTCAAGGAGATGGCCGACTGGGGGCCGAGGATCGTCGACCTGATGGATCGGCTCGGAGTGCCCTTCAACCGCACGCCGGAAGGATTTCGCGATCAGCGGCGGTTCGGTGGCACGCTCTTCAAGCGGACGAGCTTCGCCGGAGCGACGACCGGGCAGCAACTCCTCTACGCCCTCGACGAGCAGGTGCGGCGGCGGGAAGTCGAGGGAATGGTCAGGAAGTACGAGTTCTGGGACTTCCTGGCACCGGTGCTCGACGACGACGGTCGCTGCCGCGGGGCTGTCTGCCAGGATCTCGTGACCATGGAGATCCGGGCCTTCCCGGCCGACGCGGTGGTGCTCGCCACCGGGGGTAATGGCCTGATCTACGGCCGCAGCACGATGTCGATGGTTTGCACCGGCAGTGCCGTGAGCCGGGCCTACCAGGCCGGCGCCTGGTATGGAAACGGCGAGTTCATCCAGGTGCACCCGACCGCCATCCCCGGGGCCGACAAGCTCCGGCTGATGAGCGAAAGCGCCCGCGGTGAAGGGGGTCGGGTCTGGGTGCCGAAGCAGCCCCAGGATCCCCGCGACCCGCGGGAGATTCCCGAGGCCGAGCGGTGCTATTTCCTGGAGGAGCGGTATCCGAAGTACGGCAACCTCGTGCCCCGCGACATCGCAACCCGAGAGATTTTCGACATCTGCACCAACGAGGGGCTCTCGGTCGAGAAGGATCGTCTCTGCGTCTATCTCGACCTCACGCACATTCCTCGTGAGACCCTTGATCGCAAACTCGGCGGCATCCTCGAGATCTACGAGAAGTTCCAGGGAGTCGATCCGCGGGCCGTCCCGATGAAGATCTTCCCGGCCGTCCACTACTCGATGGGTGGCCTCTGGGTCGACTACGAGCGGAGCAGCACCGGCGGCATGGTCGAGGGCTCGCCCCGAAATCAGCAGACGAGCATTCCCGGGCTGTATGCGATCGGGGAGTGCGACTACCAGTATCACGGGGCAAACCGCCTCGGGGCGAACTCGCTCTTGTCCTGCATCTTCAGCGGGCTCTTCGTCGCCCCGAGCCTGGTGGCTGCCCGCGGTTCCGCGGCCGGATCTGGCGACCCGGCCAAGTTCTTCGAGGCCGAGGTTCGCCGGCAGGACGAGCGGCACCGCCACCTGCTGGGGCGCACCGTCGGCAACGAGAACCCGTACGATCTTCACCAGCAGTTGGGCAACCTAATGACCCGGGTGGCGACCGTGGTGCGACGAAACGAGCAGCTGGTCGAGGCCTACGACGAGGTCTGCTCCATGGCCGAGCGGTGGCATCGCTGTGCCGTGTCGGACACCGGCAACTGGACCAACCAAAACGTCGTCTTTACCAAGTCGCTCGGCGACATGTTCCCGGTGGCGAAGCTCATCCTCAAGGGGGCGCTCCTACGGGACGAATGCCGTGGCGCCCACTTCAAACCGCAGTTCGCCATGCCGGGCATCGCCGCGACCGACCCGATCGCCAAGCGAGAGGAGGCTGAGCAGTGGTGCGACCGGTTCGAGGAAAACACCGCGAAGTGGCTCAAGTCGACGATCGCCGTCTGCGGGGCCGATGGGGAGCCCGAGATCAGCTATCAGGATGTCGACACCTCGCTGATCCCGCCGCGCCCCCGGCTCTACGGACTCGTCGGCGGAGAAGTGATCGAGGAAGTCTGGAAGGAGCGGCAGGCTGCTCGGGTCGGCGCGAACGGCCAAGCGGAGCCGCTGGCCGTCGCCGTGGGTTGACCGTCACGCAGAGGAGACGCAAACGATGATCAAAGCTGCTGAGCATCTGGGCCACGCGTCCGAGAACGGCGACGCCGCGGCGGCGAGCCCGGTGCGGGTGCGGATTCTTCGCCAGGACGTCGCTGGCGGGGAGAGCTACTGGGAACGCTATGAGGTTCCCCACGAACCGAACATGAATGTGATCAGCGTGCTCCAGAAGATCGCCTCCCTGGCCCGCACGCGGGACGGGCGCCGAGTGGCACCGGTGGCCTGGGACTGCTCCTGTCTCGAGGAGGTCTGCGGGTCGTGCACCATGCTGATCAACGGCCGGACACGCATGGCATGCTCGGCGCTCGTCGACAAACTCCTTGCCGAGGATCCCGTCGAGATCGAGATCAAGCCGATGTCGAAGTTTCCCGTCGTGCGGGATCTTGTCGTCGATCGGCGGCGGCTGTTCCGCTCCCTCGAGCGGGTCAAGGCATGGGTGCCGGTCGATGATTCGTACGACCACGGCCCCGGCCCCCGGATTTCCCCGGAGCAACAGCAGGACGCCTATCCGCTGTCGGAGTGCATCAGCTGCGGCTGCTGCCTGGAGGCCTGCCCCCAGTTCACCAAGATCGAACTCTCCCGCGGCGACGGGGAATCGGAGGCCGACTTCGAGGCCCGCCGTCGACAGACCTTCGACTCGAACTTCGTCGGTCCGCATGCGATCAGCCAGGCGATGCTGTTCAATGCCCATCCGACGGGCGGGATGATCGCTGACGAGCGGCTGGAGGCCCTGACGTCGAAGGGGGGTATTCAGATGTGTGGCAACGCGCAGAACTGCGTCGCCGTCTGCCCGAAGGGGATTCCGCTCACTCGTTCGATCGCCCGGGCAGGACGGGCCGCCACCGTCTGGGCGATCAAGAAACTGTTCGACCGCTGACCGACCAGCCCTCAGGCCAGGCCTGCCGCCCTCCGATTTGCTCTGCGGGATGGACGCGTGGTAGTGTTCAGGCATTCAAGACGGGGCCCGAGCGGGGTCGCCGTTGATGTTTCGTGGGCCCGGCAGGCGGCATGACGCCACGCGGCCGACGCGGAACCAGCCATCGAACGAGAGTCGAGGATCACGAGTGTCCACGGAAGACAGGGGCGGCCGCCCGGCGGAGTCGGGCCGAACTGACAGGGGCCGCCGCCGCCGCCCGCGCGAGCGCGGCGAGCATCAGACGGCCGCCCGCGAATCAGGGCCACCCAAGAGCGATCACCACGAGCAGCCCGCTCCCCAACGCCGCGCGGCCGATATAGCCGACGTCGGATTTCATGCCCTGGGCCTGTCGCCAGCCACGTTGGCCGCGGTTGATCGGGCTGGCTACACGGTGCCCACCCCGGTGCAGGCTGGCCTGATCCCGAGAGCCATCCAGGGGATCGACGTGCTGGGCCAGGCTCGAACAGGAACCGGCAAGACGGCCTCGTTTGTGCTCCCGATCCTCGAACAGATGTCGAAGCCCGGCCGCGGCGGCAGTCCGCGGGCCCTCGTGCTCGTGCCGACGCGGGAACTCGCGGTGCAGGTAAAGGACGAATTCGAGAAGCTCGCCCATGGATCGGGCATCCACTGCGTCGCGGTCTATGGCGGCAAGCCGCTCAAGGGCCAGATCGACAAACTGGCCAAGCATCCGGCCGTGGTCGTCGGTACGCCGGGCCGTGTGCTCGATCACATGAGCCGAGGCACCCTCGATTTCTCGTCGCTCGAGATGGTGACGCTCGACGAGGCCGATCGGATGCTCGACATCGGGTTTCGGCCCGACATCGAAAAGATCCTCCGTCGGTGCCCCGAGAGCCGGCAGACGCTGCTGCTTTCGGCCACGGTGCCGCCGCCGGTACAGAAGCTGGCGACCCGCTACATGCGGGATCCCGAGATCATGGACTTCTCGACCAACGAGCTGGCGGTCGAGACGATCGAACAGCGGTATTTCACGGTCGATCCCACCCGCAAGTTCGACCTCCTGGAGCGGCTGCTCGAGCGGGAACAGCCGCGGCAGGTGATCGTCTTCTGCCGCACGAAGCGGGGCACGGACAAGATCCACGAGAAGCTCTCCCGCCGCCTCGGCCGCCGCCGGGGCGACGACGCCGCCGACGTGGCCTGCATCCACGGTGACCTGGCGCAGAACGTGCGGGACCGTGTCATGCGGCAATTCCGAGACGGGAGCGTCAAGGTCCTGGTGGCCACCGACGTGGTCGGTCGAGGCATCGACGTCTCGAGCGTGTCGCACATCATCAACTACGACATTCCGGAATTCTGTGACGACTACGTCCATCGTGTGGGCCGTACCGGCCGGATGGGCCGCGAGGGCATCGCCTACACGTTCGTCAGCCCCGAAGAGGGGCCGCAACTGACTCGGATCGAGATTCGGATCGAGCGGCTGCTCGAGCGGGACGAGATTCCCGGTTTCGAGGCCTTCGACCGCCGGCCCGCGCCGGTTCCGGTGGAGCAGGTGCCGACCGGAGGCTTCGCGCAGGCCGCGGCCGACAGGAGCGGGGAGGGGCTAACGCCAGCTCCCCCGGCGCCGGCCAAACCCCCCGCGGCAACGCTGCTTGGGAAGGGACGAGGGCCAAAGCGACATCGTCGGGCGCTTTGACCGAGCGATCGACCGACGCCAGCGGAACGCGATCGATGGACGACTGTGAGGCGGTGCAGCTTCGGCAGCGGCTCGAAAGCCTGGCCCGGGCAGGCGTCCTCCAGCTCCCGCGGGCACCGCGGTCTGCCTCACCTTCTCGGGCAACGGCCGCCGTCGAGTCGGCCTCTTCTGGAGCCGCCACCGCGGCCGATGGCCGGCACCGTGGCCTCGAACTGCTTCAGGCCGAGGTCGCGGCCTGCACCGCCTGCCAGGAACTCGCGGCGACCCGCACCCAGACGGTGTTTGGGGCCGGCTCGCCTGCCGCCAGACTCGTGTTCCTGGGCGAGGCTCCCGGGGCCGACGAGGACGCCAGCGGCCTGCCCTTCGTGGGCGCGGCCGGGCAACTGCTGACGAAGATCATCGAAGCCTGCACGCTCCGCCGGGAGGAGGTGTACATCCTGAATGTGCTCAAGTGCCGTCCGCCGGGCAACCGCACCCCCCAGCCCGACGAGGTGGGGAACTGCCGGCAGTTCTTCGAGCGGCAGCTCGAGATCATCCGGCCGGAATTCATCTGCTGCCTCGGTACCACGGCCGCCCAGGCCCTGCTGCAGACGGGCGAGTCGATCGGCAAGCTCCGCGGCCGCTGGTTCACCCATGCCGACGCCGTGGTGATCTGCACCTACCATCCGTCCTATCTTCTCCGCACGCCGGCCGCCAAGCGGGACGTCTGGGATGACATGAAGCGGCTGATGGACCGCATGGGTGTGGCGTTGGAAGCCGGTCGCTCAGCGGGATGAGAATGGCGGCGGAGACACCATAAGAGCCCTCGACGCGAGTCGGGGGACTCCGCGTGGCGGCGGATCCCGTTTTCCAAACCGCTCGACGTTCGCTGAAGGGGCGGCTGAAGGGGCGGAGGTGGCGTCACCGAGTGGGTCGGGGTTGCCCGTGCCCTTCGCCGGACGTTCGCTACGGGCATCCATGCCC
>CAYVNX010000033.1:0-25856 GCA_964453165.1 uncultured Candidatus Kuenenia sp. | reverse complement strand
TTGAGGATCCCGATGTCGCGGGTCTTCTCGACCACGATCATGAAGAAGATCGCCAAGATGCCAAAGCCCGCCACTGCGATGATCAGGAAGAGAAGAATGTTGAGCACGGCCATCTCCATGTCGACGGCAGCCAGAAGCGGCCCCTGCTTGTCCCGCCAGGTGGCGACGGCATAGAGATCGGCCGGAAACGCCTTTCGCAACCGGTCGCGAACGGTGTCGAGGTCGGCCCCTTCCCGGAGCTTGATCTGGATCGAGTTGACGCTCGCCAGGCCCGACTGCGGGTCGATCATGCCCCGCATCCGCTGGAGGGCGGCGATCGGCACGAATACGAAGTTCGAGTCGTACTCGCTCATCTTGCTCTCGTAGAAATCGACGATCGTGAAGCTGTCGCTGACCGCTTTGGGGGGCGTGCCGGCCGTGGGGAAGGTGACCTTCACGTCGTCGCCAGGCAGGACGAGGAACCGGTCGATGCCCGACGTGTCGCGGAAGCTCGCCAGACCGATGCCGGGCACGATGCCGGTGAACTGCTCGGTGGCCGGATCCATCCGACTGCCCTCGTCGGGCCGGGCCTGCCGAAACGGATCGGCGGGCTTGGGCGGGGCCGCCGCTTCACCGGCCGTGGCCGCGAGCACGGCGTCAACCTGTTGGTCCACCGGCCGCACGGGGCCGCTGCCCTCGCCTGATTCCAGGGTGTCCGCGGCATGCAGGTCGCGGTCCGCCTCCAGTTTCTCCCGCCAGAGCCGTTCCCGCTCCACCCGCATCCGCCGGTGGGGCCAGCCGGCGCCCTCGAGCGCGGGTCGGGTCGGATCCGTGCCGCCGGCCTGGCTGTCGATCGTGTCGTAGCCGCCGTCCCGCAGGGCGAACGAGAGCTGCTCCCGGTTGCCAGGATGCTGGAGGTAGCGGCCAAAGTCACTGACGCCCGCATGGGTCGTCTCATCGATGCCGATGAACATCACCTGGCGGGTGATCCACTGCCCCCGAACCTGAAAGTTGAGCATCGCCGGCACGGCCACGGTGGGCGTCATCCCCACGATGTCATCGCCGGCAGCCCTGCGAATCTCCGCCATGTGCCACTCGGGATCCTGGAAGCCCGAGAGCGAGTGGCTTTCGAAGACCAGATCCGAAAGGATCCCGTGGATCCGGGTCTGCATCTCGTGGGAGAAGCCGGCCATCACGGCGTTGACGACGATCATCGTCGCCACGCCGAGCGTGACGCTGATCACACTGGCCAGCGCGATCCAACGGGTGCGGAGATAGCGCCAGCAGAGCAGGAGTTTGTACATGGACGACAGAGCCTCGGGCGGGGCGGGAGGGTACCAGCCGAAGGAGCTCCGACAAAGCCCAAAAACCGCCCGGATTTCCCCGGTTACTCACCCTGCCTGAGCCAGACAAAAAACCGCGGCCGTCGCGAACCCTCGTCGGTTGGCTGCGTATCATTGCCACAGGATCGTCAGGATTCGATCCTCGAGCAGGCACCAAGGAGGGCTTTCCAATGGATCCGCACTTCAACGAGTATCTGGCGGCCGTGGCCGGCATGGGCGAACTCTACGGCGAGCCGTGCCCCGAAACCGGCTCGGAGTTTCACGACGACGTTCCCTGCGTCGACTGCCCCGAGCCGGCAGGTGTAGCCGGCTGAGCGACACACGCTGGGAAGGCGGGTGGAGCGGTCGGCGGGCCGTATTCGAGCGAGAGGCCGAGCTACCGCGGCTGGCGAAACCGACGGCGGGCGAACCAGGCGGTGGCTGCTCCCGCGATTCCGGCGAGGGTCACTGTCGCCGGCTCCGGCACGACCACCATCTGCAAGCTTCCAGACTGGAAGTAGGCCGACACTCCGCTGCCCAGGTCGTAGGCATTCGTCGGGCCGAGATTGGCCAGCCCGGTCGTGTCTACGGTGCCGGCGATCAGTGTGTACGTCCCGGCCGGCGTGCTGCTCGACACTCCGAGAATGTCGTCGATACCGAAGGTCGAAGGCGAGGCGAATGTGGCCGTCCCGGTGATCGTCAGCGGGGTGTTCGGATCGAAGGCCAGTTGTGTGCCGCTCCCGAACGTGAGATTCCCGGCGATCGAGCCGGTGCCGCCTACCGAAGCACCGGTCGCCAGGCTGAGGCCGCTCGTGCCGGAGAGGGCTCCGTTCACGACCAGCGTGCCGGCATTCACGACCGTCGCGCCGGTGTAGGTGCTCGTGCCCGAGAGCACGAGCGTGCCGAGGCCGTTCTTCGTGAGGCCGCCGCCGGTTGAGACGCCGTCTCCCAGCAAGCCGTTGACGACCGTGATGTCATGCCCGGCGGAATCAATGATCGCGCCTCCCGAGAGAACGGTTGCGGTGCCGCCCCCGGTGAAATTGACGAAACCCGGATTGCTCTCGATCGCACGCAGCGTGCCACCGTCGACGTTCAGACTCGAGGCCGCGTTCCCGAAAATCGAACTCGTCACCACAAGGCCACCGTTGCGGATGGTGACCGTCGAGTTGCTGGAGAGCAGGTTGATCGTGGTCGCGTTCGAATTCGCAGCCCCCGTCCCAACGAGTGAACCACCGTTCACGTCGAGACCCGCCGTGCCGGTGGTGGAGTCTCCAAGTCGAAGATCCGTGCCCGCATTGAGGTTCAGTGTGCCGCCGCTCGCGATTGTCACCTGACCGTTGGAGGTGTCGAATCGGCCGATGCCCATCCACCGCTCCGTGGTCGACCCGACACTGACCGTGCCGCCGTTGTTGATGTTGAGCGTTCCAGTATTGTTGGCTCCGGCATACCCGACAAACAGATCGTTTTCGGAATTCACGGCACCACCGCCGCTCACAGTCAGCACGGCAGAAATCTCGTCGACCGTGAAACGCCCGCGGCCGACATAGACGTTGGTGGCGTTGACCACACCGTTCTGGACGGTCGCAATGCCGGTCGTGAGGCCTTGAACATCTTCGTAGTTGCCGACCGAGAACACGCCGGTCACGTTCGCCGTTCCACCGGTTTGATTCCAGGTGCCTGTGGAGCCCCAGGCGCCAACCCACACGTTCGTCGAATTGATCGTGCCGCCCTGAAGATTCAGCGTGGCGGGGGATCCCGCTCCAGGCCCCAGCACGAGTCCGGCATCCTGCCACCACTGACCGGAATTGGAGAACGTCGTTGTCAAGGTGCCGGAGGTGTTCATCGTCAGCACCCCCGCGCCCCCGGAACCAACGGTGTCGCCAATCAACAAGCGATCGGCACTCGCGCTTCCGCTTCCGCCAAGGTTGTATGTGCCTTCACTGCCGGCAGCAGAACCGATAAACATCCAGTTGCTGGTGCCCGTCGCGAGTGTGCCCGCAGTCTGATCAAGTTGGCCCGTGCCACCACCGCCACCAACGATGATGTCCACGGGCGTAAATGTCGGGTTGGCACTGACCACGGGATAGTTGCCGGTGGCCGTATTGACCGTGAAGTTGCCGGATGGATTTGCTGGGCTGGTGGACCAGTTGGACGCCGTGTTCCAGTCTTGATTCGTGGCCCCGGTCCAGGTGGCCTGAGCCCATGCCAGCCCCGCGGGCAGGGAGGCGGCGAAGATGACGAACCAGCGACCGCCCGCGCGTGTGAGGCTGTGACGAAATGATGCATGCGACATAGCGGTGCTCTCGAGGAAGAAACCTGGAACCCGGCCCCGGAACTCTCTAGGATTACATCCGGTGTCCGAAGAGCCTTCAAGCCGCAACCAGGCGGCCGTTGGAAGTTTGTTCTCAGGCGACCGGAGGTTTTGCGCGAAGGCCTCCTCGCGCCACCGACTCATTCCCCCCTCGGGCGGTGGATCGGAAACAGGATCACGTCGCGGATGCTCGCGGCGGACGTGAGGCACATCACCAGCCGGTCGATGCCGATGCCCAGCCCCCCGGCCGGGGGCATGCCGTACCGCAAGGCCTTGATGAAGTCGGTGTCCATCCGGGCCATCGAGTCGTCAGCGGGCAGCCCAGCTAATTGGGTGCGGAAGAGCTCTTCCTGGAGATCGGGGTCGTTGAGTTCCGTGTAGGCGTTGGCCAGTTCCATGCCAGCCACATACATCTCGAACCGCTCTGCCACGTCGGGCTGTCCGGCCTTTCGCTTGGTCAGAGGGCAGATCGCGGCGGGGTAGTCGATCACGAACACGGGGCCGGAGAGCGTGTCTTCGACCGTGGCTTCGAAGAGGTCGCTCTTGATCACGTCGGGATGCCGGCCGGCCGTGTCGATGCCGCGGGCCACGGCGGCAGCCGCCACACTCGCCGGATCGGCCGGATCGCAGCCGGTCACCTCACGGAGCAGATCATCGTATTTGGCCCGGCGAAACGGGGGCGTGAGGTTCACCGTGTGCCCCATCCACTCGAAGCTCGTCGGCGTGCCGGCGGCCTTGGCCGCCTCGAGGATGATCGCCTCGGTCAGGTCCATCATCGTCGAATAGTCGCCGTAGGCCTCGTAGGCCTCGAGCATCGTGAACTCCGGATTGTGCCGCGGGCTCACACCTTCGTTGCGGTAGACGCGGCCGAGTTCGAATACCCGCTCGAGGCCGCCCACGAGGAGCCGCTTGAGATGCAACTCCAGCGCGATCCTGAGCACGAGCGGCATGTCGAGGGCGTTGTGGTGCGTCGTGAACGGCCGGGCTGCCGCGCCGCCGGCGCTTTCCTGGAGCGTAGGGCCTTCGACCTCGAGATACCCGCGGGCCGCCAACACCCGGCGGATCGCCTCGATGATCCGGCAGCGGGCCACGAACCGCTCGCGGACCCCCTCGCCGTGGATCAGGTCGAGATACCGCATCCGCTGTTTGAGCTCGGCATCGACGAGGCCGTGATACTTGTCGGGGGGCGTCTCCAGGCTCTTGGTGAGAAAGGTGATGCCGCTGGCAAAGATGGTCATCTCGCCGGTCTTTGACCAGCCAAGCCGGCCGTCGACGCCCACGAGGTCGCCCAGGTCGAGGCAGCCGACCACCTGCCAGGCCTCGGGGCCGACCTGCTTCTTGCCGAGCATGATCTGAATCCGGCCCGTGCGATCGGCGAGCGACAGAAACACGAGGCTGCCCGCGCTCCGCTGGAGCATGATCCGGCCAGCCACGCGGACGGTCGGCCCGTCTTCGGCATCCCTTGCGATCCTCTCGCCCCGCTCCCGCACCGCGGCGATCGCCAGCGCATCGTCAAACCGCTGACCCCAGGGATCGAGGCCGAGTTCCGCGAGCTTCGCGAGTTTGTCCCGCCGCGCCTTCTCGAGCTGGGCAGCGGTTCCCAGGGTTGGTTCAGGGATCGACGAATCGGCTGGGTCGGACATGGATGCAAGCGACTCTCGGGGGGAGACGGGGGACGAAACGCCGATGTATTCTCGGTTGGGTCTCCGGTTTCGAGAAGTCCAGCTCGCCTCGGCTCGCCAGCCATGACCGCTTCTGACCAGCGCGCCCCCACGTTGTTTGCCGTCGAGATTCGCACCGCGCGGTGGGACGATCTCGTGGAGTGGTACCGCGTGGTCTTGGGGCTGAAAGTGCTGCTCCGCGTCGTGGACGACCGGTATGCCCTGCTCGAAGCCGGACCCGCCCGGCTGGCCATCCTGGGCCGTGATGCCTCCCCCGACGAGAGTCGACGGTGGAGCCTGAGCTTCGAGGTCGATGATCTCGAGGCGACACTGGCCAGGCTCGTTCAAGCGGGGGTAGATGGGCCCGCCCCCGCCGCCAATCCGGAAGGCTTTCGCGAACTCGTCCTGACCGATCCCGACGGCAACAGGCTGAGGCTCTTTGCCTGGTCCCACGACCACCACCGGTAGCCACGCCCATGCCAGCTGCCCTGATCGGGATCCTCACCGTCTCCGACCGAGCCAGCCGAGGCGACTACGCCGACGAGGGCGGCCCGGCGATCCGGGGGTATCTCGCCGAAGTGCTCACGAGCGTGTGGGAGTCACGGGAGCGGATGGTGCCGGACGACCTCGACACGATCGCTTCGGCGATCCGCGATCTGGCTGCCGCCGGTTGCTGCCTCGTCGTGACCACCGGCGGCACCGGCCCGGCGCCGCGGGACGTGACTCCCGAAGCGACCGAGGCCGCGTGCACCAAACTGCTTCCCGGCTTCGGCGAACTCATGCGAAAGGTCTCGCTCGAGTATGTGCCCACCGCGATCCTCTCCCGGCAGACCGCCGGCGTCTGCGGCCGTGCGCTCGTGGTCAATCTCCCGGGGCGGCCCAAGAGCATCCGCCAGTGCCTCGACGCGGTGTTTCCCGCGATCCCCTACTGCGTCGACTTGATCCACACCGGCGTCGCCGAACCTCCCCGCCTCGAAACCGACCCAAACCGGCTGGTGGCCTTTCGGCCGGGCTGACGGCGATCGCATCGCGGCGGGGTGCACGCGTCAACGCAGTCGGCGGGCGATCTCGGGGGCGAAGTAGGTGAGGATGCCATCGGCGCCCGCCCGCTTGATCACCAGCAGGCTCTCGAGGGCCGCCTTCGCGCCGTCGAGCCAGCCGTTGTCGGCGGCGGCGCGGATCATCGCGTATTCCCCGCTCACCTGATAGGCGAAGGTGGGCACCCGAAACTCCCGCTTCACCCGGTGGATGATGTCCAGCGAGGTGCCGGCCGGCTTCACCATCACGAGGTCCGCCCCCTCGGCCAGATCCAGGCCCACTTCGCGAATCGCCTCGTCCGTGTTGGCCGGGTTCATCTGGTAGGTCTGCTTGTCGCCCAGACCGCGGCCGGCCGCCGTCCCGAGCGCCGCGCCGCTGCCCACCGCATCGCGAAACGGGCCATAGAAGGCCGAGGCATACTTGGCGGCGTAGGACAGAATGCAGACATCCTGCCGGCCCGCCGCGTCGAGCGCTCCGCGGATCGCCCCGACGCGGCCGTCCATCATGTCGGAGGGGGCCACGATGTCGCAGCCGGCCTCCGCGAGCACGACCGCCTGCCGGCAGAGCACGTCGACCGTCTCGTCGTTGAGAATCCGGCCATCCACGAGCAGGCCGTCGTGGCCATGGCTCGTGTAGGGGTCGAGGGCCACGTCGCAGATGATGCCGAGGGCGTCGCCGAACCGCTCCTGCACGGCGCGGGTGGCCCGGCAGGCGAGATTCTCGGGATCGACGGCATGGCGGCCGTCGTCTGTCTTGAGATCGGGCGGCGTCACGGGAAAAATCGCGATCGCCGGGATGCCGAGCTGTGCCGCCTCGTCGGCGGCCCGCACGATGCCCTCGATCCCGAGCCGTTCCACTCCCGGCATGCTCGGCACCGGCGCGGCCGCCTCATGGTCATGGACGAACAGCGGCCAGATCAGATCCGCCGGAGTGAGCACGGTCTCGGCCACGAGCCGTCGCAGCCAGGCATGCTGCCTCGGCCGCCTGAGTCTGATCTGGGGGTAGCCGCCGCAGGTTTCCCTCATGACCGGTCGTCCACCGTGACCGCCGTCGATACCGCCAGAAGCGACTCGGGCCCGTCGCCCGAACGAGTGGCGATCGCACAGGCTTCCTCCGTCTCCCACACGGCCACCCGGCGGGCGACCACGCCCAGGTCGTCAAGCACATGCGGAGCGACCACTTCTAAGAGGTAGCGGGCCATGTTCTCGGCGGTCGGGTTCCAGGGCATCACGAAATACTTGGTGGGCTCGACGAGCCGGACGGCCGCCAGGGCGTTGGCGTCGTCCTCCCAGACCAGGAAGGCGTGGTCCCAGTGGTCGTCGAGCCAGCCGAGCAGCCGTCGCTTGATCAGGGAGAAATCGACCACCCGGCCGACGGCGTCCTGCTCGCTCGTGCCTCCGGCCGCCTCCACCTCGACGTCGACCCGGTAGTTGTGGCCGTGGAAGAAGGCGCAGCGACCCTCGTGGCCGAAGAGCCGGTGACCGGCGCAGAACCTGAGGCTGCGGACGAGTGAGAGCCGGGTAGCGGTTGGATCGTGCATACAAACTCTGCGGAACGAGCCGGCATTGCCAGCGCGGCAATGCCGGACGGGGTGTCGAGGAACACATTCACCGCTTCATCATACCGCAGTGCACCGGCGACGGGATCGCAGTCACCTGCCTCGCGTCTGGCGAGCGACTGGGCTCAGACTCTTTCCAGGCTGCGCCTCTGGCCTGCGGCCCGCGATCACTTTCGACGGCGCGACGAGAAACGATCTCGTCACTCGGTGACCGGACGGGGGGCGGCGCGGGCGGGCGGATGAGCGACGAGGCACGTGACGATGGCGACGATGCAGGCGAGCTTGTGGGCGGAGCGTACCCGTCGGCATCACGCCCGGCAGGCACGTCGCCCGGATTCCCCTCTGGCAGCGGAGGCAGAGGTGCGGTTCAATTCCGGCATGATCGCACGCCGCCGCCTGCTGCCGACGTCCGCCCTGTCGATGGCCGTGGCCATCGTTCTCGCCGGCAACCCGCTCCGCGCCGAGGAGCCCGCCGACCCGGCGCTCCATGAGCGGGTGGAGCATTCGGTCGTCCATGTCTTCGCCACCGTTCGCGCCCCCGACCTTGCCAGGCCCTGGACCAAGCAGCCTCCCGCCGAGGTCACCGGCACCGGGATCATCATCGAGGGAAACCGGATCCTCACCAATGCCCACGTCGTCGCCTACGCGGGTGAGGTCCAGGTTCAGGCGCATGGCACCGGCACGAAAGTGGGCGCAACGGTGGTGGCCCTCGGCAAGGGTATCGACCTCGCGGTGCTCGAGGTCGACGACGAGAGCCTCTTCGAGGGGCGGGATCCGCTGCCGCGGTCGCGCGACCTCCCCGCCATCGAGGACACGATCCTCGCCTACGGCTATCCGACGGGCGGCACGAACCTCTCGATCACCAAGGGAATCGTGTCTCGCATCGACTTCGTCGACAGCCGTTTCGACGGCGCTTCGTTGCGGATCCAGGTCGACGCGGCGGTCAACCCGGGCAACAGCGGCGGACCTGCAGTGACCGACGGGAAGCTCGTCGGGCTCGTGTTTGCCCACCTCCGCAACGCCCAGAACATCGGCTACATCATTCCCACGGAGGAGATCGAACTGTTCCTCGACGACATCGCGGACGGCGGTTACGACGGCAAACCGCGGCTGCCGATTGCGGTGTGGAACCTGGAGAACCCGGCCCTCAGGGCGTCGCATGGCGTGCCGAAGGGCACCACGGGCGTGCTCCTGGACGCCGCCTGGGGCGACGATCCCGCCACTCGGCTTGAGAAGTCGGATGTGATCACCCACGTGGGCGGGGAACGCGTCGACAACCAGGGGATGGTGTCGCTTCCCGGCATGCCGCGGCTCTCCTGCCTCTTCATGGTGCAGCGGGCGACCAAGGACGGACGCGTGCCAGTGACGGTGCTCCGGGCCGGCGTGGAGAAGCAGCTCGAAGTGCCGACGACTCGCGTCGTGCCGATGGTGATGCCGGCGCTCGCGGGCGAGTATCCGCGGTTCTTCATCTACGGTCCGGTGGCATTCTCGGCCGCCACGCACCAGTACGCCCGCGGGGTGACGCAGTCGGGCGACATGACGGCGTTCCTCGCCGCTCGGGGCAACCCGCTCGTCACGCGAATGCTCGACGGCCCCGACGTGCCCGGAGAGGAGCTCGTGGTCGTCTGTGCGCCGCTCTTTCCCCATCGGCTCTCGCGCGGCTACGGCAATCCGGCCGGCGGCGTGGTGGCGATGGTCAACGGAACCAAGCCGGAGAATCTCCTCCACCTCGTGGCGCTCCTCCGCGACGCGGAGGAGGAGTTCGTGACGATCGAGTTCGCCGGCACCTTGGCTATGCCGCTGGTCCTGCCGCGGAAGGAAGCCGAGGCGGCCACGGAGACGATCCTCAGCGACAACGGCGTGCGGGCCCAGGGCTCGCCCGACACGATGCGAGTCTGGGGCGAGCGTCGCTGACGATCACGCCCCATCACCACCCCAGGCGAGTGTCTTCCATGCCGGTGTCTCGATCCGTCCTCGCGGTTCTCGTCGTCCTCATCCCGGCCCGCGTATGGGCGGCGGACCCGCAACCCGCCGCGATCGCCGCCCGCGCCGACACGATCGAAACGGAAGACGAGCCCGTGCGGCAGGTCCGCACACCGGAGGGCCGCTGGTTCGCCGATTTCGGTGTGGCCACGTTCGGGTGGCTGCGGGTGGAACTCGCCGAGCCGGCTGCCGCGGAGCTGCGGCTCGCGGTGTCGGTGGGCGAGAAGAAGTCCGACGCCGACGCGGTCGACGCGAATCCCGGCGGCTCGGTGCGGTTCCAGGTGATCGAGGCGGCAGTGCCGGCGGGGGCGACGTCGGCCGAGGTCGTGCCGCGGTGGACGCCCAAGTACAACGCGTGGATCGGGATGCCCGCCGGGGCCCGCGAGGTGATGCCGTTTCGGTACGTGGAGATCGCCGGTCTGGCCGCCGACGCCGGCCGACCCCGGCTGGTGCGGGTGTCGCGGCACGTGCCGTTCGACGAGGCCGCCTCGTCGTTTTCGTGTTCCGACCCCGCCCTCGAGGAGGTCTGGCAGCTCTGCAAGCACAGCATCAAGGCCACGAGTTTCCTCGGGCTCTACGTCGACGGCGACCGGGAGCGGATCCCGTACGAGGCCGACGCCTACATCAACCAGCTCTGCCACTACGGCGTCGATGCCCACTACGCCACGGGCCGGCTCACGCACGAGCACTGCCTCGCCAACCCCACGTGGCCCACCGAGTGGCGGCAGCACACGCCGCTGATGGCCTGGGCCGACTGGCTCTATGCAGGCGACGACGCGTCGCTGCGAAGGCACGAGCCGGCGATCCGCAGCCGGCTGATGCTGGAGCGGCGCCGCGACGACGGACTGTTCACGGGCCAGAACAATGGCACGCCCCGCGACATCGTCGACTGGCCGGAGAAGGAGCGCGACAGCTACGACATGCGGCACGCGGTGAAGACGGTGACGTCGGCGTTTCACGCCCGGTCGCTCGAGGCGATGGCGATCGTGCTCCGGGCGGTCGGGAAGGATCGGGAGGCCGACGAGCACCTCGCCCTGCACGCTGCCACGAAACACGCCATCAACGAGAAGCTCTTCGACGCCTCGCGGGGCGTGTACGTGGACGGGCTCGACGCCACGACCGGCGAGCGGAGCACGCACGCCTCGCTCCATGCCAACATGCTGCCGCTCGCCTTCGGGCTTGTGCCCGGGGACCGCGTCGACTCGGTAGCCGACTTCGTAGAGAGCCGCGGCATGGCCTGCTCGGTGTACGGGGCGCAGTACCTCCTCGACGGCCTCTTCGACGCCGGCCGCGAGCGGCACGCCCTGGCGCTGCTGACCGCCACGCATGATCGCGGCTGGCTGCACATGAGCCGCGACGTCGGCTCCACGATCACGCTCGAGGCCTGGGACGTGAAGTACAAGCCGAACCTCGACTGGAACCACGCCTGGGGGGCGGTCCCTGCCAACGTGATTCCGCGGAAGCTCATGGGCATCGAGCCGATCGAGCCGGGGTTTCGCCGGATCCGCGTGCGGCCGCGGACGGGCACGCTCGAGCGGGCGGCGCTGCGACACCCGTCGCCCCGCGGCCCGATCGATCTCGGGGTGACGCGGTCGCCGGATGCGTGGCGGGCCACGCTGACACTCCCCAAGGGCGTCGTCGCGGACGTGCACGTGCCGACAGTGAATCCCGCGTCGATCCGCATCACCCGCGACGGCGCGGCATCGCAGGCGGTGATCACGCGGGTCGAGGACGGCCGCTGCGTGATCGAGGCCACGGCCGGCACGACGACATTCACCGTGACATCGCCGCTGCCAGTCCGCTGAGCCGTCAGGCGTCATCGAGCTCTGGCCGTTTGAGTTTGGCTGGGGCGAGCTCGTCCCGTTCCACTCTCGCTGCTCAACGGCACTCCGTCAGCCGGAAGACCGTGGCGGAATCGCCATTGACCGGGTTATCGTTCGCCTGCCTCGTCAGCGATCCACGCACGGGCAGTCGCCCGGCAGGACCAACTGGATACAGCGTGGCTCCGCAACGAAGCGAAACGATGTGCCGCTGATCGGCTCGCCGTCGAGATTCACCGGAATCGGCGCCGGCGCCGACACCTCGATCCAGGGAGTGCGAATCCGCGCCACATACTCTCCGTCATCACGATTGGCGAGAATTTCGGCGACGACCTGCGCGGCCGCCGCCGGGGGAAACGCCCGCAGCGAAACGACGTCGAGCATCCCGTCGTCGAGCACCGCGGCCGGCGCGAGCGGCTGTCCACCGCCCGCTTGGCGTCCGTTGCAGATGGCCCCCACGACCATCGTGCCGTCCACGCTGCCAGCCGCCGTGCGAATCGAGCAGGCGTAGGGCACGAAGTGCGCGGCCTTTACGAGCCCCATTAGCGTGTAGGCGCCGCCGCCGAGGAAGTTCTTGAGGGCGACGGGTGTCTCAGCCGTGACGGCGGCCCCGAACCCGCCGGCGGCCACGTTCACGAACCAGGCATCGTTGCAGCGGCCGAGGTCGATGGGCCGAGGCGTACCAGTGACCGCGAGCCTGAGCGCGGCCTCCGCATCGACGGGCAGTCCGCAGGCGGTGGCGAAGTCGTTGGCGGTGCCGAGCGGCAGGATGCCGAGCGCTGGCCGCACCTCCGCCGCGACAGCCATGAGCCCATTGGCCGCCTCGTTGACGCTGCCGTCGCCGCCACCGGCGATCACCAGTGCCACCCCGTCGCGGGCGGCCTCGGCCACGAACCGCGCGGCGTCACCCCGCTCCCACGTCACCCGCACATCCAGTTCGTGCCCGGCGTCTCGCACGGCCCTCACGGCCGCCCGCACGTCCGGCCGATCGGCCTTCTTGCCATTGAGGATGAGACGGGCGTTCATCGTGGCATCGTAGCAATTCATAGGTTCTCTCAATGGGGAAAAACCCAGTCAGGACCAGCAGATTCGGGCGTGCGGACTCCTCCCCTGGCGGGTATCCTGCACGCCCTGACAGGCGGCCATGTCGTCCGGTCGCCCGAGCTCCTGGTCTCCGCATCCTGCCCGGCACTTCATGATCCTCGTCACCGGCGGCGCCGGCTTCATCGGCAGTTGTTTCGTCCTCGACTGGCTGGCGGCCTGCGACGAACCGGTCGTCACCCTCGACGCCCTCACCTATGCCGGCAACCCCGGCAACCTGGCGAGCCTGTCCGGCGACCCGCGCCACACATTTTTCCGCGGCGACATCGCCGACCGTCCGCTGGTGGAGAAGCTCTTGGCCGAGAACCGCGTCCGTGGGATCGTCCATTTCGCCGCCGAAAGCCACGTCGATCGCTCGATCCACGGCCCCGAGGACTTCGTGCTAACCAACGTCGTGGGCACCTTCCGCCTGCTCGAGGCAGCGCGAGCCTACTGGGCAGACCTGCCGCCCGCGGAGCGGGAGGCCTTCCGCTTCCTCCATGTCTCGACCGACGAGGTCTACGGCACGCTCGCCCCCGACGACCCGGCCTTCACCGAAGAGACGCAGTACCGGCCCAACAGTCCCTATGCAGCGAGCAAGGCCGCCAGCGATCACCTCGTCCGCGGCCATCACCACACCTTCGGCCTGCCGGTCATCACGACCAATTGCTCCAACAACTACGGCCCCCGGCAGTTTCCCGAGAAGCTGATCCCGCTGTGCATCCATCGGGCCCTGGCCGGAGAGCCGCTGCCGATCTATGGCGACGGCCGGCAGGTTCGCGACTGGCTCTACGTGAGCGACCACTGCACGGCGATCCGTCGCGTGTTCGAGGCGGGCCGTCTCGGCGAGGTCTACAACATCGGCGGCTCGAGCGAGATGGCGAACATCGATGTCGTGATGCTCCTCTGCCGGATCCTCGATGAGGAGAGCCCACGGGCCGACGGAAAGTCCTATGCCGAGCAGATCACCTACGTGACCGATCGGCCCGGCCACGACCGTCGCTACGCGATCGACCACGCCAAAATCTCGACCGAACTCGGCTGGCAGCCGGCCGAAACCTTCGCCTCAGGCCTGCGCAAGACCGTCCGCTGGTATCTCGACCATGCCGACTGGGTCGAGGCCGTCACCAGCGGTTCCTACCGCGAGTGGATCGACCGCCAGTACGCCGGAGAGTCGAAGGCATGAAATCCGTTCGATGCCCGATTGGCTGGAGGGGTTGCCGATGCCAATCGAGCGGCGTAGGAAACCGAGCGGAGCCGACCAAGCCGCCTACGGCGGCTCGGTGCCCGTGGCGCAGCGAGGTTTCCTCCGAGTGAGCGAAGGCCAGGATGGCCGAAGCGAACGTCCGGCGAGATGGCAATGGCAACCCCGGCCCACATCGTCGAACCCACGAAAACTCCTGCTGAATCAGCGATGACAACACAACGAACGATTCTCGTGACCGGATCCTCGGGGCTGATCGGCAGCGAGGTGGCCAGCCACTTCGATGCGGCCGGCTGGGAGGTGCACGGCGTGGACAACAACCAGCGGGCCGTATTCTTCGGCCCCGCCGGCGACACCCGTTGGAATCAAGAGCGGCTGGCGGCTGGTCTGCGACACTTCCACCACCACGAACTCGACATCCGCAACCGCGACGGCGTGCTGGCCCTCGTGGCCGAACTCGAGCCGACCGCGATCGTCCACACCGCCGCCCAGCCGTCGCACGACCGGGCCGCCGCGATCCCGTTCGACGACTTCGACACCAATGCCGTCGGCACGCTCAATCTGCTCGAGGCCGCCCGCCGGGCCTGCCCGGAGAGCCCGTTCGTGCACATGAGCACCAACAAGGTCTACGGCGACGCCCCCAACGAGATCCCGCTCGCCGAACTCGAGACCCGCTGGGACTACGCCGACGCGACGTATGCCCACGGCATCCCCGAGAGTTTTCGGATCGACCAGAGCAAGCATTCCCTCTTCGGCGCCTCGAAGGTGGCCGCCGACGTGATGGTGCAGGAGTATGGCCGCTACTTCGGGATGCCCACCTGCTGCCTGCGGGGCGGCTGCCTCACGGGGCCGTCCCACTCGGGCGTCGAGCTGCACGGTTTCTTGAGCTACCTCGTGAAATGCAACCTCGAAGGCCGGCGGTACACCGTCTTCGGCTACAAGGGTAAGCAGGTCCGCGACAACATCCATGCCGCCGACGTGACCGCCTTCATCGCCCGGTTTATCGACGCCCCGCGACCGGCGGCCGTCTACAACATCGGCGGGGGCAAAGCCAACAGCTGTTCGATTCTCGAAGCCTTCGCGATGGTGGCCGAGCGGACCGGCAGGCCGATGGACTACATCTACGACGAAAAGGCCCGGGCCGGCGACCACATCTGCTACTACTCCGACCTGCGGCGGATGCAGGACGACTATCCCGGCTGGAAGCCCGAGATCTCGCTCGGCGAGACCTTCGACCAGATCGTCGAGGCCCACGGCCGCCGGACGGGCACCTGATCATGGCCATGCGCATCCTCGTCACAGGTGGCTGCGGGTTCGTCGGTGCGACCCTCTGCCGCCGGTTTGCCGAGGCGTGGCCCGACGCCGCCATCACCTCACTCGACAGCCTCCGGCGGCGGGGCAGCGAGTCGAATCTGGCCCTGCTCGAGCGGCGCGGCGTGAAGGTCGTGCACGGCGACATCCGTCAAGCCACCGACATCGACTCGCTTGGACCGTTCGACTGGGTGATCGACGCCGCCGCCGAACCGAGCGTGCTCGCCGGCACATCGGCCGGCGGCCACACCGGCCGCCGCCAGCTCGTCGATCACAACCTGCTCGGCACGGTCAACCTGCTCGAAGCGGCGGCCCGCTGGCAGGCGGGCGTCGTGCTTCTGAGCACGAGCCGCGTCTATTCGATTCCCGCGCTTACGGCGCTGCCGCTCGTCGCGACCACCGGCCGCCGCGGTGCCCCGACATACGCCGTCGACACGGGCAGACCGCTGCCGCCGGGCCTGTCGCCGGCCGGCATCGCCGAGAACTTTGCCACCACCGCTCCTGTCTCGCTCTACGGGGCGACGAAACTCGCCTGTGAAACGCTCGCGCTGGAATACGCCCATGCCGTCGGCACACCGCTCGTGATCGATCGCTGCGGGGTGCTCGCCGGGGCCGGACAGTTCGGCCGGGCCGACCAGGGCATCTTCTCCTGGTGGATCCACCGCTGGGCCGCTCGCAAGCCGCTCTCCTTCATCGGCTTCGGCGGCCGCGGCCTCCAGGTCCGCGACTGCCTCCATCCCGACGATCTGGCAGACCTGCTCCGGCGGCAGCTGACGGCGGCCCGCGGCGGAGAGCCGGAACTGCTCCACGCGGCGGGGGGTATCGGCACGAGTCTGGCCGAACTTTCGGCATGGTGCGAAGAGCGGCTCGGGCGTCATGATGTGGCTGCCGCAGCCGAAACGCGGCCCTACGACATCCCCTGGGTGGTGCTCGACCCCGCGGCCGCCACGAGTCGCCACGGCTGGAGCCCGACCCGCTCCCCCGAAAGCATCTTCGAAGAGATCGCCTGCCATGCCGAGCGACACCCCGACTGGCTCGACCGCTGCGGCGGCTGAGACGTTCGCCGCTGGATCGGCCGCAGCCCCTCGACCGCTACGAACCCTCTCGATCGTCATCCCCGCCCGCGACGAGGAGGGCTGCATCGCCTCGACGGTGGAGCACCTCCATCTCGAATTGCGGATGCAGGATATTCCCCACGAGATCGTCGTGGTCGACGACGGCTCCAGCGACGCCACCTGGCAGATCCTCCAGGACGTCGCCACCCGGATTCCAGAACTCGCACCGGTGCAGAACCCCGGCCCCCACGGCTTTGGCCGCGCGATCCAGTGGGGGCTGGCGGCGTTCACCGGCGACGCCGTCGTGATCATGATGGCCGATGAGAGCGACGATTGCCGCGACGTCGTCCGTTACTGGCGGAAGCTCCAAGAAGGCTGGGACTGCGTATTCGGCAGCCGTTTCTCCAAGGGGGGCGGCGTGATCGACTACCCCCGGGTGAAGCTGTTTTTGAATCGGCTGGCCAACTGGTTCGTAAAGGTTCTTTTTCGGATCCGGCTCAACGACACCACCAACGCGTTCAAGGCCTACCGGCGCGAGGTAATCGAGGGCTGCATGCCGATCCTCTCGCCCCACTTCAACATCACCGTCGAACTGCCACTCAAGGCGATCGTGCGGGGCTACAGCTGGACGGTGATCCCGATCACCTGGCGCAACCGCCGCACCGGTATGGCCAAGCTCAAGATTCGCGAGATGGGGAGCCGCTACTTCTTCATCGTGGCCTACGTCTGGCTGGAGAAGTACTTCAGCCGGGGCGACTATCGGCGGCCCAGCCCGCCGCCGCCCGCCGTTGGGGGGACGGTCGCGTGAGGATTCGGTGTGTCAGGCAGAGCACGGTCCTGTCGCCCGGCAAAAAACTGGGAAACCCCCCTCGGCAGGAGCCGTTCCCCGTGGGAAGATGCCGCGCGGGAGGCTGGGGCAGTCCGTGGTCGCGGCCTGGTCGCGACATCCCCTGATTCGTTGGTAGTCGGCCGGAGCCACGTTTGATGACGACACGTAAGGGCATCATCCTCGCCGGTGGCAGCGGCACCCGGCTCCATCCGGCCACGCTGGCGGTGTCGAAGCAGCTCCTGCCGGTCTACGACAAGCCGATGGTCTATTACCCGCTGAGCGTGCTCTTGCTCGCCGGCATCCGCGAGATCCTCGTGATCTCCACGCCCCAAGACACGCCCCGATTTCGTGACCTGCTCGGCGACGGCGGCCGCTGGGGCGTGCGGATCGACTATGCGGTGCAGCCCAGGCCCGAGGGGCTGGCTCAGGCCTTTCTGATCGGGGCCGACTTCCTCGCAGGCGGGCCGGCCGTGCTCGTGCTGGGTGACAACATCTTTTACGGCCACGATCTGGCCCCCCGGCTCCAGGCGGCGGCGGCACGCCCGACGGGGGCGACCGTCTTCGCCTATCCCGTCGCCGATCCGGAGCGGTACGGCGTGGTCGAATTCGACCGCACGGGCAAGGCGGTCTCGATCGAGGAGAAGCCGCGTGAGCCGCGCAGCCGTTATGCCGTCACGGGTCTCTACTTCTATCCGGCCGACGTCGTCGAGGTGGCCCGGGGGATCCGACCCTCGGCCCGCGGCGAACTCGAGATCACCGACGTCAACCGCACTTATCTCCAGCGAGGCGAACTGGCCGTGGAGCATCTCGGCCGCGGCGACGCCTGGCTCGACACCGGCACCCACGACAGCCTGATCGAGGCCGGACAATTCATCCAGTCGCTCGAGAAGCGACAAGGGCTCAAGATCTGCTGCCCTGAAGAGATCGTCTGGCGAAACGGCTGGATCGACGACGACGCTCTCGAAGCCCTGGCCAAGCCGCTCGCAAAAAGTGGCTACGGCGAATATCTCCGCGAACTCAAGGCCGAAGGAAGGCTGCCATGAAGGTGACCGCCACCACGATCCCCGGCGTGCTCGTGATCGAGCCCCGCGTGTTCGCAGATGACCGCGGAGCCTTCTTCGAGAGCTTCAACTCCCGCGCATTCTCAGAAGCTGTCGGCGACCCGGTCGCGTTCGTCCAAGACAACCAGAGCACGAGCCGCCGGCATGTCCTGCGGGGCCTGCACTTCCAGCAACCCCACGCCCAGGGAAAGCTGGTGCGAGCCCTGGTCGGCACGATCTACGACGTGGCGGCCGACATCCGCCCCGACTCGCCCACCTACGGCACCTGGGTGGGCGTGGAACTCTCGGCCGAGAACCACAAGCAGCTCTGGGTACCAGAGGGGCTGGCCCACGGCTTCCTCGTGCTTTCGGAAACGGCCGAGGTTCTCTACAAGACGACCGACTACTACGCCCCGGGCTGCGAGAAGTGCATCCGCTGGGACGATCCGCGGCTGGCGATCGAGTGGCCCCTGACAGCCGACCCGCTGCTCTCCCCGCGGGATGCCGCCGCCCCGCTCTGGGAGCCGGCCGACTGAAGGCCCGGCCGCTTTCCCGAGGGTAGGCTTGGGATATTGGGATCAATCGGGCCGGTGTGCTACCGACCTTGGATCCGCTCTCGCTGCCATGTCTCATCGCGGTCTTTTCATCCTCGGTATGCATCGCAGCGGGACCTCGCTGGCGGCGGGCCTTGCCCGCCTGGCCGGCATCTCCCTGGGCCGAAACCTGCTCGTGGGCTCGTCCCCGGAAAACCCCCGCGGCTTCTGGGAGCACCACGAGGTGCTGGCGATCGACGAGGCGATTCTTCGCGGTCTGTCGCTCGCCTGGAACGTGCCCGCCCCGCTGCCGGCCGACTGGCTGGATCACCCGCGGGTCAAACCGCTTTCCGAGCGGGCCCAGGCCACGCTCCGCGAGGAATTCGCCGGTACCGAGGCCTGGGCGATCAAGGATCCCCGGCTCTGCCGCCTCGGCCCGTTCTGGGAACGGGCGGTGGCTGGGCTGGCGGTTGAACTTCGGGCGGTGCATGTCTTTCGTCACCCCGGGGAGGTCGCCGCCTCGCTCGCCGCTCGGAACCGGATGCCCCGCGACCAGGCGATCGCGCTCTGGCTCTTTCACGTCACCGAAGTCGCGGCGGCGTGGAACGACCGGCCGATCCTCCATCTCCCGCTCGACCGCCTCGTCGCCGACCCGGGCGGCGTGGCGACGGCGATTCGCGGGCTGACTGGGCTCACCGAGCCGCTCCCGGCGGCCGCCGGCCGGCGGATCGAGCGGTTCGTGGAGCCGACGCTCTTGCATCGCTCCCCAGCGGCTGCGGCCCAGCCGGCCGCGCTCGAGCCGCTGGCCCTCACCTGCCATGAGGCGCTCATCCGGCTGGCCGATCACCCCGATGACCAGGCCGCCCACGACCTCCTCGCCGCGGCCCATCGCCAGCTGCTCGAACACCACACCGCCCGCCGGACCGCTACTCGGGCCGCGCCGATGATCGACGTCGTGATCCCCGTGCATCGCGACCGGCAGGCGACGCTCGCCTGCATCGACTCGGTCCGCTCCGGCGGCGGAGACTTCGAACTCATCGTGATCGACGACGCCAGCCCGGAGCCTGAGCTCGTCGCCGAACTCCGCCACCGGGCCGACAACGGCCAGTTCACGCTGCTCACGAACGAACGGAACCTCGGCTTCGTCGCCACGGCCAACCGCGGCCTCGCCCTCCACGGCGATCGCGACGTGGTGCTGCTCAACGCCGACACCGTCGTTCCGTCAGGCTGGCTCACTCGGCTGGCCACCGCAGCCCGGGGCGATTTCGTCGGCACCGTCACGCCGTTCTCGAACAACGCCACGATCGCGAGTTATCCCGTGCCGCTCGAGGCCAATCCGCTGCCCGAGGGCTGGAACCTGGCCGAACTCGACGCCGTCTGTCGCGCGGCCAACGCCGGCTGGTCGATCGACCTGCCGACGGCCGTCGGCTTCTGCATGTACATCCGCCGTGACTGCCTGACAGACGTGGGCAGCTTCGACGTGGACCGGTTCGGCCGCGGCTACGGCGAGGAAAACGATTTCTCGCTCCGAGCCGCGGCCCGCGGCTGGCGGAACGTGCTCGCCGCCGATCTGTTCGTGTTCCATCAGGGCCGGGCAAGCTTCGGTTCCGAGGCCGATGAACTCGGCCGCCGGGCCACCGAAACGATCCAGAGCATCCATCCCCACTACGCCGAGGCCGTGCAGCGGTTCCTCGACGAGGACCCGCTCGCCGATGCCCGCGAGGCCGTCGACCTCGTCCGGATCGCACACCGTGGCCCGGCCGAAGCCCGGGCCGTGCTGGCCGCCCGCCGCCGACACGAGGCCAATCGACTCGGATCGGCCCGCATCCGGGTCGACGAACTCCTGGCCAACGTGACCGCCCTCGACCGGGCCCTCGGCCGGGCCGAGGCCCTCGCGGCCGAGCGGCTTGATGAAACTCGCCGACTCGACGCCGCCCTCGGCACCACCGCTGTCCTCGCGGCCGAGCGGCTGGCCCAGTTGGAACAGCTGGATCGATCCCTGGGCAGTGTCGAACGAATGGCGACTGAACGGCTCAGGGAGACGCATCGGCTTGACCGTGCGCTCGGCGAGGCGGAATGCCTCGCCGCCGAGCGGCTGGCCGAGATCGAGCGGCTCGATGCCGCACTCGGCGTTGCCCAGAAAATCGCCACGAGCCGGCTCGCCGAACTGACGGCTCGCGACGTCCAACTCCGCGACACGGCCGCCGCCCTCGCCTCGACCCAATCCCTCGCGGTCGAACGGCTGGCGGCGAGCGAGGCACTCGATCGACAACTGCGCGAGACTGCCGCGGCCCTGGCAACCGTCGAGGATCTCGCCCGGGACCGGCTTCGCCAGATCGAGGCGCTGACCCGGCAGGTGGAAGTGTTCACGGCCGGCCTCAACGAGCCGCCAGGGAGGCGTCGCTGATGCCGGCCGCCGTCCTCTGCCAGCTCGACCATCTCGTCGCCGCGGACAACGCGGTGTTTGGCTTTGGCTGGGCCGTGCCGCGGGAATCGCGGATCTCAGCTGCCTGGCTCGACCTGGAGTTCGCCGCCGCACCATCGCGACGGGTGGCCGTGTCGATCGACCGGCCACGGGAAGATGTGGCCGCCGCCTTTCCCGACAATCCGGCCGCGGCCCAGTCGGGCTTCATGCTGCTGGCCGGCTGGCCAGGCGACGCTCCGACCGCGGCGACGCTCACCTTCGAGACCGCCGGCGGCGAGCGGGAGACGGTGCCGCTCGAGCTCCCGGCTTCGGAGGCGCCGCGGCGCACGGCCGGCGTCGGCTGGCGGTATCTGCTCAGCCGCGGCTGGGCCCATCTGCGGCTGGGCCGCGTGCGAACCGCGCTCCGCAAATACCGGGAGCTGCGGCACCGCACTCGGTCCCTCGTTCGACGTCTTCCTGAGAGCGACCTTCGCTCAGCCATCGGCGGCCGGCCGGTGACGCTCGTCGTCGATCACGCGATGGGGGGCGGCGCCAACGCCTACCGCAAGCGGCTGCTGGCCGATCTCACCGCCGCCGGAACAACGGTGCTGCTTCTCACGTTCACCGTCTCGTCCTTGCGCACGAGCCTGGAACTCCACGCTCCGAATCAGCCGCCGCGGGCGGCGGGCTGCCCGTCGTTCGCGGCGGTGCTCGACCTCGTGCGGACGGCCCGGCTGACGGCGGTGATCTACAATTGCGGCGTGTCGTTTCCACGCGGACTCGAACTCTGCGGCCTGCTCGAGCAGCTGGCCGGCGGCCCGGCAACCCGGCTGGAGGTCGTGATCCACGACTATTACCCCGTCTGCCCGTCGGCCTTTCTGCTCGACGACCACGGCCGATTCTGCGGTGTTCCCGACCGCACCCGGTGCCGTGAGTGTCTGCCCGCCCAGATCGACGGCTTCGTCGCGGTGGCGGGCTGCGATTCGATCGACATCTGGCGAGACGCCTGGGGCAGGCTGCTCGGCCGAGCGGCCACGATCCGCTGCTTCTCCGACTCGTCTCGCCGGCTGCTCACCCGAGCCTATCCAGACCTCGACCCACGCATCACCGTGAAGCCGCACGATGTGCCACCGCTGCCCCATGTCGACCGCCGCCGGCGAAAGCCGGGTGAGCCACTCGTGATCGGCGTGATCGGCTCGATCTCACGGCACAAGGGCGCGGCCGTGGTCGCCGATCTCGCCCAGGCGATCGCCGTGAGCGGGAAGCTCGTTCGGATCGTGGTGATCGGTCAGGTCGATGCTGCCTGCCCGGCAGAGGTCGTCCATCAGACGGGTCACTACACCCAGGAGGATCTTCCCAGACTCGTCGCACGGCATGCGATCGACCTCGTGCTGCTGCCCTCGATCTGCCCCGAGACCTTCTCGTTCGTCGCCCACGAGACCGTGGCGATGGGCCTGCCGCTGGTGACGCTCGACCTCGGAGCCCCCGCCGACCTCGCGCGGGCCCATCCCCTGGGCCACGTCGCCAGCGATGCCAGCGGCCCGGCGCTGATGGCAGACCTGGTCGCCTTCGCCGACTCCCTCGCGTCGGCCCCGCAGGAGGCCTCGGCATGAGCACGATCCACGTGTTCACGAGCGCCGCCTGCAACTACGTGCCGAAGGTGCGGGCGCTGGTGGCCTCGATCCGCCGCCACCAGCCCGACTGGCGGATTCACCTGGCCCTTGCCGACCAACTGCCGTCCGGCCTCGATCTCACGGCCGAGGGCTTCGACGAGATCCATCCGGTCGCCGACCTCGGCATTCCCAACCACCGCGGCTGGGCCTTTTGCCACGGCATCGTCGAACTCTCCACGGCGATCAAGCCCTTCCTGCTCGACCGGCTCCTGGCACGGGACGATTGCAAGGGCGTGATCTACCTCGATCCCGACACGGTGCTCTTCTCCCCGCTGGCCGAAGTCGAGGAGGCCCTGGACGCAGCCTCCATCGCCCTCACGCCGCATCTGACGACTCCAGAGCACAGTCTCGAAGGGGTGATGGATAACGAGATCGCGGCGCTCAAGCACGGCACCTACAACCTCGGCTTCCTCGCCGTCTCCGCCAGCGACGTCGGCCGGGCCTTCGCCCGCTGGTGGGCCGACCGCTGCTACCACTTCTGCCGGGATGCCATTCCGCACGGCCTGTTCACCGATCAGCGGTGGATCGATCTCGTACCCGCCTTCTTCCCGGGCACCGCCATCCTCCGCTCGAGCCGGCTCAACGTCGCCTCGTGGAACGTCTCGACCCGCCGCCTGACCGGCGCGGTGCCCGACGGCCTGCACGTCGATGGCGAGCCGCTTGGCTTCTACCACTTCACGGGCTTCGACTCGGGCGCCCATCGCGAGATGGCCTGGAAGCACGCGGCCGATCAGCCGACGGTGCGGGCCTTGATCGAATGGTATGCCGCCACGATCGCGGACTTCGGCCGCGACCCGCTCGCGGCCGTGCCCTGGGCCTTCGGCCGATTCGGCGACGGGTCGTCGATCCCGGCGGTAGCCCGGCTCGTCTATCGGGAGCGGGTCGACCTCCAGCAGGCCTTCCCCGACCCGTTCGCAACCGACCGCGGCGGCTTCAAGCGGTGGTGGGAGCAGCAGGGCCGGGTCGAATACCCCGGCCTTTTCACCGAACCCGTGCCCCCAGCCGCGGTCGCGGCCCTCACCGCCCGCCTCTCAGCCGGCTTCACCGCCGGCCAGGGCAGCCCGGCGGGCGGCGGTCTCGGCGATGTCGTTCGCCGCGCGTTCGTCGACCCGAGCTTTCGCGGCCAGGTGGCGGGCCGCGCCTGGGAGGTGCTCAGGACCGAAGGCGTCGGCGGATTCCTGCGCCGGCTGCGGCCGGGCAAAAACACCTTCGACATCGAGATCCCGGGTAGGTGATCGAGGGGGCTCGACGCGGGCTTACTCGACGATGATTCGGTAGGCCGGAGTCTCGAGATACCGCCCGCCATCGGCGAGCACGATCCAGAGCCTCAGCGTGTGCTCACCCGGTGCGAGGCTGCCCGGTGGCAGGAGGCACTCGAAGCCGGCCGCTGCCAAACCAGGCTCTTGGAAATAGTCGGCCACGTCACCGCGGGAGATTCCGCACCGGCAGCGGTAGCGGACGTGGTCAAGCAGCAGTTCGACGGAAGCCGGCCCCTGCCCCGCCTCGCGATCCACGGCCCAGCCGGCGATCCTCAGGCCACCCGAGCGGGCCAGCCGAGCCGGAGGCTTGCCCAAAGGCTGCTTCAGGTCGTTGATGAATTCGAGCGCGTAGTCGGTGTGGTCGGGGATTCGATCGAGCCGGCCCCCAGCCGGAGCCACCGTGGTTTCCGGCACCGCTGCGAGCGGTTGCTCGCGGCCTCCGTGCCGAAACCAGTAACTGCGATCCCGCGAGACCGCCGCGAGCAATCGATCGGCCTGATCGGCGTCGGGAAAGAAGTGGAGCAGCACTCCGTCGCTACGAATCCCGGCTGCGTACGCCGCGATCGCCTCGCTGAGTTCATCCCGCCAGGCGGCCCAGGCCCGGTATTCGACGACGTCGCCGGGGAGGATCGCAAGCGTTAGGCAGCTCGCTACGACGAGTTGGCGAGCGGCCCCACGCCATCCGCCGGCGAACAGCCAGCCTGCTCGATCCCGCACGAGAAGCGAGACGAGGGACGCCCAGGCCAGCACCGCGGTCGGGGCGTATTTCTTGTTGAGGGCCTCGAGATCACCGAAACCGCCGCGGAAGAGTCCACCGACGGCCGCCGTCATGACCACGAACAGAATCATGCCGACGTGAAACACCTCGAACTCACCGATCGATTCCCGCTGCCGCCAGAGCCGGGCCGCCACGAGCGCCAGGAGCAGCCAGAACCCCAGCACTACCGCATGCAGGAGTAAGGGATCGGCATGGTGGACGATCGGCCAGGTACTCTCGCGGAACCAGGCGCCGCCGGGGAAATAGATTGCGAAGCGGATCGCCTGGCCGAAGTCGGGTCGGGGCCGGCCACCCGGCGCGGCCAGCCCATGAGCCACGGCGTAGGCGGCCACGATTCCGCCGCCAATCACGAACCCCGTGAGGACGGGGCCCCGCCAGGGTCGCCGCTGGAAGGCCGGCGACATGCCCGCCAGGAGCATCGTGGCACCGGTCGCGGCCGGCAGGGCGAACACGCCGGCGGCGCTCGAGAGGGCGGCCACCGCCGCCGCCGCGAGACAGCCGAGCCAACTGCGACCGCGGCGTTCGGTCGCGCCTGCCGCGAGGATCGCGAAGGCCGCGATCGTGATGGTCACGCCGAGGTTCGCCGAAACGTGCTGGAGGAGGATCGGAAAGGTGAGGGTCCAGGTGAGCCGTCCGTTGAGCAGGATCGCGGCCAGCGCCGCCGTCACGAACGCTCCCGTCGCCGGGGCCAGCCCGGGCACCGCCCGGCGGAACATCCAGACTTCGGCGGCCACGATCCCTAGCACACAGAAAAGGCTCGCGATCGCCGGCAGCAGATTGGCGCCGTGCCATAGCCAGTAGTCGGCCACCACGGCGAGCCTGGTCGGCACGATCAGGTGCTCGTTGTGGAACCGAAACAGGTTTTCGAACGAGATTCCGTCCGCTAGACCCGTGTCGCGGAAGAGCGTGAGGTGGTCGCCCCAGGGAATGTCGTGCAGCAGGGCCGCCGCCATCCAGACCGCCACGGCCCCCGGCACGAGCAACACCGCGGTCGCCAGTCGTGTTAGCAGCGTGGAGG
>CAYVNX010000032.1:0-26720 GCA_964453165.1 uncultured Candidatus Kuenenia sp. | reverse complement strand
GCCGGAGGGCCGCCGAGGTGCAGGGGGCATGGATGCCCCTGCACCGCTGAAACAGGGGCGGGCTTGCAGCCTGCGGAATACGGACCCGACTCGTTACCGGTTCCTCAGCCACAACAGGCTGCCAAGGATGGCGACCGTGGCCACGCCCAGAGCGAGCGTGATCCAGTAGCCGAGTGGGAGCCCCGCGAACTCGATCGGCTGCTTCCGCGGCCGCGTTGGCGATGCAGGGGGGGCCGGCTGGGTAGTCGGCGCGACGCCGGCGGCCCCGGAACTGCTCGGGGCACCGGCCGCATCTGCCGGTGGCCTTGCCGCCGGGCCGCGGGCGGGCTTGGCCGCGGCCGATGCCGTAGGGGCTGCGCTCGGAGGCCGCGGTCTGGAGACCGGGGGCCGGGCGGTGCCGAGCGAGATGGAACTCGTGCCCGCGTTGGAACTCCCGGGCCCGCTGCGCGTGACTGGCATCGGTCCCGAGCCGGATGACGGCCTGCGCGGCGGGCCGCGGCGCGGGGGAGCGGCCGTGCCGCCGGAGGGCGAGTCGGCTGGGTTGGCCGCCAGCCAGGCGGCCAGCGATTCGGCCACCTCGAGGGCGGTCTGCGGCCGGGCGTCGGGATGCTTCTCCATCATCCGGAAGTAGATCTGGGCGATCGGGAGGGGCACGTCGGCCCGCTCCTCCACGAGGTTCGGCGGTGGCTTCTTGAGATGCGCCTGAACCCGTTCGGCCAGTTTGCCCTGGGCAAACGGCGCTTTGCCCACGAGCAGGTAGTGGAGCGTGCAGCCGAGCGAGTAGATGTCGCTGCGGCGATCGACCGTGTGGCTGTCGGTGGCCTGCTCTGGGGCGAGGTAGTCGGCGGTGCCGAGCACGCGTTCGTCGTGTTCTCGGGTGAGCGAGGCCGCCTCCTCGTCGTCGCCCATTGCCAGACCGAGGTCGAGCACCTTGATCACGCCCTTGCGGTCGAGCATCAGGTTCGAAGGCTTCACGTCGCGGTGCACGAGTCCTTCCTCGTGGGCGTGATGGAGGCCAAGGGCAGCTTGGCGGAGATACTCCACCGCGTCGCGGACCGCCAGCGGCCCTTCCCGCTTGACTTTGGCATGGAGGTCGACGCCGTCCACGTACTCCATCACGATGAAGTGGATCTCTCCGACATGGTCGAGGTCGAAGGCGCGGGCCACGTTCTGGTGGCTGAGCCGGAAGGCCAGCTGCGCCTCGCGGCGGAACCGGCCTAGAAACGAACTCTGCTGGACCCGCTTGAGCGGCAAGACTTTGATCGCCACCCGCTGGTGGAGCGTGGTGTTCTCCGCGAGGTAGACGCTGCTCATGCCGCCGGCGCCGAGGAGCTGCAGCAGCCGATACTTGCCCAGCATGAAGCCCTTGTGTCGGCCCTTGCGGAGCTGCCCCGTTTGCCAGTCTGTGAGCAGCCCGGCATCCACGAGGGCCTGCGGCAGTTCGTCGGGCAGCGGCGCGGACGGATCGGTCCAGGCTGCCGTCATCGTGGCCAGCCGGTCTTCGTCCACGAGGCCGCTCTTGCGGACGACCGCGAGAAAGTCGGCGACGGTGTGGACGGGTTGGGGCATCGGTCGCGAGAGGCCAGAGGCTCAGAGGCCGAGGGTGAGGCCGCGGCGGGCCAGCGAGTCGGCCACGGCCACCGCCGACGTGAAGCGGTCGGCATCCCAGCCGGCCATCCGGGCGGCAGCGACGTGCTGTGGCGTGTCGTCCACGTAGTAAATCCGGCCGGGCTCGACGCCGGCCCGGGTGGTCGCCAGGGAGAAGAAGGCAGGATCGGGCTTGGCCACTCCCACCTCTCCGCTGCGCACGATCTCCCGAAAGCGGCCGGGGATGATGCCCCAGCGGAGTCCGACCAGTTGCTGCCAGGCGTCGTTCGTGAGGTTCGAGACGATGCCGATCGGCACCCGGGCCCGCTCCAAGGCGGCGATCACCGGGAGCATGCCCACGTTGAGCCGGAACGGGGAGCCTGAGACGGCCCGGTCCCCGTCGAGAAATGCCAGCACATTGCAGAGATCGAAGTAGACGAAGGCCGGCGGCATGGAGGGTTGCTCGGAGGTGATCGGGGCGGCTTTCAAAGCCTCCCGAAGCATACTATCCTGCCGCTGAACGCCCGCTCCCGTCCCCCGCAAGGAACGCCCGATGGCCTCGCTCAACCGCTACAGTTCGCGGATCACCCAGCCCCGTGCTCAAGGGGCCAGCCAGGCCATGCTGCTCGGCACGGGGCTCTCCGCGGCCGACCTCGACAAGCCGCAGGTGGGCATCGCGAGCATGTGGTACGAGGGCAACACCTGCAATATGCACCTCGACACCCTGGCCGCGAAGGTCCGCGAGGGCGTGGCCGCCGCCGGCATGGTGGGGATGCGGTTCAACACGATCGGTGTCAGCGATGGCATCTCGATGGGCACCGACGGGATGAGCTTCTCGCTTCCATCCCGCGACATCATCGCCGACTCCATCGAGACCGTGATGCAGGCCCAGTGGTACGACGGACTGGTGGCGATTCCCGGCTGTGACAAGAACATGCCGGGCTGCCTGATCGCGATGGGGCGGCTCAATCGGCCCGCCTTGATGGTCTACGGCGGAACGATCAAGCCCGGGCACCTGGCCGACGGCACTCCGCTCGACATCGTTTCGGCCTTTCAGTGCTATGGGGAGTATGTGGCCGGCCGGATCGACGACGCCCGGCGGGGTGACATCGTCCGCCACGCCTGCCCGGGGGCCGGCGCCTGCGGAGGCATGTACACCGCCAACACGATGGCCACGGCGATCGAGGCCCTGGGCATGGCGTTGCCCGACAGTGCCTCGATTCCGGCCGAGCACCCGGCCAAGCAGGAGGAATGCCTCCGGGCCGGCAAGGCGATCCTCCACCTGCTGGAGCTCGACCTCAAGCCGCGGGACATCATGACGCGGCGGGCCTTCGAGAACGCGATCGTCACGGTGATGGCCCTCGGCGGCTCGACCAACGCCGTGCTCCACCTGATTGCCATGGCCCGGGCCGTGGAGGTGGAACTCACGCCGGCCGACTTTCAGAAGACCGCCCGGCGGATCCCCTACCTCGCCGATCTCAAGCCGAGCGGGAAGTTCGTGCAGGAAGACCTCCACTCCATTGGCGGCACGAGCGGCCTGATGAAGTATCTGCTCGACAAGGGATTGATGGACGGTGATTGCCTGACCATCACGGGCAAGACACTCGCAGAAAACCTGGCCTCGAGCAAAGGGCTCGCCGAGGGGCAGAAGATCATTCGGCCGGTGGAGAATCCGCTCAAGGCCACGGGTCACATTACGATCCTTCATGGCAATCTTGCCCCTGGCTCGGCTGTGGCCAAGATCACGGGGAAAGAAGGCTCGCGGTTCCGCGGGCCGGCCCGCGTGTTCGACAGCGAGGAGGCGATGCTCCATGCCCTCGAGCAGGGTCGAATCCACCGCGGCGACGTGGTGATCATTCGCTACGAAGGCCCGAAGGGCGGCCCGGGGATGCCGGAGATGCTCACGCCCACCTCCGCCCTCATGGGGGCCGGTCTGGGCAACGACGTCGCCCTGATCACCGATGGCCGATTCTCCGGCGGCTCCCACGGCTTCATCGTGGGGCATGTCGTGCCCGAGGCCCAGGACGGCGGGCCGCTTGCGTTGGTGCAGGATGGAGACATGGTGGTGATCGACGCCGAGGCAGCCAGCATCGACGCCGACGTCGACGAGTCGGAGTTTGCCCGCCGCCGAGCCACATGGTTGCAGCCGCCGCCCAAAGCCACCCGAGGCATCCTCGCCAAGTACATCCGCTGCGTGGCGCCTGCCTCGCGGGGGTGCGTGACCGACGAGTGAGTGACGCCAGGGCGTGCCAGAGCGAAGCGGCTGCCCGCGTGTCGCTGCGAGGAACCGTCACCTCGGCAGAGGAAGCGACTCGATCGGCACGGCCGGGCCTGGGGCGATGACCGCGCCGGGGGGCAGCTGTTCGGGCGGGATCGGCTGGCCGTAGACCGGTCCGGGTGACGGGAGGGTGGCCGGGGCCGGCATCGGGCTCGCCCCTGGAATCGGCGTGCCGCCTGGAGGCTCGTAATAGGCCGCTGGCTGGCTGACCGGCGGTACGCCGAGTTTGGCGACGAGCTTCTCGAGCATCCGTTGCTCGAGAAGCGGATCACGGCCGAGCGGGATCCAGCCGGCCGTGGGCGTGGGGGCGGCCACTGGCCGCGGCTGGTCGCCCACTGCCTGTCCGAGGGTGGGCAACGGGGTGCCGTAGCGGTAGAGCGAGTCGTCGTTGCGGAACGAGGCACCGCCGGCGGTGGCTCGCATCGGTCGCGACAGGTATTCGAGTTCCTTCTCCACCTCCACCTCCACCCGCCAACCGCCGGGATCGGGAATCAGCCGCATCATGCCGATCCGACGGATCGATTGGAGCGTCGACTCCCAACGTTCATTCCAGCCGACCGAGTCACCCCGCCAGAGTTCGAGCACGTTGGCCCCTGTCTGCGGGTAGGTGTCAATTCGGCCCTCCGTGGGCACGCCGTTGGCGAACACGACCCGTTGCTCCGACTGCACTTTGAAGTAGTCGTCAGCCACGTCCACCATCGAGGTCCAGACCACCTCGGCGTCAAGTGGCGGGAGCACGACCGCATTGCGAGCGGCGGCCGGCGGCGGGCCAGGCAGCACCGGTCCGGCCGGGCTGATCACCGCGTCCTCGGGCAGTGGGGCGAACGGATTCGGTTGGAGTGTGGCGGGGGAAGGCAACGGTCCTTGGGCCCGGGCCGGCGGCAGCCCGGCCAGAACCATCGCCGCGATCGAAAGGATGGTAGTCCGCGCCATGAAACCTGACCCTCGCCCTCCCGGTGACTCGAAGGCCTCGGGAGCAGGCGGATGGTCGCGAACCCCGCCGGCTGCTTCAAGGCCGGTTTTCACCCGGCAGAACCCCCGGTTCCGGGCAGGTGGCCCCCCGCAGCTGGCCCGCGACCAGAGCGAACCGGTCGGAGCCGGGTCATGGCTTCGGGCCGAGGTCGATCTGGATCTCTTTCAGCGCGGGGCCAACCTCGTAGGTGAGCCCAGAGGTCTCGAACTCCAGAAATCGGCTGTCGAACGGAAGCCGCGGGCTCGTGGGATCGTCGATGTTCCCGTCGCCGACGCCCCGGGGCGGAATCAGCCGCAGCCGATAGCGGCCTGCCAACATGCCCTCGCGCTCGTTGCGACCGGCCAAGACGAAGCTGCCATCTGGGCGGATGGTGGATCTCGCCATCACGGGCCCGCTCGCCGTCTCCCCTTCGGCCACGATGAAGCCCGGCGCGGCGAACGGCGTGCCATCCGCATACGCGATGCGCCCGCCGACCTCGTACCGCGGTGGTTCGCAGCCCGGGGCTGCGAGGAGGGCCAGCGTCGCCATGCCGTATGTCAGGCGGTGAGATCTCACGAGACGGTCCTCGGGGAGAAGAGGGCGATGAACCGGGCCGGCCGGTTCAGTAGTTCGGCACCGATTGGCCGTCGCGGCGGTTGCCGAGCAGTTCGAGGACGGAACCGGGCGTTTCCGTCGAAAGGCTCACGGTGCGGCCGTCTCCGAACACGAACGGCACCGTGTTCTGGTGGTAGCTGCCGAAGGTGTAGAAACGCGTCGCATTGGACGGCTCCACGGCTAAACCCTCTGGGCCCGCGACCCGGATGACAATCTCGTGCGTGGCGGCCGTGTACATCGTGTCGTCGCTGCCGGTGCCAAACCTGCCCGGCGGCGCCCACTTTTCGCCGAGCAGAATGGTGTGCGACAGGCCGTCGGTAATCTCGGAAAACTTCAGCCCCTTGAACGGCTTCTTGGCCCGTTGCGACGAGGTGGTCCACATCAGGAGCGGAAACGGCCCTTCCGACGAGGCCCCGAGATTCTGCGGCGGGTTGCCCCCGGTCACCGACGCCCAGGTGGGGCCGAGGTTGACGGCGTAGTCGCCGCAGGCGAGGCCCTTGGCCAGGAGCGAGTTGGTGGTCACCTTGGTGTCCCGCACCGACGAGGGACAGAGCATCATCGGAATCGTCATGCTGGCCGCTCCGAGTGCCAGGAATTTTCCGCTGCTCGGATCGTTGACGCCGTCCTCCTTGGCCACGCCGGCGATCGTCGACGTAAAGGCTTCGTAGGTGGCGTTCTGCTCGATGAACGGCAGAAGATGGACGAACCAGGTGTGAGATTGGGTACCGTTGCTCGACCGCGCGCGGGGAATCCGCCCCTTGGCGTCGTGATGGTTCTGCATGCCCAGCCCCAGTTGCCGCAGATTATTGGTGCAGGCGCTGCGGCGGGCCGCCTCGCGGGCGCTCTGCACCGCGGGCAGCAACAGCCCGATCAGGGTGGCGATGATCGCGATCACCACGAGCAGTTCCACGAGCGTGAAACCCGTTCGCCGGCCGGGAGGCGAGCAGCATCGCATGGTCATTTTTTCGTCCCCTGTCTTCATTCTATGGTCACTTGCTGGTGAGAGCGATGTGGAATTGATTCGCGCCGGGTCGGACCTCGAAGGCCAGCCCGGACGATTCTGGATTCGAGTAGCGAACTGGGATCGGCGATCGTGGCCAGCCACGCGCCGGGCCGTCCCGGTCGAAGTCGGGCGGTCCGATCGGGGTCTTCGAGGCCGCGGTCACGGCGACCTTGTGGTGCCCGAGGACGGCGCCATCGAATTCCCGAAACGTGCCGAGGGTGTAGGTTCCGTCCTCCTCGATCCACCCAGAGCCGCTCCTGCCCGCTTCCGGCCAGAAAGTTACCCTCCCCGACGAGAGTCGCTTCCCGTCGAGGGTGACCACACCCTCCACCCGGGCCACCGCCGTGCCCGACCCGCCGCAGCCGGCACCGGCCAGCGGCATCAGGCCGCAGACGACCGTGAGGATTCGGCCGAAAGTCGATGATTCGAGCATGGCGGTGAGCATGCGGAGGTCGCTTCAGAGTCCGGCCGGACTCACTTCGCCGGAGGCTCGGCTGGCGAGTGGCCGGTAGACATTCACGAGGTCGATGGTCTCGGCGACGAACCGGGCCGACGCGTCGGCCATCAGGGCATGGGTGCCGCCGGGATGGGGGCTGCCGAGGCTGACGTTCGTCACGCTGGCGATGGGTGTCCAGCCCGGGTCGGCCGGCGTCGCCGTGAAGGTCTTCGAGTTGATTGGATGGTAGATGTTCTTGGCGTTGTGCACCCACCCGTAGCCGGCTCCCCGATCCGTGACGTTGCCCCAGGACACAGCCCCGACGATCCAGGGAAACTGGGGGCCGACGAGCCACGAACACTCACCGTACATCATCGTGTGGGATGTGCCGTCGCTGATGTCACCGAAGCGGATGTCGCTCCTGGGAAAGATGACGCCGTTGGTGGCCACGCCGCCCGAGGAGCCGGCGGGAGAGCCGTCGAGGTCGCAGGCCTGCTGGAAGTAGGTGGAGGCCGCTCCGGTGAAGGTGCCAGCACAGCCGGCGGCTCCGGCGATAGCCGGATCGGCGGGCCCGGGCCTGGCTCCCAGGATGCCGACGTAGTGGTTGCGGAGCTTCGTCTGGGCGTCGGGGGCCGAGCCCTGGAAGTTGGTCCATTCGCTCTCACCCTGACTTGGACAGCGAAAGAGATCGACCGGTGTGAGCATCGCAGCCTTGTTGGAGGCATGCCGCCAGTGCTGCGACTGGTTCACCAGGTCGTGAACCATCCGGTTTTCCATGTAGGGCAGCAGCCTGGCCTGGCTGCTCAGGCAGGTCGGCAGAGTCACGTGGGGGACGACTCGGCGCCGGGCATCGTGGTAGTTGTGGGCCGCGATCCCGAGCTGCCGGAGTTTGTTCAGGCAGCTCGACCGCCGGGCAGACTCCCGGGCGCTCTGGACGGCCGGCAGCAACAGGCCGATGAGCGTCGCGATAATCGCGATCACCACAAGCAGCTCGACGAGGGTGAACCCGCGGCGGGACGGGCGACGACGGCCAGGCATGGGCTCGAGCCCCGGGGAAAGACGGTCACAAGAAGCGAGTCGATATCCAGGCTGGTGGCCCGCACTGAATCCCGTTCCCCCCTCTTATGAAAACCATACGGTCGTTTGGCCCGCCGTGAAATGACAAGTTCTTGTCAGATCAACCGTCGGGACTGCCTGACTTGTGGGCTCTGCCGGGTGCTGGCAGACTCGACGAGCGTGTGGGCTCTGTGGAACAACGCCATGCGGATCAAGGTGATGCGGCCAAGCGGGACCGCGAGCGTCCGCTCGTCTTCGGCACGCGTGGCGGTCTTGATGCTGGTGGTCGGCGTCACCACGGCGGCCGAACCGATCCCCTCGATTCGACTGCGAAACTGGGACGTCGATGCCGGGCTGCCGAGCCCGCGGGCCTTCGCGGTCGCCCAGACGCCGGATGGGTATGTCTGGGTGGGCAGTTACGCGGGGCTCTGTCGTTTCGACGGAGCTGCCTTCACGGTCTTCACCCCGCGGGAGTCTCTGGCGATCGGCGATGCTGCCGTCACCGCGCTGGCCGTCGATTCAGAGGGGGTGCTCTGGGGCGGCACGGAGCGCGGGTATCTGTTCGTTCGCGGGCGGGACGGGTTCGAGTCGGTCGCCGTGCCGGAGGCAGCCGGGCTGCTGATCAAGGCGATCTGTTTCCACCCCGATGGCACCATCTGGCTGGCCGCCCGGGGAGCCGTGTTGGCGGTGCGCGAGGATCGAACCCAGGCGTTCGGCCCGGCCGACGGTCTGGTGAGTGCCGACGTGCGACAACTCGTGCTCGACGCCTCCGGCACACCCTGGGCGCTGGCTGGCGGCCGCGTGCATCGTTTCGTCGGCGGCCGTTGGGATCAGGTGGCTCCCGAGGGGGCTCCGCGGACCGGCATCACGGCGATCGCGGCCTGTCGATCCGGCGGCGTATGGTGCGCCGAACGGGCGGCGACGCTTCCGGAGGGCAGGGCCAGCCGAGTGTTTCGGGTCACGGCCGAGGCGTTGACTACGGCCCCGGAACTGGGCGCATGGCCCATCAATCCCGACCGGAGCCGGATCGAGGTGCTCGGCGAGGACGGCCAGGGCAGGCTCTGGTGCGGCACCCGCGGTGGTGGCATGCACTGCCGGGAGCCGGATGGTCGGTGGTGGACCGTCGGCAAGGGCACCTCCCTGGCTCGGGCCGATGCCATCGCCTTCGCGACCGATCAGCAGGGCAGCGTCTGGATCGGAACCCGGTCCAATGGCGTCTACAAGGCGGACCGAGTGCCGGTTCAACCGCTGCCGCTGCCCCAGGAGTTGGAGGATCACGTCATCACGACCGTGGCCGCGCGGCAAGACGGCAGCCTCTGGGCGGGCACCGATGGGGGCGGGGTCGTCTGCTGGGACGGCGCGGATGTGCGGGTGTTTCGTCAGGAACAGGGTCTGCCGTCGCGGTGGGTTACGGCGGTTGCGACCTCGGCCTCGGGCCGGCTCTACGCGGCGACCTTGGCCGGCCTGGCCGTCTTCGAGCACGACCGCTTCGTACGGCTCCCGGTGCGGGACCGACCTGGCCCGATCATGTGCGGTTGCCTGCTGCCCGAGGGGGAGTCCGCGGTCTGGGTGGGTACCCCTGAGTCCACCGTGCGGGTCGACGAGAACGGGCCGGTGGAAGTGCTGAGGAGCGACGGTGAACGGCTGCCGACCATGTGTCTAACCCGGGACGGCGAGGGCCGGCTGTTGGCTCTCGGTCGCGACCACGCTCTCTACGAGTTCGTTCCATCCGCTGACCAAGCCCAGTCGGAGGCCGCGCCGGAGCAGGGCGTGTTCGAGGAACTGGTGGTGGAGGCTGCGGAGCCGTTCACCGGCGGTCGGGTGATCGCCGCCGACGGCGCTGGTGGGATTTGGGTGGGCAGCTACGGTTCGGGCCTGGCGCGGATCGCCGATGGTCGATTGCAACGCTGGTCTCAGCAGGCCGACCAGATTCCGAGTAGCCACGTGCTGTCACTGGTGTCCGCTGGCGGTGCGATCTGGGTGGGAGCGGAGAACGGCATCTACGGCTGTCCCGTCGACGACTTCGCCCGTTCCTTGCCCGGCCAGCCGGTCGCCGTCTGGCGAATCACCCAGCTCGAGGGGCTGCCCGAAAAAGTCTGCACAGCCGCCGGACAGCCGGCGGCGTGTGTCGCCTCCGATGGCCGAGTGTGGATGGGCAACGGCCGATCGGTAGCCGGCTTTCTGCCGCCGGAAGCGATGGTTCCCCTGCATGTGTTTCCGCCCCGTGTCGAACGTGTTCTCGCTGACGGGGTCGAGGCACCATTCTCCTCCCAGGAAGTCCCGTTGATCCCCGTCGGCACGCGACGGGTGGAGGTGCGGGTCACCTCGCCCAACACGGTCGCCCCGCAGTTGCTCGCCTTTCGTCACCGGCTCGAGGGCTTTGACGATGACTGGGTGGCCCTGGAAGACCGGCGCGTCATTTCCTACACCGGGCTGCCACCCGGCCGGTACGACTTGTTGGTCGAGGTTCGCGGCCCCAACGGTTCGTGGCAACGCATGGCCGACCCCTTTTCGCTGCGGATTCTACCTCGATTCTGGCAGCGACGCGGGGTGCAGGCGGCGGCCTTGGGCGGACTCGTCTGCCTCGTGGCGGCGGCAGTCTGGGCCGGCGAGCGGCGGCGGTCGCAGCGGCGACTCGAGCGGCTGCGGATCGAACAGGCCCGTGACCAGGAGCGACAGCGGATCGCCCGCGACATCCACGATGACATCGGCAGCGGCTTGACCGAGATCGTCATGCTCAGCCATCTGGCCGGCCGCGGCCCCGGCGAGAACGACACGCCCGCCATCGATACCCCCGCCGTCTTGGGACAGATCGAGGACCGTGCCCGGCGACTCACCCGCTCCATGGACGAAGTGGTGTGGGCGATCAACCCGCGGAACGATTCCCTGGAGGGGTTCATCACCTACTTCCATCGCTGGGCCCAGGCCTTCCTCAGCAACGCGGGAATCCGGGTTCGCTGGGATTTGCCGCTCGATTCCGTCGAGGCGCCGCTTTCGGCTGAGGTACGGCATGAACTGCTCCTCGCCTGCAAGGAAGCGGTGACCAACGTCGTCAAGCATTCCGCCGCGGCTGAGGTGCGGATTCGGTGCCGGGCGGAGTTCGATGGCCTTGAGATTCTGATCCAGGATGACGGCCGGGGGTTCGCGGCGGATGCGTCAGACCGAGGCCATGGGCTGGAGAATCTCCGGGCCCGTCTGGCGGCCGTCGGAGGGCGATGCGAGATCAGGGCGGCGGAGGGCCAGGGCACAAGCGTTCGGTTTGCAGTTGCCACGGAACCCACGGCGGCAGTGCGAGCAGTCCGGCAGGAGCGACAGCCATGACGGCGGAACGAACGACCCGAGGTGCCGAGTTACGGATCGCGATCGTGGACGACGATCTCGGCGTGCGGCGGACCCTCGAGCAGACGATCAGGCACTTCGATGGTTGCCGGTGCGTGGCCGCCTACGCCTCCGGCGAGGAGGCCATGCGGGGGCTGCCCGCCGCGGCCGCCGAGATCGTGCTGATGGACATCAACATGCCCGGCATCGACGGGATCGAGTGCGTGCGGCGTCTCAAGGAGAACGACGACCGGATGGAGTTCATCATGCTCACGGTCTACGAGGACACCGAGAGCATTTTTCAGGCGCTGGCGGCGGGGGCCAGCGGCTACCTGCTCAAGCGGGCCGCGCCGACCGAGCTCGAGGCCGCGATCCGCCTCGTGCAGGCTGGCGGCTCACCGATGACCAGCCACATCGCGAGGAAGGTGGCCCAATCCTTTCGGCAGCCCTCCCCTTCACCGGCCGCCAAGGGCCGGCCGGGTGCAAAAGCTGCCGACGAAGAACTCACGCCACGGCAGCAGGAAATCCTCGAACATCTGGCCAGCGGCATGCTCTACAAGGAGATCGCCATGGCCCTCGGAGTGAGTTACGACACGGTCAATAACCACATCCGGCAGATCTACCGGAAGCTCCACATCCGCTCGCGGTCGCAGGCGGTCGCGAAGTTCTACGCCAGTCGCCGCCGCTGAGGCATGCCCGCGAGCCCTGCCCCGAGCCGGCGTGGCTCGGTTGACGACACGGCTCGGGGGTCGGCGGACGCTCGCTGAGCCATCGGGGCGTGTCCTCGCCCGCGACGCGACTTGTGCCGCCCCCGAGCCGGCGTGGCCCGCTACCGGCAGCCGAGCCGGGCGACCAGTTCCTCGAACTCCCGCAGGTGGCGGGCGTGGGAGGTGTGCATGTGTTCGCCCTGCGAGATCAGCCGCAGCCGGTCATCGCGGTCGAGGCCGCGGCCGCGGAGGATCCGCTCGAAGGGCTGCCGGGCCTGGGCGTACACCACGAGGAGTTTGTGCTCGTCAAGCTGCACCTCGAGCGACTGTTCAGGATGGAGAACGGCGATGCCCGTGCAGCCGTCGTTGAGCAGGAGATCTTCGTATTCCCAGAGCAGGCTCTCGAGCACGCAACGCTCGACGCCCTCCCGGGTGAACTCCCGCAAACCGACCGCCTCCTCATGGGTCGACTCGAGCACCACGTCGAGGTCATCGCCGAGCGGCTCGAGCAGTTCCAAGAAGGTTTCAAACAGGCCCTCCGCCGAGGCGGCGGCTACGAGGGCCGGCATTTTTGCCCCCGACTGGGGGTCGACGTAGGCGTCGTGCCGGAATCCCGCGCGGGGAACGATGTCGAGCTGCCAGCCGGGCCTGACGGCCTCGGTCAGGGTGAATCGCCCGTAGCGGCTGCGGGCCATGTGGGCCTCGAGGGCCACCTGGTCGGGCGTGGTGGGGGCATCCTGCAGGTCGGAAAGGGCCTTCAGGAGCGGCAGCGAGGGCCGGGGGGTGGCTGATTCGTCGAGAAAACGCATCGAGATGGCTCAGGCAGCGGTGACGTGATGAGGAGGGTGGGCGACGGCTGTCGCCCGAGTTCCCTGAACAAGACAAACCTAGGACACGGTTTCGCGCCGTGCGCAACCCGCCGAACGCCCGCAAAACGCGGCTTTCCCGCCGCCGCGGGCGGAAGGTCGTTGTCGGTAAGCCCCTCCGACCCCCATAATCCGCGGCTTTCCCCGCAGCGGAGCATCGGAGGGTTCATGGAAGGGAAAATCGTCGCCACCGGCATCACATTCGACGACGTCCTGCTCTTGCCCCGCCGGTCGGCCGTGGTTCCGGCTGAGACCGACGTCGCCACCCGGCTGACCCGTGGGATCACCCTCAATATCCCGATCGTCAGCTCGCCGATGGATACGGTTACCGAGAGCGAGATGGCGATCGCCCTGGCGCAGGAAGGTGGCCTCGGGGTGATCCACAAGAACCTGTCGATCGAACGGCAGGCCGAGGAGGTCGACAAGGTCAAGCGGAGTGCCAACGGCATCATCTCCGATCCCGTCACCCTGCCCCCCACGGCGACGGTGGCCCGAGCCCGGGAACTGATGGATCAGCACAACATCTCGGGCGTGCCGATCACGCACGAGGGGCGAAAGCTTGTGGGGATCATCACCCGTCGCGACCTGCGGTTCCTCGAGAGCGGTGAGACGCCTGTCGCCGACATCATGACGAAGGCCGGGCTCGTGACGGCGACCGGCGCGGTGTCGCTCGACGAGGCCGAAAAGATCCTGATGGCCAACAAGGTCGAGAAGCTCCTGCTCGTCGATGCGGCCGGTTGTCTCACCGGGCTGATCACGATCAAGGACATCGACATGATGAAGCGGTTTCCGATGGCCTGCAAAGACCGCCAAGGCCGACTGCGAGTCGGGGCGGCGATCGGCGTGTTCGACGAGGAGCGGGCCGCCGCCCTGATCGCGAAGGGCGTGGACATGCTCGTGGTGGACAGCGCCCACGGCCACTCGGAGAATGTGATCGACACCGTCGCGGCAATCAAGAAACGCTGGGAGATCCAGGTGGTTGCGGGAAATGTGGCAACCCGGGAAGGCTGTCGCGATCTGATCACGGCTGGCGCCGATGGGATCAAAGTTGGGATCGGTCCCGGGTCGATCTGTACGACACGGGTCATCTCCGGTGTCGGCGTCCCCCAGATCACGGCGATCTGGGAGGCCGCGCAGGAGGCGGCCGGTGCCGGCGTTCCCGTGATCGCCGACGGTGGCATTCGTTACTCGGGAGACATCACCAAGGCGATCGCCGCCGGGGCCCACGCCGTGATGATCGGCGGCCTCCTGGCGGGTACGGCGGAGAGCCCGGGGCAGACCGTCCTCTACCAGGGGCGGACGTTCAAGGCCTACCGCGGGATGGGATCGCTGGGGGCGATGGTCAAGGGTTCGAGCGAACGCTACCGCCAGAAGGCCACGGGGAGGACCGGCGACAAGCTCGTGCCGGAGGGAGTCGAGGGTCGGGTGCCCTTCAAGGGGCCCTTGAGCGTGTTCGTCTACCAGCTCGTCGGCGGCCTGCGGGCCGGGATGGGCTACTGCGGCACGCGGACCATCGAGGAGCTCCGACGCGACGCCCGGTTCATCCAGGTCACCGCCGCCAGCGTCCGCGAGAGCCATCCCCATGACATCGCCATCACCCACGAAGCGCCCAACTACTCCGCGGAACGCGCCGGCGAGTGACCGCCGCCCGGGCGGCCCGGCCTTCATGCTCGCCCTCTGGCTGCTGCCGGCGGCCTGCCTGGCGGGTGGCTGGCAGGAGTTCGTCCGCTCGCCCGTGGAGGCCCTGGCCCTGCCCGAGCGGCAGGTGGTCGTGATCGCGGCCGGCGGGGCGGTGGACGACGAGTCAGCCTGCGTGACCTGCGCCGCCGAGGCCGAGGACGACGGAAAGGCCAAGGGGCCGTGTGCCGAGGAGGCGGGCGACTGCACCAAGGAACTTGCCAAGCTCCGCGGCGACCGGATCGCCGTGATCGACCTCGACATCCGCGTGGGCGGGCGGCCCGGCAACGACTACCCGTGCGAGTGCCGGCTGGAGGGGGAAACCTACGAGCCGCGGCGGTTCGCCACCACGATGTTCACCTGGAAGGCCGCCGGCAACTGCCACAAGCCGCTCTACTTCGAGGATTGGCAGCTGGAACGATACGGCCATTCGCACGGGGCGCTGGCCGATCCCTTCTTCTCGGCCGCCCACTTCTTCGTCACGCTGCCCGTGCTGCCCTACAAGATGGGCGTGGAACTGCCCTGGGAGTGCGTCTACCCGCTCGGCTACTACCGCCCGGGCAGCTGCGCGCCATGGATGGTGCCGGCCGTGCCGATCAGCCTCCGCGGCTTCGCGGTCGAGGCGGCCACGATCACTGGCATCGTGTTCCTCGTGCCGTAAGCGGGACGATCCGCTGCGTCACCGCTTCCGAACGGTCGCGATGTAGGCGTAGCGGCGGGCGACCGATTCGAAGCTCACGTCGGCCCGGCCCGAGCGGCCGAGTTCGACGAGGGCGTCGTGCACCTCCGGTCGGTAGTGGACGTGGAAGAGCGAGAGCCACTGCTTGAGGCCGACGGCGAACAGCCCCGGAAGCCCCTTCTGATCCCAGAAGTCCACGATCACGAGCAGGCCGCCCGGCTTCAGATTGGCGAGCGCAGCCTCGATCGCGCCGGGCCAGGTCGGCACCATCGAGAGGCAGTAGGAAAAGAAGATCGTGTCGAAGGGCTCGTCGCGGCCGAACATCGCCCGGGCATCGACCTCTTCGGCGAGGCCCTGTCGCAGGCGGATCGGCTCGAGCCCGGTGGCCGGCACCCCAGCCCGTGCGATGCTGGCCTCGGCCGTATCGAGCATTTCCTGGGAGGCGTCGAGGCCGCAGAGCAGGCCCGGCTGCGGCCGGCGGGCCAACTTGATCAGGTTGCGGGCGGTACCGCAGCCCACTTCGAGGGTGGCGGTGGCCGGCCCGGTGGCGATCTCGGCCAGCATCCGGTCACGGCCCAGGAGGTAGTAGGCCCGGGTCAGGTCGTAGATGTGCCGGGTGAGCCGATACATCCGGTCCATCGCGGCGGCCTGGTCGGCGGACTGCCGGGCCTGGCTCGAGCCTACCGGGGCGGTTGTCATGCCTCGGCTTCCACCCGCTGGTAGAGATGGAACATGCCGTAGATCGCCGAGCGATCCTGGGCGTGGAGCTCGCGGCCACGAGCCTCGTCGTAGCGAAACTTGGCCCGGGTGGCCGGCTCCAGGGCCTTCTCCACCGGCGACTTTTCGCCGGCCGTCCGGAAGATCACCCGGCTCCCGGGCAGGCCCACTCGCGCGATCTCCGACCAGAGCTCCTCGATGACCGGTGGCGGCATCCAGTCCTGGCTGTCGAGCAGCACGAAGGCGTTGAGGCTGCCAGGCGCTTCCATCCGCAGCTGATCCGTGAGCGAAGCGACGTGGGTCTCGACCCGGTCTACGAGCGACCTGATCGTCTCGTAGTTCTCCTTCTTCAGGTAGTCCGGTAGCGCCCGGCGACTCTCGTGGTCGTAGCGGCGGCCGAAGGCCTGCCAGGTGAAGTAGTTGTCGTCGAGCGGGAAGCCGCAGGCCAGGCGACGGATTCGCTCCTTGTACATCTCGAACAGTTTGCCGCCGTCGCCCTCCTGTTCTTCCAGCATCGCGGCATGTTGGCTCGGCGGAATGCCGAGGCTGTAGACGGCGACCGGCTGGCGGCCCATCCAGCGAACCAGGCGGTTGCTGAACAGCGGCGCGTAGACCTCGTCGAAGATCTTCTCCTGGTCGGCGAGCGTGCGGGCGGTCAGGAGCCGGGCTGGGTCGCGACGCAGCCGCCGGCCGATGCCATGAACCAAGCGGAAAAACTGCCCGAGCTTGGCGTGTTCGTACAGGCCCCGCTTGAAGTAGTTGATCCGCCGCGGGCCGATCGTCTTCCCCGGCCAGTCGGTCGACTCCCAGAAGGAGCGGGTCAGTGGGTCGAGGTGGTCCCGGAGGTAGCGGTTGTAGTTGGCGATGTTGTCCTGATGCCGGCCATACCCGAAGAATTTGTAAAAGGTTTCGTAGTCAGGCAGGTGCTTGATTGCGGCGAGTTTGAGCCGCGTGAGGGCCATGTGGTTGGCGTTGAGATCGACCGCCACGATCCGGGCCGGCCGATGGATCAGGTAATTGAGAATGTTGCAGCCACCGCTGGAGATCGTCAGAAGTTTCGTCTCCGGCCCGATCTGGAGCGCTTCGGCATCGACCCGCGGATCCTCCCAGATCTGGTTGTAGACGAAGCCGCGGAACCAGAGGGTGAACATCCGCTCCAGCATGCCCCGCTTGCTCGTGAGGCGGTGGTGGTGCACTGCCTTGCGGAGGCGGTGGGTGTTGCTACGAACGGGTGCGGAGGCGGTCATGAACGGCGGTGCTCGACGGCGAGGAGAGGGATTTGGCGACCGGAAATCGTAGCCGAATCCAGCGGACTTCGTCGATGGCGACGGCCGCGGGGGGGTGAAACCGGACTGGCCGTGCCGCCGCGTCAGAATGCCGTGGCGGCACGGCCGGCAGCCCGCCCTGGTGGCGGGGCAATCTGGTCGATTTCCTCGACAGATCGGCCAACGTCGGCGTTGAGCAGACGCCCGAGTTCGACCACCGCTTGTTCGGTGTCGGCCAGACGGCGGGCGGCGGTCTGGACCGCCGCCTGGAACGCCGCCGCCGTCTGCTCGGCGGCCGCGACGTCCCGGTTCCAATTCTTCAGATCGGCCTCGAGTTCGTCGGTCTGGGTCGAGAGGAGTGTTCGCTCCGCATTGGCCTTCTCTTGGGCGACGTCCAACTGCCGGTTGGACTCGTCCAGGGCAGCGATGTCTCGCCGCAAGGACCGCATCAGCCCGGCCAGGCCGTCGGCCAGGATGTCGGCACCGGCTCCGTCGCCTCCGGGCATGACCGAACCGTGCACGATCGTCTCGGCATCGCGGAGCGGACGGCGGTAGAAGACCTTCTCGATCGTGACCTTCCCGTCGCTGACGAGGTCGAACGCGGTGCCGAGTTCCATTTCCACGGCGAGGGTATCGCTCGGGCCTTCGACGCCGAGGAAGGCATCGCGATCCACCGCGTCGGCAAACCGGGCGACACCCCAGTATTCACCAGGCAGGACGCTTCCCGCCTCGAGCTTGCTCTTGAGTTGATCCCAATCAGCCTCCGGGATCACCTCGGCCACGTCGGCCGCCGTCAGGGCGTGTCGCCCAACCTCCTCGCGGTATTGCTCTTGCAGCAGTGCGTCCGCCTCGAGGTCCTCGAGCGACCGCTTGCGCGGCTGCGGTGCCACCCCAGTGGGGGCCACGGCGGCGTCACCTGTCGGGGTGCTCGTGAACGCGGTCCAGCGGTCAGTCGGAAGCTGATCGAACACACTGACGTTGTCGTAGTCCTGATCCCAGACCTTGGCGTCGTAGGGATCGCGGGCGGCGGTCTGGCGGACGGTGACGGTCTGGCCGCCATCCGCTGCGGAGGTGACTTCGTCGACGATGAAACTCCCGAGGTACTGGCCCCCCTCGGACACGGGCGTGTCGTCGAAAAGGTAGAGCGTCATGCCGGGATCGAGCGGCGTCCCGGACGCGGCGACCGGCGGGTCGGCCGCGGGGGCCGGTTCGCCCTCCGGCACCGGTGGCCGCGGCGGCGGAGGGAGTGTGAGGGTGCCGGTCTCAGCGTCCGTCGCGGGTGGTTCGAAACTCGCCCGCTCCCACCGTCGGCCCCGCCAGGTGTCGATCCGGCCGAGAGCCCGCTGCCAGCGGTCGCGCTCGGCCTCGAGCGCGGCGAGCGACTGCCGGCCTGGGATCGGCTCGAGCCGCCCGCCGGCTGACGGCCGCACGGCCTCGACGACCTCGTGGAGCCGCGTCTGCTTCGCCCGGACTGACTGCACCCATTTCCACTCGAAGCTGAGCAGCCTGGCGGCGAGAAACAAATAGCCACCGAGTGCCAGCACGATCAGGAATGAAGCCACGACCGACGCCACGCTCCAGCGTGCCTGGCCGAGTCCAAACGCCAGGAGTGCCAGCAGCAGCAGAATGCCGAGCAAGGCGAGGAAGATGTACGACATGCACGGCACCAGCAGGGTCTGATCGGGGCGACGCGACCCGCATAATCCCTTCAGCCGGAGTATATCCGGCGGGCAGACCGCAACCCCTCCGCACGGATCGTGTCGGAGGGGTCGCGATCTTGAGCCGGGCCGTTCGGGGCGTTGCAACCGGGCGACGGTGCAGCCACGCGCGTTGCCATGCGGCGACACCGGCGGCCGCAGGTTTCTCGGCAGGATGATCGTGGCATGGCAGTTCTGGGGCGGAAAAACGCACGTTGCGGGGATTGTGGGCGGTGGGCGGGCCGTTTGGCATCGAACGTGCATTCCCAGTTGGACGGAATCCTGCTGTCTTTGGTCCCCGCGTCCCGCTGGAGCCCCGCTCATGCCCGCGACCCTCCGTCCCGCCAGCCCCATCAAACGCCGCGGGGCCGCCAGCCGCCGGTCGATCGCCGTGATCGACGATCCCGTGCGCCTGTACCTGCTCCAGATGGGGGGCATTCCGCTGCTCAATCGCGAGACCGAGGTGTCGAGCGCCAAAGAGATCGAACGCTGGCGGCGGAAGTTTCGCCGCACCCTCCTGGCGAACGATTTCGTCCTTTCCGGCGCCGTCCAGTTGCTGCAGCGGGTGCATGCCGGCACGCTCCGGCTCGACCGCACGATCGAGGTCTCGGTGACCAACACCGGCGAGAAGAAGCGGCTCTTGAAGAGGCTCGGTCCGAATCTCGAGACCCTCGCCCGGCTCGAGCAGGAGAAGCGGCGGCTGTTCCGGATCGCGATGTCGAAAGCGGCGCCGCTGGACCGGCGGCGGGCCGCGTGGCGGACGCTCGTGCGGCAGCGGAACAAGGCCGTGCGGCTGGTTGAGGAGATGAACCTGCGAATCCAGCGGCTCTATCCGCTCCAGCGGCAGTTGCGGGGTCTGTGGGAGCGGCACGAGGCAATCGGTCGTCAGCTGGCCGCCATCGGTCACCGCACGGCGGCCGCACACGACCTCGCCCGCGAGCAGCGGCGGATCCTGCTCATGACCCGGGAGAGCCGCCACACGCTGGCCCGGCGGGTCGAACGGCTCGGCGACCTCCAGCATCGCTACGACGCTGCCAAGCGGCAGCTCGCGGCCGGCAATCTCCGGCTCGTGATCTCGATCGCCAAACGGTATCGCAACCGGGGACTCTCGTTCCTCGATCTCATTCAGGAGGGCAACTCGGGACTCATGCGGGCCGTGGACAAGTTCGAGCACGCCCGGGGCTTCAAGTTTTCGACCTATGCAACCTGGTGGATCCGCCAGGCGATCACGCGGGCGATCGCCGACCAGAGCCGCACGATCCGCGTGCCCGTCCATATGACCGACACCATCAATCGGCTGCGGAATCTCACCCGCGGCTTTCTTCAGAGCCACGGTCGGGAGCCCACCGTGGAAGAGTTGGCCGAGCTTGCCGGCCTGCCCGTGGAAGAGGCCGAGTGTGTCGCCCGGATGGCTCGCCGGCCGATCTCCCTCGATCAGCCGCTCGGCGACTCCGAGGAGGGCACCGTGGGGGAATTCGTGGGCGACCGGCGCGAGGAGGATCCGCTCCGCGATCTCAACCGCCAGGCTTTGCGTTCGTCGATCGGCCGGGCGCTCGAGGGGCTGACCTACCGCGAGCGGGAGATTATCCGGCTGCGATTCGGACTGGCCGACGGCTACGCGTATACCCTCGAGGAGGTGGGCTCGATTTTCGAGGTCACGCGGGAGCGGGTGCGGCAGATCGAGGCCAAGGCGGTGGAAAAACTCCGGCAGCCGGGCCGCGAGGTCGATCTGGCGAGCTTCGTCTCCGACTCGCTAGTCGAGAAGTGGCGGAAGCCGGCCCCTGGCGAACCAGCGGCTGCTCCGACACCGGAGGCCCGGACGATTCTCCCCGAGCCTGCCGGTGTGGGAGCGTGATGCCGCTGGTCAGGCCGTTTTGGCCTCGTCGAGGGCCTGCTGAAGCCGGGCCTTGGGCTGCACGCCCATCATCTGCTGCACCAGCCGGCCACCGCTGAAAATCATGATGGTGGGAATGCTGGCGACGTTGTACGCCATGGCGAGCCGCTGATTCTCGTCGACGTTCACCTTCCCAACCTTGAAGCTGCCGGCGTTTTCCACCGAGAGTTCCTCGATCACCGGCCCGATCATCCGGCACGGGCCGCACCACGGAGCCCAGAAATCAACGAGCACCGGCACCGGTGACGAGAGCACCTGCTCCTGGAAGTTGTCATCGGTGAATTCGAGCGCATTTCCCATGATCGTCTCTGGCTCCTCTCAATTCCTGTCTGCGAGCGGCCGGGGTACATTCGGACGCTTCGGTGCCGCCGTGGCGCCGTCCCTCGTGGGCCGCGGGAGTATACCGGGATTCGGTCGGGCGGGGTGAGGCTGGTTTTCGCAGGGCAACCGTTCTTCGGGCGGATCTGAAGCTATGGGCGGGCTGCACGCGATCAATCTCTCCACGGCCTGGTGTCCCCCTCCTGAAGAGGCCGAGGCGTGGGTGCGGCGATTCGGCCGGCCGGCGGGGATCGAGCCGGGGGATGTGGTCTGGCTCGTGGTGAAGTCGGAGTCTGGCTGCCGCCTAGGGCTGAACGGTCTGGCCCTGCCGTCGGTTGCTCCGGGCGGGGAACTGCGGCACGAGGTGACGCACCTGCTCCTGCCGCGAAACGAACTCGAACTCGCACCGGGCAACGCGGTCGTGGCAGCGGCCGCTAGGACTTCCCGGGTTGGTCGCTGTCCGCTTCCGGCTGTGATCGCGAGCGTGCGGCTCGAGGTCGCCGTCGGGCTGACCACGGATCGCAGGTCTCCTTGACGCGCCGGCGGAGTGATCGCTAGGAACAGGGGATGACGAACGGTGGCACCACGGTTCGTCATGCTGTGGCTGAAGCCGCCACTGTTCGTTGCGACCATTCGCCGCGACAGGGCATCGTCGTGACCATCTTTTGGAGATTGAAACCATGTCGTTGATTCGCGTGGGAAGCACGGGCAAATACGCCGACGGCTGGGATCATATCTTCGGTGCCGGCAAGAAGGCGGGCGGTTCGGCCAGCGGAAAAGCAACTGCGGGGAAGGCTGCCGCCAAGGCCGGTGGCAAGAAGAAGGCCAAGAAGGCCGCCCGACGGAAATAACCGGGCTCGTCAGCCACCGAGTTCGCGGGCGCGGGCGGCGGCGGCCGTGACGGCGTCGATGAGTGCTCCCCGAACTCCCCGCTCCTCGAGCACCGCGAGGCCGGCGATCGTCGTGCCGCCAGGGCTCGAAACCTTGTCCTTCACGACGGCGGGATGGTCGCCTGTCCGCTCGAGCAAGAGCCCCGTGCCAGCCATCGTCTGCACCGCCAGGGCCAAGGCGAGCGGCCGCGGCAGGCCGGCCTTCACTCCGCCGTCGGCGAGAGCCTCCGCGATCAAAGCCAGAAAGCCGGGGCCCGAACCGGAGAGTCCGGTGACGGCATCGAGCATCGGCTCGTCGGCCTCGTGCACGTGCCCGACGGCGGCCAGCAGGGCGAGCACCCGTCGGGCGGCGGCCGGCGTGACGGCCTCGGTGCGGCAGATGACCGACACCCCGTGACCGACGAGGCAGGGGGTATTTGGCATCACTCGCACCACCTGCCGCGTGCCTGCCATGGCCGAGAGCAGACCTGTGGAGATCCCGGCTGCGATCGAGACGAGCGTGCGTTCGGCCATCACGGGCTTGATCTCGGCGCACGCGGCGGCAGCCTGCTGCGGCTTGACCGCCAGCCAGACGAGGTCGGCCGCTCCAGCTGCCTCGGCGGCAGACTCCGCGAACCGCACGCCGGCGACGCGGCCCGCCAGACGCTCGCGGGCGGCCGGCACCGGGTCGTAGACGGTGATCGCATCGGCCGTGACGAGCCCGGCCGTGGTGAAGCCCTCGAGGAGGGCGAGGGCCATCTGCCCGCCGCCGATGAAGGAGATTGATTGGGGCACCGGGGATGCGCTCGACATGCTGCTGGAGAACTCCTGAACCCGGGTGGTCGGGGCGGCCGCGTTGCGGGATTTCCCCGGGGTTGCCAGTATAGGCGAGCTTTCAACGGCCATTCCCGAGGAGTCTCGTTCCATGAAGATCTATACGAAAACCGGCGACCATGGAGAGACCGGCCTGTTTGGCGGCCCCCGCGTGCGGAAGGACCATGCCCGGATCGAAGCCTTCGGCACCGTCGATGAACTCAACAGTCAGCTCGGACTGATCCGTACCCACGCCGCAGCCGCCGCCTACGACGAGGATCTCCGCCGCATTCAATGCGAACTCTTCGATCTGGGCGCCGAGTTGGCCACTCCCGGCACCCGTGACGAGCGGATTACGCCAGGCCACGTCGCGACGATCGAGGGGCTGATCGACAAGCATGAGTCCAGCCTCGAGCCGCTGACCTGCTTCATCCTGCCCACCGGCACGCCGCTGGCCGCGGCTCTGCACGTGGCCCGCACCGTCTGTCGCCGGGCGGAGCGACGGGTGGTGACCCTGGCGGCACAGCTCGACACCACGATCCCCGCCAATGCGATCGAGTATCTCAATCGCCTCGGCGACCTGCTCTTCGTGCTGGCCCGGGCCGCCAACCACTCGGCGGGCGTTGCGGATGACCCGTGGGTTCATCCATGACGCAGCCGGCTCTCCCGCCGTCGGCCGTGCGACCGGCCGCGCTTGCGGCGGCCGAGGCGGTCGTCGAGGTGCGGCGTGCGATCGCAACGCGGCACGCTGCCGGTGGCGACCCGGTCGAGACCTGCCGGACCGCGACCGCACTCTTCGATGCCGTGGTTCGCAACCTGTGGCAGGCGCTGCTTGACACGCTGACTCCGGCCGAGCGGCAAGCGGCCGCCGGGATCACGCTCGTGGCCCATGGGGGATTCGGGCGGGAGGAGATGGCGCCGTACAGCGACATCGACCTGATGCTCCTCCACGACGGCCGTGCGGCTGAGACGGTGGCCAAGGTCGCGGCCCGGTTCGTGCAGGATCTGTTCGACGCCGGGCTGCAGGTCGGCCAGAGCGTGCGGACTTCGGCGGAGGCGGTGCGGCTGGCCCGCGACGACGCCACGATCCTGACGACGCTGCTCGAGGCCCGTGCCGTCGCCGGTCCGGCGGCCGAGGTCGAGCGACTTGCTGGCCGCCTGCGGCGGATGATCGGTCGCGGCCGCAAGGCCCAGGCGGCCCGGCTGATCGAGGCGCGCCAGGAGGAGGCCGACCGCTATGGACACACCGTCTCTCTGCTCGAACCGAACGTGAAGCGGTCGCCGGGAGGGCTCCGCGACATCCAACTCGTCCGCTGGCTCGGCGTGATCCTGTTCGGATCGGAGTCCTTCGATCAGCTCGTCGCCAGCGGCGGGATCACGGCGGCCGACGCCGCCAGGCTCCGCGCGGCGGCCGCGTTTCTCACCGGCATTCGCCTCGACCTCCATCTGGAGGCTGGTCGGGCCGCCGACGAGCTTACCCGCGACCGCCAGGCCGCCCTCGCGACTGCCCGAGGCTACGAGGGCCGCGGCGGACTGCTCGGCGTGGAGCGGTTCATGCGGGACTACATCCACCACACCCGCGGCGTGAAGCGAATCGCTGAGGCCGTCGCGGCCGCGGCCGCCGGTGGCAGAGGCCTCGCGGCGCATCTGCTCGGCCACTCGGTAGAGCGTCTGTTTCGCGTGGGGCCAGGGAGCGTGGCGGCCCTGCCCGGCCAGACCGAGGTGATTGGCCGTGACCCGGCGACGACGATCCGGTTTCTGGAACTGGGGATGCTCCACGGCCTGCCCCTCGACGCCGCCTCCTGGGAGGCGGTGCGGGCGGAGGCCGCGGCCGGTTCCTCCGCCGCGGGCGAACGCGACTCGACCGAGCCCACCCTGCCCTCCCCCGCCGCGGTGTCCGCGTTTCTCCGGCTGCTCACGCCTCCGGCGTCGGCTCGCGTTCAGTGGCAGACCGGTTTGCCCGACCTGCTCCATCGGCTCCACGACGCCGGCCTCCTGGAGCGGTTCATTCCCGGCTTCGCCCACGCCCGCGATCTGCCGCAGTTCAACAACTATCACAAGTACACGATCGACGAGCATTCGATCCTCACGCTCGGCCGCTGCCTCGCCCTGGCCGCGGGAGACGACTGGCTGGGGCAGGTCTGGCAGCGGGTGACGCGGCCCCGTCCGCTGCTGCTGGCCGCCTTGATGCACGACCTCGGCAAGGGATACGAGGGCGACCACAGCGAGGTCGGTGCTGCCATGGCCAGGGCCGCATGCGAGCGGCTCGGACTGCCCGCCGAGGAGACGGCGACGGTCGAGTTTCTCGTTCGCAATCACCTCGTGATGTCGCATCTGGCCTTCCGCCGCGACCTCGGCGACGACAGCCTGGTGGCCCGGTTCGCCCGTCAGGTCGGGTCGCCCGGCGTGCTCCGGTTTCTGACGCTCCTGACCGCGGCCGACGTGGCGGCGGTCGGACCGGGCACATGGACCACCTGGAAGTCGGATCTGCTCCGCGACCTCTACGACCGAACGCTCCAGGTGCTCTCGGGCGAGGCGCCGGTCGACCTAGCCACCGGAGACCGCGTCGCCGTGGAACGGCTCCTGGCCGACCGCCCGGTCGATGACCCGATCCGTCGCCGGCTCGAGAACCTGCCGTCGGCGTCGCTGCGGGGTGCGAAGCCGGCTCGGATCGTCGAGGAGCTCGGCCGGCTCTGTCGGCTGCCGGCCGACGGGGCGTTTGCGATTGCCCGCTGGCAGCCGGAGAACGCGACGGTGCTGATCACGGTGGGCACCGAGGCGCAGTTTTCGGCCGGGGTGTTTCACCGCGTGACTGCCGCGCTGGCGGCCGAGCGGCTGGAGATCCTGGCGGCCGACATCCACACGCTCGCCGACGGCGACGTGCTCGACCGGTTCACTGTGCGCGATCCCGACTTCGCCGGCGAGCCGCCGGGCGAACGGTTGAGTGACATCGCGACGGCGATCCGCGACGCGGCCCGGCGGCTCGACGCCGCGGCGTTTCGGCCGCAGTGGAATCCGTTCGCGCCGCAGCTGCGGCCGGCGGTCGAGGAGCCGGTGCGGGTGGCCTTCGACACCGACAGTTCGCAGCAGGCCACGATCATCGAGGTCTTCGCCCACGATTCGCCTGGCCTCCTCTCACGGCTCGCGCGAGCGATCTTCGAGGCGGGCCTCTCGGTGCAGGCGGCGCGGATCGGCACCTACCGCGACCAGGTCGTGGATGCTTTTCACGTGACGACCGCCGAGGGCCGGAAGGTGGACGACGCCGCCCTGCTCGACCGCCTCGCCCGGGCAATCGAGCGAGCAGCCGAGCCGATCACCGGGCCCGGCCGTGGGTGAGTGGCACCGCGGTGCATCGTGATCGAGGGGGTTGGGCCGCAGGTGTATGGAAATGCTGTGTTCACGGAGCAGAATCTGTCACGATCCGCGAGTCTGGGGCAGGGAGTTCAGCGTAGCGGGTGTGAGGATGGATAGCCCCCGGCGATCGTGATGGCCTACCGCTTGATCCCGGAGAACGCATCGTGGTTCATCGACTCGGCCATCCTGGCGGGCAGACGCGTTGATACACGCGATCCGCGGCCCAGTCGCCCGCCTCGCCACCGGACCGCTCGGCATCGCCGGTGTCAGGTCGTGCTCATTGTGGGGCCGACCTCCTCGCGGTCACCTCGTCGATGGCCATTGGCAACTGGGTCAGGCGCAGCTCCCGCGGGCTCCAGAGTTCGACCAGATGCGGGCCGTTGACGGCCGGCATCACCTGAAACCGACCTTCGCGATGTGAAGATCGCATCCACTTCGTCGCGATAGGCACGATCGACCGGCCGAATGCCGTCCGCTTCCATCTCCACCGGCCTGGGAGTGAACGCCGATTCCGCAAATCGGCCTCAGGTGAGGCTGTCACGCCACGGGCCGCGGGGCTTACGTTGGCTTGGCAATCAGCGACGGCTCGGCGGATGCCGCGTCGCGGATCTCGAGTTTG
>CAYVNX010000031.1:0-27433 GCA_964453165.1 uncultured Candidatus Kuenenia sp. | reverse complement strand
AGCCTAAGGGCACGCCGGATCGACACAGCGTGCGGAGCCACTCGAAGTGATCCGCAACGGCAGGGTCCATGCGGCCTGCAGCCCGCTGGCTGGCGATCGCATCCTCCGGACCGGGCAGGACGACTCCGCGGGCCGCTTGCCAGGCGCGGCGCCACGTACCGAAGCCCAAGTTGCTGCCCCGATGGATGAGCACGTGGTCCGCAGCAGCATCGTCCCAGCGAACGAGATCGTTCCGGCCGCAGACGCCGGCGATCCGGTCGTCGTCGCGGTAGCGGTCGAGCAGGTCTGCGCACCAGGCGAAGAAACCTGGCTCGACGATCAGGTCGTCTTCCAACACGATCGCCTCGGCCACCTGCGTAAACACCCAGTCGAGGCCGGTGGGCACCCAAACGTCGCAACCGACGTTTGTCGCCGATTCGAGCCGGAGCACCTCACACCGCCACGGGATGCGGTCGAGCAGCCGCCTCGTCTGCGTCACCCGCTCAGCGTCGCCAGGGCGGGCGGCGTTCGGGCCGTCGGCAACGACAAGCAGGATCGCCGGCCGGATCTCGGCGAGTATCTCGAGCAGTCGCTGAAGCTTGGCTGGACGGTTGTACGCGGCCACTACGACGGGTACGGAGAAGCTGCTCATGGCGCAGCGAGTCGCCGTTCAGCCACTCCCGCCGAAACCGCGTCGGGCACGATCCCAGTGGCGTCGCCGCACCGGCCGTTCACCGCGGCCGACGCGATGGCTGCCAGCGAGTCGACCACACGGTCGAGGTTCCAGTCGATCGCGAGGCTCAGAGCGGGCACGTCGCGGGCGAGCCTGGCCATCGCTCCAAGCCAGGCACCGGATGGTCCCGCAGGCCTGAGCATCGGCCCCGAGGCGGTGCCGAGTTGCCGAACGGCCTCGCGACGCGTCAGCCTCGTCACAGGCGGCCCGGCGTGCCGAGCGTGTCCGACGTGCACGATCGCCGCGAGGGGCACCGACGGAGCGAAGCCGATCGCTGGTGGAAGCAGCGCCACGGCCTTGCCCTTGGGAGTGGAGCCCAAGACGGCCCACCCCGTCAGGCCAAGCCTGTCGCGAGTGTCCGGATTCAGCTTCGCGGTCGCGTACAGTCCCTGCAACTGGTGCCGGCCCTGGCCCGAGGCATCCGGGGTGACGATGCTCAGGTCGTCGCCAAGATAGTCGAACCCGCGCTGGACGGCTGCCAGCGCCGTCGTGGTCTTGCCCCGTCCGCCCGCCCCGATCAGCAGAATGCCACGGCCGTCGATCGCGACGCCGGCCGCGTGCATCACGAAGCTGCCCTGAGTGGCCAGCCACGCGGCAATCGCGACGTGGCCCGGCTGTGCGAGCACGTCGCCAGCGGCGAGAGCTTCGGGCGACACGCAGAGCTCCAGACGCGGACCTTCGGAGAGCCGGCCGCAGCCGGGCTGGAAGCCCTCGATCATCGGCGGCACCGTTCGCACAACCGCGAACGAGCCGTCGGCCGCGCGATTCAGGCCGACCGCCAGCGGCCCGGCGATGCGGAGCGGGTCTGCCACCGTTTCGACATGGAGCACCGCGTCGGCCGGTCCGGTCCCGGCATTTCCCAACCGAGCCAACGCGGGCCGGAACTGCTCGACTGCCCCGTCACCGGTCACGTCGAGCGAATAGCCGGCGATGTTGACCGCGAAGTGATGTGTCATCGCATCGGGCCTGACTCGCAGGTGGCCGGCCGGCTGCCTACCGGTGCGGCCACCCCTTCGTGGGATCGACGTCGTGGATCGGGTCCATGGCGATGATGTCGGCGATATCGTCGTAGGTTTCGAGGGCAGGCGGAACGAATGTCGCCGGCATCGGAGGAACGCTACCCTCGACCGGAGGATCGCCCTGGTCGGACCTGAGCATCTCGTTTTCAAGAAGTGAGGCGAGGAAGACGCCGGCTTCGCTACCCGCCTCGGCTCCGAACTTCGCCGACACGTCGCCGACGAGTCCGTCGGCGGTGTGCCCGATGAGCATTCTCTGCCAGATCCACGGCCCGAGTCCGGTCAAAAGGAACAGCCGCCCCGCAGTCGAGTCGATGATGACGGTCTCACCGTCGACGGTATCGTGGGGAAAGCGGCGAGTGTTGGCATACAGCATTTTCCTATTATACGACGGATGCTTGTTCACCGGTACTGAACACCGGCCGATCCGATTCACGGCGAGCCTCGAGAAAAATCCCATGTCTGACGACGCCCCGCGTAGCGACGAGCCCACAGACATGATCCGCTCCGCCGTGGCCGGCTTAGTCGACGCCGAGATTCCGGTCATGGTCCTCGCCGAGACGGTCCGCGATCCGGGAGCGGGAGGCCCAGATGACGCCCCACTCGACCTGGTGGCGATGCTCGTGCCCCCCGACTGCCAGGCCGAGGCGGTCGAGTCGCTTGCTCTGGCCGGCTGGTCTCTACCGCCCGATGCCGGCAGCGATGCCGCGATCGGCCGGGTCACCGCCCGCCATACCTGGCCGCTCACCCGCGGCCCGGCCCACATCGATCTGCAGCATTTTGCCACGGTCTTCAACCGCCTGCGGAACGACGACGATCGCCTCTGGAGATTTTCGGCCCTGATTCACTGGCGGGGCCTCGCCTTGCGGACGCCCCGCCGGGAACACGCCCTGCTCCTGGCCGTCGTGGAGGGCCTGACTGGTCCGATCGCATACCGGGCCGCCTGGCTCGAGCGGGCCGGCCGCCTGCTCGATGGCCCGCCGATCGAATGGCCTGAGCTGCTGCACGACATCCGCCTGCGATGCCTCGAGGCGATCATGCACGCCGGACTCGCGTGGCTCGCCCGGGAACAGGCGGCTCCGGTGCCGGCGGCGGTGCTCGAGCGGCTCGAGGCGGAGAGCAGCCCCGCCCAGCGAGCGGAGTTGGTCCGCCGGGCGGCCTCAACCAGGCCCTTGAGCGATGACGATGCCCGGCAGGATTTCGAAGTTGCACTGGCGCGTTATCGCCGGCGACACGAGTTCTCGAGCCCCACGCAGGCTGCCCATAAACCGTCGGCCACGTTATCGCTCGACCTGCCGCCCGACGGGGCCACTGCCTGGATCACGATTCCTCCCGATCGGGTCTCGACTGATTGGCTGGTGCTCAAGGTCATGGCCGATCTGCCCGCGGCGGTCTTCGATAGCCACACCGCACTGAGGCTCAGGTTTCCCGGCCTGCCGATCGGGGCGGTGCCGGTCACGCCGCCCGGAGCCGGGCCGTCGAACCGCTTCACCGCGATGCTCCCCTTCCACCAGGGGTTTCTCAAAGCCCGCGGAATCGACAAGTTGGGAATCGTCTTCGTGCGTGATGGACTGCCGGTCGTGTGGGGCAGGCCAGTTTCCGTGGAGGTGAATTGCCTGATGGCGGTCACGGCTGCGGACCCGGCCACCGGTGGCCCGCCTGCCGCGGCGGAGCCTGCTCCGGCCTCGACTCTTTCAGCCACGTCCGGCCCACGGCTTGTCCTCTGCCGGCCGCGGGGCGGCCTGAATGACACGCTCAACCAGGTCGAACTCTGCTGGGGCTATGCCGAGCGATTCGGTCGGCGGCTGGTCGTGGACACGACGCGGTCGGGGCTTCGGTTACCGTTCTCCGACTACTTCCAACCCCGCAATGCGGCGGCGGACGTGCTGTTTCACCCGACGGTAGACGACGAGGCGGCCTTCGATCGTCTTTCGGCGGAGCCGCCAGAACTGACCGGTCGCGTCAATCGCTACGCGACCCGTTGGGACCTACGGCTCGGCTTCTGGTGGCGCGACGGCGATCGCCGTGTGCCTGTGAGGTTTGATCCGGATCGGAATCATGCGGCGGCCCTGCTGGTCCACGAGCAGCATGGTGGCGGCTCGGATTCCCTGGCCGCCCTCCGACGACTGCGGCTCACCGACCCTGTCGCCGCGATCATCCGTTCCCGGGTCGATCCACTCGGGACGGACTACGTCGGCATTCACGTGCGGCAGACCGACGACCCGGTCGATGCCGACGGGTTTCTCACGAGGCTGCGGGAATCGCTGGCCGGCCGCCGGGTGCTGATCTGCACCGACGACGCCGCGATCGTCGCCAAGGCCCGCGGAATCCTGACGTCATCCGAGGTGTTCACGGCCAGCACGATCCAGGATGCGAACGGCCGGCCGCAGCATGCGGCCGACACCTTTCCCGACCCCGCCGCCCGCCGCCGTGCCAATCTCGACGCGCTCGTGGATCTGATAGCCCTCGGTCGGGCGGAACGAGTTGTGCTCTCACGAGGCTATTCCGGCCGCTTCTCGGGCTTCGGCCGGCTTGCGAAACTCCTCTGTGAACACCGCGACGTGCTCGAGGGGTTGCTGTCGTGACTGGACTTCCTCGCTAGCCAGAATCAACGCAGCTACCAGGCCAGCGAGGCCGACTTTGAAATTGATACCAATGGGGCTGAAATACGCTTGAGTTCGCTGGCCCAATCAACGGAGACGGTTTGAGATGCCAGAAACCACGGCCGGCCCGGGGAAGCTCCCTGATTTCATCATCGTCGGCACTCAGAAGGGAGGCACCAGTTCCCTTCAGCATCATCTGCGGCAGCACCCTCAGATTGAGATGGCTCCGAATCTCCTCGGCCATCCCGGGGACGAGCCTCATTTCTTCGACGAGCACTACGACCGTGGCATCGCGTGGTATCGATCGCTCTTTCGTGACAACGTCAAGCTCCAGGGGGAGAAGACGCCCAATTATCTCTCAGCTCACGAGTGCCATCCCAGGCTTCGGGCGGTCGTGCCGGAGTGCCGACTGGTCGCCATCCTTCGCGATCCGGTCGACCGCGCAGAATCAGCATTCAATCATGCCGTGCAAGTGGCTCAACAACGAGGCGTCCAGCACCTCCGGGGATGGAACACACGACTCACTTTTGAACAGAACCTGCAGGACTATCTCGCCGGCCGAGTGCCGGGAAGCTATGTGACGAGTGGCTGCTACATCGATCACCTTGAAAGTCTTCTCAGCCATTTCTCGAGGGACCAGTTGCTCGTGCTGATCTCAGAGGAGTATCGCCGTGAGCCCGCGGGCACGCTGAACCAGGTGTTTCGCTTCCTGGGTGCGGAGCCGAGGGCAGTCCCATATAACCCGTCCGTTCACAAGCGGTCGAAAGAAGCCATGATTTCCGAGCCCTGCAAGGTGTGGCTGAGGGAATACTATGCCCCGTTCAATCATCGGCTGTTCCAGTTTCTAGGACGCGAAATCCCCGACTGGAGTTAGGATCTGCATCGGCCTTGGCGGGATTCGGGGGCCGAATTGTGGGAGTTTCTCACCGGATCGGGGTGGCTCAGTTCCGATGAGGGGAGTGCTATCCTGATGGCGATAACGTTCGGCGAACGCGTTCGCTTTGAAAAAGTCTTTCCCCTGGATCTGTCGCACGGAAGAGACGCCGACGGGATCCATGACCATGGGACGGCCACCGAGCATTCCTGGATGTTCAACGAAGACAAGCCTTGCCGCGAGGGCTTCCTTGCGTAACTGCATCATTCTCGGATCGGGTCGCAGCGGTACCAGCATGCTCGCGGGATCGCTTGCCGCGGCAGGCTACTTCATGGGTGCCGATCTCTATCCCGGGCGGCCGAGCAACCCCAAGGGATTCTTCGAGGGTCCAGAAATCAACAGCCTGAATGAGGCTCTCCTCGCTCCCCTCGTCTCGCCGGATCAGGGACTGAAACGCTGGCAGTTGTGGCTTGCCCAACTCGCTCCTGGTCAGGATGTCCGGGTCACTTCTGAGATTGCCCGGGGCATCGCCGCGCTAGCGCAGCGAGAGCCCTTCTGCTTCAAGGATCCTCGGTTCAGCTACACGGCGACGGCCTGGCTGCCCTACCTGCGACATACGGTCTGGGTCTGCGTGTTTCGCGAACCGGGCTTGACCGCAGCGAGCATCGTGAGGGAATGTGCCGAAATGCCCTATCTGGCAAACGTCTGCATGGATCTCGCCCGCGGTCTCGCCATCTGGACCGCGATCTATCGCAGCGTACTCGCGTTGCGGGAGCTGCCCCTCGACATTACCTTCGTGCACTACAAGCAGATCGTCGACGGGACCGCCTTGGGGCGACTGACCCGCCTGCTCGAAGCCCCGGTGGATCCAGGCTTCGCAGACGCCCGCCTGAGCCGGGCCCGTGCCGAAGCCCTGGTGCCACCCGAGACAGCGGCACTCTACGGGCAGTTGTGCCAGCTCGCCAGGTTCGTGCCGTCTCACTCGAACAACTAAGGCTGATGCGGATTTCGGTGGGCTCGCGCAACTGCGTCCGAGCACCGCTGGGTGCTTGATGGGCGTTTCGGTTGTGGCACCCGGGCCGGCCCTCGCTGTCTCCGCTCATCCGCTCAAATCAGATCGGCCTGCTTCGCGATACCGGCGGCGAAATCCTGACAGACACCATGTGGCCCTGTGATAGAGTCCCTGGATCGGGATCAGAGAGCCGCCCATGCAAATTCACTTCTCGGAAGCTGGAGCCAAAAGCAGCCTATGGATGTGGTTTTCGGGATCTTGTCCTACCGGAATGACTCACCAGACAACGCCTCTGGCAACATCGGCGACTCCATCCAAACGCTCGCGGCTCTGAACTGCTACCGACGGGCGCTCCGGATGGACATGCCCTTTTCAGAGTTTCTCGACCGCGTCCTGACCGACTCGGTGCCGGGCGCCCGCTTCGTCTTCGTCAACCGCGACAGTTCGCATCGGCAGTCACTGCCGCCCCGCGTCATCACTCTGATGAACGGCTGGTTCATGCATCCGGGCCGAAATGGCCAACTCGAATGGCCCATGCACGAATCCGTGGAGCCGATCTTCGTCTCGTTCCATCTCGCTGATGAACGAATGCTGACGCCGGCCGGGGTCGAGTACCTGAAGCGATTCGAGCCGATTGGCTGTCGTGACGCAGCGACCGTAAACGTACTGATGGCCAAAGGGATAGCCGCGTATTTCACCGGCTGCCTGACATTGACCATCGATTTCCTACCATGGACCGGAGGCTCCCCCGACGAGCTGTTTGTCGACGTCGTCCGCGAGGGAAAAAAGGCGATCCGCCATTGGGACCCGCTGCTGAAGAACCGGGATCCGAAGACGATGCTTCGGCGTGCCTATTCGCTCTTAAAGCAGTACTCGATGGCGGCGAAGGTGACCACCTCTCGATTGCACTGCTTTCTGCCCTGCATTGCCATGGGAGTCCCGGTGACGCTCACCGACGCCGACCTGGGCGATCCTCGGCTTCGAGGAGTCGATACCTGGGACTACTCCGAAATCAGGCAGCGACTCGCTCGCGACGTGGCCGACAGGCTTGCTCGGACCCTGCCGCCAGCACGTTCACGCCAGGTGCCGGTCTACGATGTCTGCTTTGCGTTCGACGACAGCATGGCGGCCTATCTTCCGGTCGTCGCCCACTCGATCCTCCGAAACAATCGACACGCGCGGATTCGGTTCCATTTGGTTCACCTCGAGGGCATGGTTGTGCCGCCGATCGAAGGTGCCGAGGTCATATCGTATCCCGCTCGCTGGGATCGTCCCTACAGCGGCCTCGCGCATGTCTCTCACGCCACCATGCTCCGCCTCCTGATTCCCGAACTCATCCATGATGATCTTCGACTGCTCTACCTCGATATTGATGTCATCGTAAACACGAATCTGGAGCCGATATTTGCGGTTGACCCCGGGCCGACGGGCATTGCGATGAGAACGTCGCTCGTTACAGGTGACAAGCTCAAGGCATTTACCGGGGCTACGGGCAAGTCACTGCCCGACTACGTCTGGTCGCGCTCCGGCAATGCCGGTGTGGCCCTGATGGATCTGGCCACCCTGCGACGCAACGGCTTTACCAGATTCTGCCTCGACTATCCGGAGGTCGTGAATGATCAACTCCTGATCAACCTGTACTGCCACGGCGAATACGCTGAATTGAGTCGTGAATGGAACGTCTTCAACAGCCAGGATTCGCAGGTCCTGGCGGACACCGATCGCTACATCCTGCACTACACCGGGCCAGCGAAGCCCTGGTCGCAGCAGAAACCTGAGCACTGGCAGGTTTGGAACTGGTATTCGCGGCGAGCGCGAGAGCAGGCTCACACGTCACCCGCAGGCATGCCCTCCGATCAGTCGAACCGGAACAGGAATCGGAAACGTGTATGCAGCCCCGGCGGTTTCGATCTGATCAGGGACATCCGCAGCCGAAACCTTACCCATCTCAGCCACGCGAAGCTTCTCGGGCTCGCCGAAACCTGCGAGCGCATCGAAGACGCCGGCTTACCGGGGCTCTTCCTGGAGGCAGGGTGCGCCCTTGGCGGGTCGGCGATCCTGATTGCCTCGCTCAAGTCGACGGACCGGGAATTCCGCGTGTACGACGTCTTCGGCATGATTCCGCCCCCGACTGCCGATGACACGCCCGACGTTCACGATCGCTACAAGACCATCGCAGAAGGCAAGGCACGAGGGATCGGGGATGACGATCTCTACTATGGCTATGTCGAGAATCTTTATGGTGTTGTGAGGGGAAACATGCTGATGTTCGGCATCGACCCTCAGGTGGCGAAGATTACGCTCACGAAAGGCCTGGTTCAGGACACTCTCAACGTGCACGAGGACGTGGCCTTCGCCCATGTCGATGTGGACTGGCATGACTCCGTGAAGACATGCCTCGAGCGAATTTTCCCCAGACTGGTTCCCGGCGGGAGCATTCTGGTTGACGATTATCATTTTTGGGGCGGATGCAGAAAGGCTACAGATGCCTTCCTGAAGACTGTTCGTGGCGGGTTTCGTGCAGATGGTTCGGCCGGTTCACTCCGAATAACGAAAACCTGACACCAAGCCTTCGTGCATGAAGCCGCTGGCCATAACCGCAGGTTTTCCGCTGGGTTCCCCAGGTCGTCAGCTCGGTCAATCCTTCCGTGGCGGCCAGACGTAAGCATGCTGCAGCCTGTTGCTTCGGTTGTCGTGCCCGTGTTTAACCGGCTGAACCTGTTGGAGCAGGTTCTCGACGCTTTTCCACCGCAGCGGTCGAACATGCCATTCGAAGTGATCGTCGTCGACGACGGCTCCGAGCCGCCGGCAGCGACGGTCATAGCCGGCCGCGACGAACGATTCCGGCTTCTGGTTCAGGCCAATCGCGGCCGGTCGGCTGCCATCAATGCCGGCCTGGCCACGGTCCGCGGCGAGATCGTGATCGTCTGCGACGCCGACATTGTGCCATCGGTAGGCTTCGTCGAGGAGCACCTGGCCTTTCATCGGAATCACCCCGCCGTCGAAGAAACGCATCTGGGCGCTGTGACCTGGGGCGTCGCGGCTCCGCCGTTTGCCGCCCTCCTCGGGCCGCGATCGAACCCGCGCATGGCAGGACTCGAAGGGCCGCTACCATGGCCGCTCTGGTACACAGACAATTGGTCTTTCAAGCGGCAACTCCTGGACTCGGGCGTTGTTCGCTTCGATGACACCTTTCACGACTGGGGATGGGAAGACCTTGAGCTGGCCTACCGGCTTAACGCCCGGGGTATTCGAAACCATTGCACGTCGACGGCTGAGGGCCGCCACCTGCAGGCCCCGACCCTCGATTCGATGCTCCAGAAGTTTGCCGGGAGCGTGCCGAACCTCCTCCACCTGGCAACCTGTGTCGGCCGCGACAAACAGGTGGACAACTGGTTGACGCTGCAGCGTGTGACTCCGCTGGCGGTTCAGGCAGGTGAAAGCATCCTGCGACGCACGGTCGCCCATGTCGAGTCGCTCACGACCGAACCTGCAGGGCCCGGCCCAGCGCCGCCACGGATCCTGAGCACGAGCCTTTCCGACGCGGTGTTCCGCTGTGGCATCCAGCAAGGCTTCCTTCAGGTCAAGGGCGAGGCAAGCGACGTCTCCGAACAGGATTTCGTGCAGGCAGCGATTCTCCCTTATGCAGACTTGGTCCGCCACGCCATCGCCGCGCTCCTCGACTCAGGCGACCCCGTCGCGGCCGGTGAACTGCTCGACTTCAGCAGACGTTCGGTCGTGGATGGAGGCGGGGATGACCGCCTCGTCTCGGCGTTCGCGATGCGGTCCACTCGGGGCCTCCGCCGCCGCGGAACTCGGTAACTGCCTGAGAGCTTTCTTGGCAGGTGGCCGTTGCCAGAGTGCACCCGACGGCTCAGATGAGTCCCAAGTAGGTCCTTAGCTCGTGCAGCCGTTCCGAGTCTGCCGGTGTCCGCTGGATGCCACCTGTTGCGCCCGCCGACCCCGCGGCGGTGACCGGCAGCCCGAGGTCATCACAGATCGTCCGGACGAGATCCGGCCGCGTGCAGAATTCCTCGTAGACAAACTCCCGTCGCACCCTCCCCGCGAAAGCGGCTCGATAGTGGTCCTCCTGCTCCGTGATGTCCTGAAGAGCGGACACGATGTCGCTGTTCTTGACGTCCTCGGCAGTTACAAGCCGGAGCGGCCGCTGCCCTTCGTTCCACTGGCCACTGAGCTTCGCCTTGGCGAGTGACATAGCTTGGGCGAATTTGTCGCGGCGGCGAACGAAGTAGACGCCGTCGAAGCCCTCGGCGAGCGGATCCAACCCGTGCTCGATGGTCCGGACCAAGTCCCTGATATGGACCTTCACCGAAAAAACCCCCTCGGAGGAGGTCGTCTTCGCCTTGACGAATCGCCAGTAGTCGGCCACTCGTACAGCACCAAGATTCAGGACTTTTCCCAAGGCCCTGACATACATCTCGTTGAGCCATTCGACCGGACGCCCCACGACGTCGATCGAGACGGACGCCGTCTCCCCAAGCAGGCGACAGAAGAGCGACGAACCGCTCCGCGGAGTCGAGAGGATCATGAACTTCACCCGCGGCGGCGGGCGGTCGGGCTCCTGCGCCAGCCGCTGAAAGACTTGGGTCACCCACTCCTCCGCGGTCGGCTTGGCCGGTGGCGGGGCAGACTCATCACTGGCCTCATGGCTCACCGACCGGGCAGTGTCCGGAGCCGTCGCCACGAGGCCGGGCGTCGCCTTCCGCAGGCGGGCCGGGTCGACTTTGACGGTGAGATCCATCCGCGTCCGCTTGAACGACCGGGCGACGGACTGCCGGGCAACCACCGCCTCGAAGTCGATGTCGTGCGGATTCGCCGGAGGCTCCCGGCCGGCGAGCCGGTAGTGGTAGGCGTAGTTTGACTCGAAGAACAGCGTCGGCTTCCCGGTGAACACGTGCAGCACGTTGAAGCCCCGCACCAGCCCCAGCATCACGCGGTCGCAGCAGGGCGAGGTGGGCTGGTCCATCGTAGCCCAGTAGGGCAGGAGGAAGGCGGCGTCGGCGGTGATGAAGAAGGAACTCGTGTCGACATGCTTCCGCTGCTGGTCGCCCGTGTCGGGCCACTCCACGAGCGTGCCATCGGGCAGCACGATCCGACGGTCGCTGAAAGCCACCGCCGCCCCGGTCTTCCGCACCGCCTCGACGAGCGTGGCGATATGGTCGGGAGCCAGCCAGTTGTCGGCGTCCAGAAAGGCAAAGGCGTCGAAGCCGGCGTTGAGCGCGGAGAGGGCTCCGATGCCACGGGGCGTGTTGCCGTTGTCGCCGTGGGGCTGGGGCAGGACGACATGCCGTACGCCGGCGGCCACCGACACGAAATCCTTGGGGAAGCCGTCGGCCACCATGAAGTGGGTGGCAGGATGAGTCTGGGCCGCGACACTCGCCATGCAGCGGCGTACCTTCGCGTCGGACTCACGGTAGTAGGGGGTGATGACGGCGACGTTCATCGGACAATCGACAACCATGGTTCGTGACCACGGCCCTCCTTCACGAAGATAGGTTCTCGCGTGGGATCGCTTGCGCTCCAGGCAGGGTGCAGCTGTGGAGCGTAGCCGGCTTCTCACAGGCCCGCCAGCGTGACTCGTGGGCTGAGCGTGTTACCATTGGGTGAATCTCGTCCTCGGCGGAAAATGACGTTCCCCATCGAATCCATATCGGAGATGAACCCGAGGGCCATGTGCCCCTGAAGACACCATGTCGCACACCCACTATCGGATCAACGAACCTGACGTGACGGCGGAGTCGTTCGACGGTGAAGTGATCGTGATCAATCTGGCAACCGGTCGCTACCACAGCCTCCGCGGTTCCGGGACATGGCTGTGGCAGGCACTGGCCGCCGGCCTGGGTCGGCAGGAGGCAATCGACCGCTTGGTCGCGGCCAACGGCGGCCGGCGAGATGCGGAGCAGCAGGTTTTCGAGTTCATCGACCGGCTGATCTCGGAGGAATTGGTGGTCGAAGTGGCAGAGCGGGCTGACCATGAGACCGCCGGCGTGGAATCTCCAGCCCGGTATGAGGCTCCGACGATCGAGACCTTCACCGACATGGAGAACCTCCTGCTCATCGATCCGATCCATGAAGTCGATGTGCAGGGCTGGCCCCACACCCCCGAGCCAGGTTGACGATGGCAGAAGGCATCGTCCCCGATCCCCGGCTCCCTTCGGGCCCCGTCGCCCGCCAGCTCGACGGTTACTTTGCGACGCTGGAAACGGCCTGGAGGCAGGCTGCCGAACGCAGTGGTAGCACGGTCGCGATGCTCGACCTCGCGGGCCGCGCCGTTCGGCTCGGGCTGGCCGGCCAAGTCACCACGGCCCTCCTCCCCGCCCTGGCCCACGTCACGCGCCGGCTGGACATTCCGCCTGACTTTGAGGTGCTCATGTGGGACGAAGCCTCCACCGCGACGCCGTTGCCCACGCCGCCCTGGTCGTGGCCACCACCGGGATCGGCCGTGCGGCTGTCACTGCCAGCCGGAGGCGAGGGATATAGGATCCCGGTGAGCCGCACGCCCGGTTCGTTTGCCATGTTCTCCCTGGCAGCGCGACGGGTAATCGTGTGGATCGACGACGCGGCGACGCTAGCCTGGCATCACCGGGCCGCTCCACTGCTGCAAGCGTGGCAGTGGTGGTCGATGGCGGGCGGCGTGCGAATCCTCCACGCCGGCTGCGTGGGCACTCCGGAGGGAGCCGCGATCCTCGTCGGCCGCGGCGGCTCCGGAAAGTCATCGACTGCCGTGCTCGGGGCCCTGGCGGGGCTCGACTATGTCGGCGACGACTACTGCCTACTCGAAATCGAGCCGGAACCGGTCGCCCACTCGCTCTACGCGACGGCCAAGCTCCATGCCGATCACCTGGCGCAGTTTCCCGACGTCCCCGCGGCCGCGGTCCTTCACCCAACCGAGCCGGCCGACAAGGCAATTCTCTTCATGGAGCGAGCCGCCCCGGATCGCATGGCGGTGCGATTGCCGATCCGCAGCGTGGTCGCCCCTCGCGTGACCGGGATCGATCGGCCCCAGCTCGAGCGACTGTCGCCGGCGAAAGCGATGATGGCGATCGCGCCAAGCACGCTCATGCAACTCTATCGTCATACCGACCCAGGCTGCGGCGACCTCGCAACGCTTGTCCGCCGGCTGCCCTGCTGGCGGCTCGAACTCGGCAGGCGGATGGCCGAGGTGCCCGACCTGCTGCGACGGCACCTGGAGACGGTATGACCATCCGCCACGAGAGCCCTCCAAAAACGGCCTGGCCGGCCATCGGCGTTTCACGGCCGACCATCTGGGAGCCTGCGTGATCCTCAATGACGAGTCCTTCCTTCACGCCCCACCCCCTTGCAAGCCTGCCGACCGGACGGCTCGACCTGCTCGTTCGGGCCGCACTTCTCGATGGTGACGAGGCCCGGGCCTCCTGGTTGGCCTGGCGGCAGGTGGCCGACCTCGACGTAGCTCCCTGGAATGAGGTGCGGATGCTCGGCGTCATCGCCGGGCGGATCGCCGAGCTGGAGCCCGACGCGGTGATCCGGCCCCGAGTAATGGGCTTTCGCCGTAAGATCTGGACCCTGAACCAGGTGCGGCTCCAAGCGGTGCAATGCATCCTGGCGAAGCTCGTCGGAGCGGGCATTCCAGTGATGCTCATCAAGGGAAGCGCGCGGGTGACCCTCGATCCGCAGGTGGCTCACGAACGGTTTGTCGGCGACCTCGACGCGCTCATCCCACATCAACGGCAGGCCGACGCTGTCCGGCTGCTGGAAGCCGACGGATTCACGATCGACCATCTTCCCTGGCAGCGGTGGTTGCACGCTATTGGCCCGATTGCCGCCCATCACGCTTGGGCGTACCGCAAGGGACATGCGGAGATCGATCTTCACAACTTCGCCATTCCGATCAATCGGCTGCGTGGCGATGACGACCGAATCTGGAAATCGGCGGTGCCAGTGACCTGGCGGGGGATCGGCTTGCGTGTGCCGAGCCGGGAGCATGCCTTGCTTCTGGCGCTCGCCCACGGTCTGAGAAGCAACGCCGACGCCCCCATCGCCGACTGGACGGTCGATGCCTGCCGCATTCTCGACCGTGGCTCGCTCGACTGGGAGATCATCAGCGTAGAAGTCCGTGACCGGCAACTCCACGCGATCGTCCACGCGGGGCTGGAGTATCTGTCGGTCGTGCTCCGGCGGCCGATCCCTGCCAGAGTGCTCGCGCAACTCTCCGCCGAAATCGACGAACCGCTCGACGCTGAACTGAAGCAGTATGCATCGAGCACGATCCCACGCACCGAGCCGGACGTACGGCAGGCGTTTGCCATGGCGATGCGTCGTTTCGCACGCGGGGCTCTCCTGCCAAACCCCACCAAGGCCGCCCTGGTGCCGAGCGTGTCCTTGACCGTCGAGCTTCCTCCGGCAAGCGACTCGGTCTGGGTGCCGCTGCCGCTCGATCGGCTCGACACCGAATGGTTCATCGTTCGCATCGGCCTCGAACTGCCGACGGCGGAACTCCGCGGCGAGGTGCTGCTCCGCATCCTCCTGCCCGGGCTTCCGGTCGGCTCCGTCAGGCTCGTCAGCGCGGGGTGCACCGGGCCGGTCTGGCGGCAGTCGTTCATGTTTCCCTTCCATCGCGGCTTCCTGGCGGCGAGAACTATCGATCGCGTCGGCATCTGTCTGCTGCGAGACGGATCGGCGTTCGTCTGGCCGGGCCGCCGGACCGTGAGCGTGGAGCTTATGGCCGCCAAGGCGGGGCCGTGATACAACGCATGTCGGTCGGCCGGATGCTCGTCCGAGGCCGGCGAGTCCCGGCTTGGGAGCGGCATGATCATCCACTGCGTGAGCCTCGTCAGGGCGACCGAACGCCGCGACATGATTCGCCGTGAGTGGATGGAGACCCGCGGCTTCGACATCCGGTTTTTCGACGCCTTTGATCGCCGCCGGATCGGCGTCGAACCCCTGCCGTTTGCATACGACGACGAGCGAACCCGGAAGCGGTTGGGGCGTTCGCTCTCGGCGGGCGAGATCGCCTGCGCGACCTCCCATGCCCTCCTGGTGCGATCGGCGCTCGATGCAGGCCTGGAGGAGCTGGTGGTGCTGGAGGATGACATGCTTCCGCTGCCACACACCACCCCAGAGTCCGTTGCCGCGGCTATCGACTCCTGCAAGTTGGCGTTTCCGCAGGCGAGCGTGCTCTTGATGCATGAACAAGTCGGCCCCATGCGCATCAGCGAGGTTCGCCACTCGACGCTCTTGGTCGCGCCGGAGCTCTTTGGCTATCGCGGGTACTGTTTCGTCTGGTTCAACCGTAAGGCAATGGCCATTCTGGCCCGCGACCTCGCGAGTATGCTGCTGCCCGCCGATCACTACTGGTCGCTGCGATTCGCCACGCTCAGGAACCTCGCCTTGCCGAGCAGGCCACTGGCACGCCATGACGGAGAGACTAGTTACATCGGCCACGCGGAGCGACGCGGGCCGGAGCGCCGGTACGTTCCCTGAAGCATCCGACCGTCCGAGTCATTTTTCCAGCCATGATCAGCATCGTGATTCCCACATTTCAGAGCCGGGAACTGATTCCCCGAGCGCTCAAGAGCGTGGAGAGCCAGACAGTCACAGATTGGGAGATCGTGGTCGCGGAGGACGGCCCGGGTGACGGAGTTGAAGCGGTTGTGAGGGACTTCGCCGCAACAGTTCGTCAGCCCGTCCGATACCACGGTCTCGCAGCCAAACTCGGCACTTCGGCGGCCCGCAACGCAGCCCTTGCTCGCTGTCGCGGCGACCTGATCGCATTTCTCGACGCGGACGACGAGTGGTTACCCACGCACCTGGCCGCACTCGCCGATTGCCTGGCCGATGGTCACGCTTTGGCGGTGTCGGCGGTGGCAATATGGGATTCCAAAGCCGGTCGCACCGTCGCTGTTCACGGCATGGACCCCGCCTGGTTGGCCGCGCCCTGGGATGCCCTCTTCGTCGAGTCGATCATCTACACCGCCTCGAGCGTCGCCATTCCGCGGATCACGGCCGATCGGGTCGGCCACTTCGACACCACCATGCCGATCGGTCAGGATCGCGACTACTGGTTTCGGGCGGTCGAGGCGGGCGGCTCGCTCGGCTACTCGGGGGCCTGCACGGTGAAATACGTGCGGCATGACGCAAACAGCACCCGCGATCGCCGCATGTTGCTCGCTTCCGTCGAACAGTTTCATGGAAAACACCGTCATTCTTCGAGGATTTCCCAAGAGGCTCGTCGCCGGGCACTCGCACGAGTCCTAACTGCCCGCAGGATGCTGGCCGCATTCGAGAAGCCACCATGCCCCTGACCGTGATCGTGCCCCTGTTCAACGGCGGCCGGTTCATCGCCGAGGCCTTGGCGAGCATTCGGAGCCAGACGGTGCGAGTGGCCCAGATCATCGTGGTCGACGACGGCTCGACCGACGACGGGCCGACGATCGCAGCCGCCACTCCCGGCGTTACCCTCGTCCGCAAGCCGCACACTGGAATCGGCGAAACCGTGAATGCCGGCGTCGCCGCCGCCCACGGCGAACTGATCGCCTTTCTCGATGCCGACGACCGCTGGCTGCCGGACAAGACCGCACGCCAGTTGGCGGCCCTCGAGCGAGATCCGGAGCTGGCCGTGGTCTTCGGCCATGCCCGCCGGTTTGTCGACCACGACGGCCGCGAACGGATGCTCGACGTCCGGCCGGCGATTTCCCGCTGCGCCGGTCTATTCCGCCGCAGTGCGATCGAGGTCGCCGGCCCCTTCGGCACCGGCGTTGAGCACGAGTTCATGACGTGGATGCTCGCCGCGCAGGACGCAGGCCTGCGATACGAGATCGTTCCCGACATCGTCTTCGAACGAAGGATCCACAACGCCAACCACGGCGTCGCCTTCAAGGGTGACCAACGGCAGGCCTACTTCGTGACACTCAAGGCTGCACTCGACCGCCGGCGTCGGTCAGTCGAGCGATGACCCGCAACGGCCCGATACGGCAGTTGTGGAGCGTCGGGATTTCAGTCATGCTTTTGAGACCTGAATCAGCCGGCAAACCGGAACGTCAGGCCTGATTCGGATTGGAAAAGAGCGACGCTTGGGGGAGACGACACATGGACATTCCGCACCGCCATAGCCGTCGTGGCTTCCTCGCGACCGGTGCCACGGCCGCCGCCGGCCTGATGGTTCACTCCTCCGCGGCGGCCGCCGACGACACCCGCGTACTCAAGCTCGGCATCGTGGGCTGCGGAGGCCGGGGCACCGGAGCACTCGATGACTCGCTCACGGCCAACAAATACGTCCAGCTCGTGGCGGCGGCCGACCCGTTCCCGGCCAAGGCCGAGGCTCTTCGGCAGACGCTCGCGGAAAAGCACGCCGACAAGGTCGCGCTCGACGACGCCCACATCTATGGCGGAATCGACGGCTACAAGCGGATTCTCTCCGATCCCGAGATCGATATCGTGCTCCTCACGAGCCCGCCCGGCTTTCGGCCGCGAATGATCCTGGAGGCTGTGCAGGCCGGCAAGCACGTGTTCGCCGAGAAGCCGGTCTGCGTCGACCCGGCCGGCTACCGGATCTGCCAAGCGGCTCAGGCAGCAGCCGAGGCCGCCGGCACGGCTATCGTCACCGGCACCCAATATCGCCGACAGGCCAACTACATCGCCGCCGTCGAGCAGATCCGGCAAGGAGCCATCGGCGACATCGTCGGCGGCAGCACGCGGTATTGCTCCACCGGCATCTGGTATCGGCCCCGCAAGGAGGGCATGAGCGACACCGAATACCAGGTCAACAACTGGATGCACTTCATCTGGCTCAGCGGCGACCAGATCGCCGAGCAGGCCGTACACAACATCGACACGATCAACTGGGCGATGGGGGCAAACCCCGTGTCTGCCTACGGCTCGGGCGGCCGGTTCACCCGGCCCGACGACAGTGAGATGTGGGACAGCATGTCGATCGAATACGAGTATCCCGGCGATCGCACGATCTCGTTCATGTGCCGCCAGATTCCCGGCACCACCGGCGACAACGGCAGCGTGATCCACGGCACCGATGGCACCCTCTTCATCGGCGCGATCAACTCGGGCTCGCGGATCGTCAACCGGAAGGGTGAACAGATCTGGTCGGCGGAAGGCAGCATTTCCGAAGCCTACAAGCAGGAGCATGCCGACCTCGTGGCCTCGATCCGGGCCGGCAAGCCGATCGTGGAAGTGGCCCAGACGGCCGACAGTTCGCTGACGGCCGTGCTCGGCCGCGTGGCGGCCTACACGGGTCAGCGGGTGACCTTCGAGTTTCTTGCCAATGAGTCGAAGCTCGATCTCTTCCCCGCGGAACTCGACTGGGCAGGCTCCCTCCCCGAGCCGAAATACGCGATCCCGGGCCGCACGAAGCTGGTGTGAGCCGGCCGCGGGGGCGGCAACGCATCGTTCGCCGCGGCGTCCTTCGCCGGCATTCCGCTCGACGAGTCACCCGAGGACTCAGCGATGCCAGGGGGCCGGCGGCAGCCAGGCGGCGCTCCAGAGTGCGAGCAGGCAGTAGCCGGCGAAAAAGTAGAGTCCCGGCCCAGTGAAGGCCCGGGTGGCCGGATCCCGCCCCAGCGCGAGCATCGCCAGGAGCACGGCCACGACGAACACGTCGGCCATCGACCATTTTCCGATCGCGTGCACGAACTGCACGGCCCGGTCTCGGGCGGCCCCGTGGGCAACAGTGGCGAACAGCACTACGACGGCCTTCGCCAACGGCACGATCACCGAGAAGAAGAGCACGAGCCCTCCCAGAACCAGATCGTGCGACGCGAGCAGATCGCCGATCGTTGAGGCGATACTCTTGGCCTCGAAGCTGAACACCACCGTCCCCAGGCCGGTGACCTCCTTCGATGCCACGAGGCTCAGGGCCGTGGCCGTCACGCCGACGGCGAAGAACACGAGCGACGCCAGGCAGAACTGCCGGGCGGCCTGCCGACCCGCGGCCGCCGTGCCGGCCCGTCCTCCGAGCTGCGCAACCAGGCAAAAAGCGGCCGTCAGCCCGGCCAGACCCCAGGCGGCGAGTGAGCCCCGGCGACTGCACGCCTCGGCCAGGGCGAGCGAACCTTCGTAGTCGGCGTCGGTCTGCGAGGCTTTGTCGTACCAGCCGAAGGTCACCGTCTCGAGCACCGTGTTGCCGGCATACGAGGCCTTGCTGCCGAGCGTCTGGAGATCGGCGGCCCGCTCCATCGCCATCGAGCGAGCGTTGGCATTGGTGACCACCAGCCAGCCAAGCAAGATCGCAGCCGGGTAATAGAGCAGGGCGGCAAGCGTGACGGCCCGGCGGGAGGGGGAAGTGACCATGGCGTGGGAGCCTCGACGTTACCGCAAAGGTTTGGCTACCGCCTGAAAGGCTTCCCGCAGCAGGACGGCGATCCGCCCCGCGAGAATCTCCCCAACCGCAGCGACCCGGGCGCCGAAAGCATGGCCAGCCGACGGAATCACCGGAGTCTGTGCCATCGACGAATCCGCGGGCAGGGCCGTTAGATCCTCGCTGCACCAGGTCGTCCAGACGGGATCGCCGCCCGATCGCGGCACGAGCTGCAGCGTTGCAGCCACGGCCGTTCCTTCGCGGGCGAGTTGCCCAACCAGCACGTAGTCAGCATGGTAGCGGCCACACGCGGCTTCCGGCTGCAGTCCATGCGGGTGAGCCAGACCATCCAGGCCAGCCCGCCAACGACTAAGCGGGCCGATCGCCCAAAACCGGTCGTTACCCAGAAGATTCGGGACGAGAAGCGTGGCGGTGACCTGGGCCAGGGCCTGGAAATCTGGCCCCAGACCGCCATCGGCCAATTCGGCGATCAGAACCACAGGCCTGCCGGCGCCGCTCCCCGCAGGAGGCCGCCCAGGAGTCGCGTCGATTCCGGCCTCGAACTCAGCCCGCTCCCGGGCGGCCAGTGAGTCGGGCGGGCTTTCACCGGCGGCAGGCTCAGCCTCAACCCCAGCGGATCGCAAACCCGGGTTCCAATCGGCCACCAGGCAATATCGCCCCTTAGGCAGGCTCACCAAAACCCGGTCGGCCGCGCCATCCCCAGCGTAGTAGTCGATCAGCTTCTTCCGCAGCCGCACCACCTGCATTCGCACGAGCGGATTTTCGGTCGGGCGAAACTCATCCGAAAGACCGAGCAGAACATCGGCCACGACCCGCTGGGAAACAGGCCTGCCACCCGTCGCGAGGATGTTGGCCCCGAAAAACCGGAGGAGCTTCAGGCTCGAAGGCGACCGGGAAAACGTCGGGTGAGCGGCCAGCCGCTCGACCTGCTCGCGGATCTGCCAGGGTGTGGGTGGCAGACCATGCGGTGCGGCCTCGATCGCACTGGAATCTGAAGGAAGTTCTCGGGATCGACTGAATTCAGGCGAACTGGGGTCGGGCATGCCCATCACGGTTGGATCCCCAGAAGGTGGGTAGGGACGAGAGTATAGACCACACCAGCCGCGATCGTGACTAGGATGTTACCTGGGGCAAAAAGCACCAGGTAACAGATTCGTCACTGGAGCGAATCGCACCAGTGACCTTATTGTTACTGGAATGATTTGCCCCAGTAACAACAAGGTCACAATAGACGCACGAGGGCGCGCTTTCGGCAATTGTGGCTCTCGAAGATGGGTCTTTTTTCAGAGATTCAAGAGTGTTTCGGAAAACGTCACAACCGAGTCACACCATTTTCTCAGCATTATCCAAATTTCCGGCACGGATCCTGCATGTGGGGGATTCATCGAGAAGTCGCAAGCGATTGCTCGACGAGGTTCGATCCGGCTCGTCCAAGCCGCTCGGCCTGTGGCTCATGTGTTTCTGTCCATCGGGTTTCAAGTTCCGTCAACACATCGATTTTCAAAGGGGTTCCCATGCGTTCTTTCGTAGTCTCCGTCGCCGCCTCGGTCTGCTTTCTCTCGCTGGCCATGGTGTCGGCCCGTGCAGATGTCTCCCTCGGCAACCTTGGCTCGACAGGGGCTGGCGGCCTCGGCGGTCTTGGCCAGGGCATTGCCAATGCAGGGGATGATTTCGCCGTCGGCTTCACGACCGGCACGGACGTCAACTTCCTCGAACTCACCGACGCAACGTTCGGCCTCTCTTCGGGTTCTGGCTCCGCGAATGTTGCGGTGACCCTGTACAACGACAACAGCGGCTCACCCGGAACTCCGCTCGCCTGGACCAACACCCAGAGCATCACCTCGACGCCGACCAAGGTCACGTTTGCCGCTCCTCAGCTCCAGCTGAGCGCCAGCACGCCCTACTGGCTGGTGGTCGATGCGGACACTGGAATCACCTGGTGGCGTGCCGATCCCAACACGACCCCCACCGCCCAGAACGCTTCGGGCTGGTCGTATACGCCTTCTGAAATCAACTTGGCCTCGAGCCCTGGGTGGCAGTCGCTCGGAGCCGAAAACTCCCTCTCGATCTCCGCCGTGCCTGAGCCGGCTTCCCTGCTCGCCTTCACCGCGGCTGCCGCGGCGGTGGCTGGCGGATATCTCCGCCGTCGCTCGCGGAAGGCCTGAAACTTAGAGCCTACCGCTCTCGCCACGGACGGAGCGAGAGCGACCTACACGATCAACTGTTGACGGGTCGCTCGCCTCAAGAACAACCGCGAAAGCGGTGAGACGCGACCCCTGGCTTTGGACGGCCAGCTGGACTGATGGACGAATCGCCCCGGGGTTTCCCCCCGGGGCGATTTCGTTTGATGCCAGGGAAACTTCGAAACTACCCCCGGCAGGGATCGAACCTGCGACCTACGGTTTAGGAAACCGTCGCTCTATCCACTGAGCTACGGGGGCGAAGGGGAGCGAAATCGCTCCGGCTCCGGCCGGGATTGTAAGCGACCCGCGACACGGCCGCGACGGGCAGTATCATGTCGATCACTGTTCGGACCTCGGCGATCTGAGCAGTTTGGCCCCCTGCGGAGACAATTCCCTGTGGCACGCGCGGCGCTCGCCCTCGAAGACGGCACGGTGTATTTCGGCGAGTCGTTCGGTGCCACGGGCACCGTCTCGGGCGAGGTCTGTTTCAACACCTCGATGACCGGCTATCAGGAGATCCTCACCGATCCCTCCTACCGGGGCCAAATCCTCTGCATGACCGCCCCCCAGATTGGGAACTACGGCGTCAACCCCGACGACGTCGAGAGCGGTCGCCTCCAAATGGCCGGCTTCATCGTTCGCGAGGCCAGCCGGATCGCCAGCAACTTCACAGCCACCGGCACGCTCGGCAACTACCTCGCCCAGGCGGGTGTCGTGGGGCTCGCGGGCATCGACACCCGGGCGCTCGTCCGCAGGCTCCGCATGCGGGGCGCGATGACAGGCGTGGTCTCCAGCGACGAAGTCGACGCTGACCGGCTCGTCGCGTTGGCCCGTTCAGCACCTCCGCTCGTGGGCCGAGACCTCGTGGCCGAGGTGATGCCCGACAAGGCAAGCCACTGGAGTGAACCGCTCGATGCCTGGGCCACGCCACTCCTCCAGCCAGTCGAAGGAGGCACGCTGCCCGCCCGCCCCAGCACGACGCCGACCAGAAAGGTGGTGGCCCTCGACTACGGCATGAAGTGGAATATCGCCCGCCACCTCGCCAGCTCCGGCTGCGAGGTGACCGTGCTTCCCGGACGGGTAACCGCGGCCGATGTCTTGGCCCATCATCCCGATGGCGTGTTTCTGTCGAACGGTCCAGGCGACCCCGAAGCGCTGGAGTACTGCGTTGAAACGGTTCGCGGCCTGGTCGGCAAGGTGCCGATGTTCGGCATCTGCCTCGGCCACCAGCTCCTGGCCCTCGCCTGCGGCGCCAAGACCTTCAAGCTGAAGTTTGGACACCGCGGCGCAAACCAACCGGTGATGGACCTGGCCACAGGCAAGGTCGAGATAACCTCGCAAAACCACGGCTTCGCAGTCGACGAGGCGTCGCTGCCGGCTGAACTCGAGGTCACGCACCGCAACCTCAACGATGGGACGATCGAGGGCCTGCGACACCGATCCGCACCAGCGGCGAGCGTGCAGTACCACCCCGAAGCGGCAGCCGGACCGCATGATTCGGCCTATTTGTTTGGCCGTTTTCGCGATCTGATGGCCTGACGCCCCCCGTTTCAGCGACCGAAATCACACGCATACAAGCCCCGGACGCGAGTCCGGGGGCACCGGGCCGTTGGGCGAGATCGGCCCACGATTCCCCGGCTGCCGGCATCGGCGCCGAAGTCCTTTCTGCCGCAGCGTTTCCGTTCTGAACCCGGCTCGCGGCCGCAAGGATTCCTAGCGGCTTTTTTTGACAGGCGGCCACCGCGTGCCAGAGTTGCAGTGGATTTGGCGATTCTGGTCGCCCGTCCACCGCCGGCCCCGCCCCCGACGGTCCCCTCGCCCCTCGCTCTCCCCTCTCAACCGGAGCCCGACACCATGTCCCGTCATCTCGTTCTGCCGCTCTTCGGGAGCCTCACCGCCCTGCTCTTCATCGCCGCCTCGGCCGACGCCGGCCTGCGGCACCATCGCCACGCTGTCGAACCTGGCTGCGGCTGCGAACCCTCCTGCGTCGAGCCCGGCTGCTCGGCCTTCGCGCCCACCTGCGGCGCGGTCGAGCCGACCTGCGGCGCCGCCCCCTGCGGCCCTGTTCAGCCCTGCATCAAGTACCACCACAAGCACGCCCACCGCCACAAGCACAACGCCGGTTGCTGCGTCGAGCCGACCTACGAAACGGTGCTGACCCCCACGAGTCCCGAAACCTGCTGCACCGTCTCGGTGCCCGTCTGCCTGCCGGCCTGCTGCCAGGGCTGCCCCTGCGAAAGCTCGCGGTGCACGCTCCTCGGCTGCGGCCAGGTTCGCTACGACTACGCCTGCGGCTGCTCGGTGATCGTCCGCTTCCAGAAATGCGGCGACATCCTCGTGATCTACGAGGGGTTCTGACTATACGGCTGCGGGGCCATCCATGGCCCCCGCAGCCTGGGGCGGTCGGAGGGCGAGCCAAGGTCGCACTCGACCGCCACGCCGGGCTTCCTGCCCGGCTGACATCCGTCCAATACGCTGAGCCATCCATGGCCCCCGCAGCCTGGGGCGGTCGGAGGGCGAGCCAAGGTCGCACTCGACCGCCACGCCGGGCGACGCCGCCTCCGTCCCTCCATCCGCCCGCCCCACGCCGAGTGTCAGCGACCGCGACGGAGCCGAGTGAACAGGCTGCGGTAGTCGCTCGGCTGGACGGTGAACACGTCGCGCGATCCGGCGTCGATCGTTTCCGACCGACCGTCGAGGTCTTCCTCGATGACCACCATGTCGGAGTCGTCGATCTCGCCTGCAGCCGAACAAGGTCCTTCCGTCACCGGGCCCCGCGGCCCGAGATCGTCGGAGGCGACTGGCGACATCGAAGCGTTCACTTCGGTGGCGGCCAGAGGCATGTCCGCGCGACCGAAGGTCGCCAGCCGCCGGCCGAGCCCCTGCCCATCCCGGACGGTCACCGCCTGCCGATCGCGGAAATCGTCGGGGCCTTCCATGCCGTACCGGGCAGTGTCACCCTGCTGGCTGCCGAACAGGTCTTCGAACGGATCGCCCGCCCCGTCGAAGACCAGTTCCACGTCGGGGCCGCCGAAGGGATCGCCTGGGCCGGCCATCGCGGCCGGTAAGCCGGGCTCCTCGCCCGCAGGCTCCGCACCGGTCTCGAGCCCGAAGAAGCCGTCCTCCGAGCCGAACTCGACCACACCAAAGGCATCGCTCGCCTGATCGTCGTCATATCCCCCGCAGGCTGCCCCGGCCTCGCCCGGTTCGGCGGTCTCGTCTGGCAGCGACTCCAAGCCCGACGGAGCCGGTAGCCTTTGGATGTCTCGCCAGGCGGCGGCAATGTCGGCAGGCGTCACCAGTCGGTGACACTCGGCCACGAGCACGAGCGCGTGATCACAGACCTGATTGATCAACCGCGGCACCCCCTCGCTCACCCGAAAGACCGCATCATCGCATCCGGCTGCGAAGAGTTGATTCCACTGGAGCCCCGCGGACCGGGTCTGCGTCTGGAGATAGGCCATGGTCTCGGCATGGTCGAGCGGTTCGAGATAGCCCCGCACCGCCACCCGTTGGGCCAGGCTCGCCATCCGCGGGCTGCCGAGCATCTCATCGAGCCGGGTGCTGCCGGTGAGCACGAGATGCACGGCGGGCAGGGGTGTGGGAACGTTGGTGAGGAGTCGCAGTTCCTCGATCAACCGGGTGGGCAGCGTGTGGGCCTCGTCCACGAGGATCACCAACCCCGAGCCCGCCGCCGCCAGCCCGCGGATCCGTTCGACGATCGCGATGCGGAGTTCCGTCTCGTCGATTCCCCGGTAGGGCTCGCCGATCGCCGCCATGATCGCCTGCCACAGGGCGCGCCGAGTGCAGATACTCGCCCCAGTGAGCAGCGCCACATCGAAGTCGTCGCGTACCTGTTCGGCAAGCTTCAGGAGAAGCAGCGACTTCCCGGTGCCCGGCTGCCCAACCACCAGCGCGGCCCCCTCGGCACGGCGAATGCACCGTTCGATCCCCTTGAGTGCCGCGTCGATCTCGGCGGTCGGGTGATAGAACTGCGTCCGCGGCGAGGCCATGAAGGGACGACTCGACGGGTGCCGGCTGGGAACATGCATCACGGGATCGCCAGAGGAGTTCACGCGGCCGCGTCGAACCGGGCCGGACAGAGAGTGGTTTCGTCAAACGGCCTGCCGTTCCTGCACCACCCCGCCGGCCCTTAGACTCTTCCGGTCAGGAAACCGGCAGGTCTGCGCTCGGTCGCAGGGGATGCGCCGCCTGACCACGGGTCCTGCCCCGAGGCTTCTGGTATTCCGACTCCCCTGAACGGCATCGTTGCAGCAGCAGGCATCCTTCCATGGCCCCTCCACTCTTTCGCATCAAGATCTGCGGCGTGACCACCGCCGCCGATGCCGCCCTCGCCGCCCAGGCCGGCGCCGATGCGGTCGGCTTCAACTTCGTGGCCGGCTCGCCCCGAGCGATCAGCCCGGCAGCCGCCCGGGCGGCGCGTGAACTGCTGCCTGAGGGAGTTCTGGCCGTGGGGGTATTCGCCGGGCAGCCGGCAGCCGAGATCCTGGCGGTCGTCGACGAGGTCGGCCTCGACGCCATCCAACTCCACGGTCATCTCGAAGGCGATGGCCCGGCCACCGACCCGCCCTCCCGCTGCCACGAGCTGGCCTCGGCCGCCGGCCTCAAGCTGATCCGGGCAGTTCGGCTCGGCACCGACGGCTTGGCCTCGGCCCGCCGCTGGCTCGAAGCCGCGTCGGCAGGCGGCCGGTCGCCCGACATGGTGATCGTCGATGCGGGGGTGACGCCCGCCACGGCGGCGGCCCTGCTCGGTGGCACAGGCCACCGGGTGGATTGGGCGGCCCTTGCTCGTGAGCCACCCCTCGGTATCCCCCTGGCCCTGGCCGGGGGACTGACCCCCGAGAACGTGGCCGACGCCATTCGGGCGACCGGCGTCCGGAGCGTCGACACCGCCAGCGGCGTGGAGTCGGCTCCGGGGATCAAGGAGCCCGGCCGCGTCAGGAACTTCGTAGCAGCGGCTATGGCGGCCTTCGCCGGCCTCCCTTGAGCCCGCGGCGGGAACCCTGTGCGGATCGTTTCGACCCGCTAAGATACGGTCGCAAGCCACATCAACCTGACTCGTTTACGGCCACCCGGGCCGCCGCTGGCTTTTTCATACCTGCCCAGGAGATTCCCTGTGTCCCACGTCGAAACCCGTCTCCCTTACAAGGTCGCCGATCTCTCGCTCGCCGAATGGGGCCGCAAGGAAATTCGCCTCGCCGAGAATGAGATGCCCGGCCTGATGGCCCTGCGGGAGAAGTACGGGCGGACGAAGCCGCTCGCCGGAGCCCGGATCGCCGGCTGCCTCCACATGACGATCCAGACGGCCGTCCTGATCGAGACCCTCAAGGAACTCGGGGCCGAGGTCACCTGGAGCAGTTGCAACATCTTCTCGACCCAGGACCATGCTGCGGCCGCCATTGCCAAGGCCGGGATTCCGGTCTACGCCTGGAAGGGAATGAACAACGAGGAGTTCGACTGGTGCATCGAGCAGACGCTGTTCTTCCCCGACGGCGAGCCGCTCAACATGATCCTCGACGACGGCGGCGACCTGACGGCGATGGTGCACCAGAAGTACCCGGAACTGTTGGGCGGCATCCGCGGCCTGTCCGAGGAGACCACCACGGGCGTCCATCGGCTCTACCAGATGCACGAGGCCGGCGAGCTCAAGCTCCCGGCGATCAACGTCAACGACTCCTGCAC
>CAYVNX010000030.1:0-27685 GCA_964453165.1 uncultured Candidatus Kuenenia sp. | reverse complement strand
GAGCCGGCGTCCGAGCCGGCGGCACCAGCCGTAAAGCCTGCCGCCAAGGCCGCGAGCGGCCCGCTGCCCACGACCACCGCCGACATCATCGCCTGGTGCCGAGCCCACGACGCCAAGGGATGATCCCTGCCACCGGATCGGCGGAGTTGTCGGTTTCGCTCAGTCGTTCTCTGCTCAGTTGTTCATCGTTCGCGCACGGAGGCCCACGATGCCCGCAACCTGGAATCGGTCAGCTCTTCCTTTTGTCGTCCTCGTCGCCGCACTCGGTACCGGCTGCAGCCGCCTGGCCGAGCATCCGCTCGTGATCGAGGCGGTGGAGGAACTCAAAGCGAATCCGCGGGTCGCGGCGGCAGTCGGTGAGCCGGTGAGTTGCGGGCGAAGCGTCCGCGGCACGGCCAACGAGACCGACGGCATCGCCCAACTGAAGTTCGACGTGACCGGCCCCAAAGCTGCCGCTGTCGCCGTCGTCGAGGGCAAGAAGACGCGGGGCGAGTGGGGCATCACCCAGTTGAAGCTCGAACAAGCCGGCGGCGAAGCCCTCGCGTTGACCGCCGATCTCGAGGCCCGCACCGGCGTCGACACTCCCAAATTCGATCCCGGCGCCGCTCAGCCCACCACCTCCAGCGCTCCGCCCCCGCCCGGCGAGATCGAGATCACCCTTCCCCCCGGCCCCCCGGGCCAATGACGAGGCCGGCGATGCAAGCTGCTCGCTGAACGAGCGATTGGCAGCGCTCTGCATGATCGTGCCCCTGCCGTATCGACTGCCGGCCCCGATCGCCACCAGATCGAACACGTCCGCGCGGCCGTCGTAATCGACGTCGCCCTCCCGCCATCCGGCGGGAGCCCCGGTGCCGAAGCGGCCAGCCGCCTGAAACGCGATCAGATCCAGCACATCCACGTCACGATCGAGGTCGAGGTCGCCAGGGGCCGTTAGAACCACGCTCGCCTCGCCGGCGTTCGTGACGGCGTATCCGATCGTCCGCGACGCATCGGTCGCGGCTGACGAGCGGATGCCAACGCCATTAGACGACGCTCGGCCGGCGATGATCCACTCCCGCACCGTTGCCTCGTCGCCCCCGCCTGTTACGACGATCCCACCCATGCCCAGATCGACCCCAGCCGAACTGGAGAGAACGAAGCCGCCGACCGTCGCGGTCTCGAAGCCGATGTCGAGGGCCAGGGCAGCATCAGCGGCCAGTTCCACTTTGCCGGCGCCAAGACCCAGCGGGCTACGGAGCGTGAGGGTCCCCGCTTCGATCCTGGTTCCGCCTGTGTGCTGATTGGTTCCCTCGATCACGACCTGGCCCGGCCCCCGGATCACCAGCTCTCTCGGGCCGACCCGGGCCCGGGAATCGATCAGCGTCTCGCCGGCGGCTGCCGCGAGAAACTCTCGTCCTGCATACCCGGGATCGTTGTCGATCACCACGGCGAGGGTTCGGGCCGCATTGAGGCGGCCGCCAGATGCGACCTTTCCCGAGAGGCTCGGCAAGGTCTCGACGCCGGCGAGAATGGCCTGCCGAAGCTCCGAGACCGAGAGCGATGGGTCGATTGAGGCTGCCAGGGCAGCGACTCCGGACACGAAGGGAGCAGCGAAACTGGTGCCGGAGTTGGCGGCATACCTCCGCCCGGGGGCCGTGCTGAGAATCCCCACGCCCGGCGCGGCGAGATCGACCGTCACTCGACCGTAGTTGCTATCAGCAGCCAGAAGGTCGCGGCTGTCCGTTGCCGCCACCGCCAGAATGTTCGCCGACGTGAAACTCGATGGGTAATTGGGAGCCCACGCTGAGTCCTGGTTCGAGCCTGAGTTTCCGGCCGAGGCCACGACGAGCATACCGGCCGCGCCGGCGTTTTCGATCGCCTGTCGAAGCAACGGGCTGGAATCACCGCTTCCCCAACTCAGATTGGCCACCCGCACGTTCACCCCACGTTGCCGCATCAGGATCGCGTAGTTGAGCGCCGAAATCGCGTCGGCCGTCGATCCACCGCCGCTGCCGATGAACTTGAGGGGCATGATCCGCGTGTTCCACGACACACCGACCATGCCAAGGCCGTTGTCTCCAGTAGCGGCGATGATGCCGGCGACCTGGGTTCCATGATCGTTGTCGCCCGCGTCGAAGACGGAACCGTTGCGATTGTGAAAATCCCAGCCCGTGACATCGTCCACGAACCCATTGGCATCGTCGTCGATGCCGTTGCCAGGGATCTCACCCGGATTCCGCCACACGTTGGCAACCAGGTCGGGATGGCTGATGTCGATGCCGCCATCGATCACCGCAATCACGACATCCGCGGAGCCCGTCGTGAGCTCCCAGGCCGTCGGAGCATCGATGTCGGCACCGGCCAGGCCGCCCGAAAGCCCGCGATTTGCCAACGCCCACAGGCTGCCATCGTGGTACCGAGGATCATCGGGCTCGCGGGCAGCGGCCGACACCAGTCCGTTTCGCTCCACGAAGGCGACCTCGGGCAGCCCGGCGAAGCCCGCTTCCGTTTCGGCGGTCACAAGTAGTTGGCCTGCGCCGCCAAGCCCCCGCAGGATTCGGACACCGGGAACCGCCACCTCCAAGGCACGACCAGCGGCCGCCGGGCTGCCGAACGCTGCCGCGGCCTCGGGGGTGAGTTGCAGGAGCCATTCCTGCCCGATTGAGGGTGCCTGCACCGCCGACGCGGCAGACTCGGTGGTCACGGCAGCAAACCAAGCGGTGTCGAGGCCGGCCGCTTCAGCCGCAAGAACCCGCCGAGGTTCGAGCCGCTCGAACCTGGAGCCGACCGTCCGGCCGGAACCGCCGCGGCGAGCCGCCCGCCGGTCTGCCGACGGCGACTTCATGCGAGGCGGCCCGCCGATCCGCGAGGCCGGAGCCTGGCAGCGACTGCCAGGCATCCGCCGAGCACGAGACATGCCAGGCCCGATGGCTCGGGCACGGCTGCAACGCCGTCCGCGGTCGAGGGCGCGGCCGGAAAATAATTCCCCCGCCCATAGGCTCCGGCCCCATTGATCGACACGAGATCGAAGACGTTGGTCACGCCGTCGTAGTTGAAGTCGCCCTGGCTCCAGACCGAGGCCGTGCCCGAGCCGTACTTACCCGAACTGTTGATTGCCACGAGGTCGAACACGTCCACCTGGCCGTTGAGGTTCGTGTCACCAGGAGCGGCAAAGGAGACGATGGCCGCCCCGTCCCCGCCCACCACGTAGCCCACCGCCCGAGTGCCCCCAGAAGCGGCGGCCGTGCTCGACGTGATCCCGGCCAGTCCGTTCCAGGCTCCACCGTTCCGGCCGGCGAGAATGTCGGCCCTGAGTGCGGCGGCGGTGATGCCGCCGGCGGCGACCGTGATCTGCCCCGCGCCCAGGTCAACCCGCCCACCACCGGCCGCCTCGGTCACCGCGAGCGAGCCGACCGCCACCGTCACCCGCGCGTCCTGCGCGAGCGACAACGTGCCCCCCGGCCCGACCGAGGTCGCGGGCCCCCCGGCCAGCGTGCCGGCGTTGACTGCAAGCGACCCGATGCCTGTCGTGCTGTTCACGACCAGCGTCGCCGCGGAGAGGGTGCCGCCATTGACGATCACAGCCGGGGACTTCATCACGATGCCCGCGGCGACCACCAAGCTGGCGGCCGTGTTCACCGTGACGTTGCTGGCAGCCACGGCTTCGGCGTTGGCCACTTGAAGCGTGCCGGCCGAGACGGTCGTCGGACCGGTGTAGGCGTTGGCAGCATCCATCACGAGCGTGCCGGCGCCCGTCTTCACCACCGAACCGGCTGCGGCGATCGTCGGATAGCCTACCTGGGCCTGCGTCTGCGTGCCGCTCGGAACATCGATGAGGACGTCGTTAGGCGCCACTCCCGGCGTGAACACGAGCTTCAGATCGTTGCCGTCCTGGGCCACGCTGAAAGCTCCGCCGCGGAGGTCGTTCGCAAATCCGCCCGTCCCCCCGACGGGCGCGGTGGTGATTCGAAACGAGTCTGGTGCAAAGCCGACGATGCCCCCGCCCGTCGTGGCCACGGTCCACTCCGCCGCGATGGCTGGATCGAAGCCTGCCGCCGGTCCGCTGGTGCCCGCGGCCGACACACTCCAGAGATTCAGGCCGAAGGGATCCTCCGGTGTAGCAGTGATGCTGAGCACGCCCCCGACCGTCAGGAGATCCCAGCCCGATTCCTGCCCCGCGCCGCCGGCGGCGTCGAGCACCTGCCAGTCGTACCCACCTCCTCCAAACCAGGTCACACCATCGGAGATCGAGAGCGTTCCGACGCCACTGCCCGGCGAGAGCACGCTGCCGGCCGCGGTGGTCACCGCCCCCAGCACGCTGCCGCCCCCGCTGAGCGTCTGGCCGTCAGCCAGGAAAAACGACTGCACTGCGGAAAAAAAGGTGGGAGCCGTGACATCGAACGTGGCTGCAGGCGCGACCCGAATCTCACGCGAGCCATCGATCGAGCCGATCACCGCTCCCGCCTGGTCGTAGACCAAGGCGAGGGTGCCTTCGTTGATCAACGTCGGCCCGGCATAGTGATTGAGCGCGTCGAACAGGAGCGTGCCGGCACCGGTCTTGGTGACCGACGCGGCTGAATTGACAAACGGGCGGCCGAACGACCCCTGGGTACGTTCGCCTGAGTCCACGACGAACCCGATCGGCTCTGGCACGGCCATGACGGTGGCCACAAAGTTGACCGACTGAGTCTCGGGATCGGGGCCAAAAGAAAAAAGACTCCACGAAGACCCATTGAAATACGAGGCGTTGTTGGTCGGAAAGCCGGTTGTGAAATTGGAAAGGGTGCTCACCTGAAAGCCGAAACTGCCGGCATAGTCGTAATTGCCCAGCCGCACACTCCAGCCGACGTTGTTGTAGCCACCGCTGGTCACGACCGACGGAAGAGGCACCGACAACGTGAATCCCGTCGCCTCGCCTGGTTCCGTCGCCGGCAGGCTCACGCCAGTAAAGGTCGTGCGGTAGAGTTCCGTTCCAGGCCCGAAGACAAGGCCGCTTGGATCACCGTTGTTGAACGTCACCGTGATGTCGGTCGAGCCAGCCGTCGGACTGTCGAAGGCGACCAACCCCATGTCGATTTGGCTGAGCGTGATCGGCAAGGCGGCGGGCCCGCCGAGCCAACCGCTGTCTCCGTAGACCACCGTCGCGGCATTGCTGCTGGTGAACGGGGTGAAAAAGCCGTTGTCCCAGCCGTTTTGCAGGACGGGATCGGCCACCGCTTGCGGATCGGCAGCCACCGTCAGGGCCCGAACCAAGCAGACCGCCACCAGCACGCGGAATCGCGAATGCATCGCTTCAATTTCCTCGAGGAGACCGCCTACCGCTCCATGGTAGGGACTGTTCCCTGGGCCGCAAACTTTTTCCCGAACGCCTGATCGCCGACGGACGTGGGCGGCGTCGCCGACAAAAAACACCCGAGGCCGTGAAAAACCTGGCCGCCCCATCCCCCGTGACGGGGACCTGGCGGTCGGCCACTCGATCTCGGAGACGACGTGTTCCGCGAGCCGCTGCAAGGTATACTTCGCTCACGTACGCGGGCGGCGTACGGCAAGCAGCGACCGGTGAATACTCCGGCCACAGCCGCGTCGGGTCGGGGCTCTCGCTCCCATCTGGAACTTCCGCGATGCCAGCCAACTCCGCCATGTCGAAGCCACATCCTCATGGTTTCACCCTCGTCGAATTGCTGGTAGTGATCGCGATCATTGCCACCCTCATCGGTCTGCTTCTGCCGGCCGTGCAATCGGCCCGCGAATCGGCCCGCCGCACGAAGTGCGGAAATAATCTCAGGCAGATCGGCCTGGCGATGCATGGCCACCACGACGCACGGGGGCGGCTGCCACCAAGCATTCTGGCTCGGGTGCACTCCCCCGAAATGCCACAGCAAGGCCATCAATTCGTCGGCGCCCTGTTTTTCCTGCTGCCCTTTATGGAGGAAGGCGGGATCTACGATTCGGTCGCGACGAGTCTCGATACATCGGTGGATCATTATCCCGGCGGCCCGTCTGGCACGCTCCGGGTTCAACCCTGGTGGACAAACGTGGCTGCCTTCACAGCCGCCCAGGCACGGATCACGACCTATCTCTGCCCATCAGCTGACCCGTACGCGAACCGACGAACCTTTTCCAACTTCTACACCTTCCCCGACACCAACGTGGAGGGTTCAAACTGGGCGACTGCCATGCCCCAACTTGGTCGCACCAACTACGCCCCATCGGCGGGCGGCTGCGGCAACCACACCCGGGCCGACTGGCAGCGGTACGCTGGCATGTTCTGGCCTCGATCAAGGAATCGTTTCCGCAACGTGGAAGATGGCCTGAGCAAGACCGTCGCCTTCGGCGAGGTTCTCGGAGGCTACGACGGCGCGAACCTCGACTTCGCGTTCACCTGGATCGGGATGGGCGACATGCCGTCGGCCTGGGGGCTTCCGGTGCCCCTCAACCGGCCGCTCTGGTATCAGCATGGATCAGAGCATCAAGGAATCCTGATGGTGGGGCTGGGGGATGGGTCAGTGCGGCCCCTGTCGGACGCCACCGACGAAGACGTCATGCTGTTCGTCACGGGCATGAGGGACGGCCATGCTGAATCAGCTCTCTGATTCCTCTCCGCGTTGGCAACGCCTGATCGTGGCGGTGATTCCCCTGGCGACAGGGGTGTTCGTAGCAGCATCCGGGTGCAGTTCCGGCCGCTCGCTGCCGGCGGCTGCTCAGCCTGCCGAAGGAATACCGACACCGCCCCAGGCCGATGGACCTCCACCACCGCCGCCACTCAGGAAACCACCTCCCTGAGTGTTCCTCGATCGGGAGGCGATGCGTTACGCCTTCCGCCGCCTCGCATAAGCTGCCGCGGCAGGCACGCCAAGCGACAACAGGAGTACTAGGACCGATGGCTCGGGCACCGCAGCTGTGGTGATGGGCTGATTGGGAACGTCGTTATAGGCGTACCCATGCAGTGTAATCGTGCCATTGGTCTGCTGAGTGACGTCGATGTAGCCGTAGTGGGTGTTTCCGCCGGCCGGAAACTTGACGCCCAGTGCCCCGCGGAGCGGCGACCCCGAGATCCAGTTGCCAAAACTTCCAGACATCGACGTGAAGGAAGCTCCGCCGATGAACGTCGAGTCGGAACCAACCGTACTGCCGAAAGGAATGTAGGCAGGATTGCTGGGAAATGAACCGCTGCCCTGGACGGCGACGTCGTTGCCGTTGGCGAGAAACCCCTGAACAAGCACGGCCCCGGCTGGTGGCGAGTAGCTGACCGTCTGGAGTTGGAACTGACCATCGACGTATCCGGGGAACGAATTGTTGGAGATGATCAAGGGCGTGCCGTTCGTCATCGTCAGCCAGATGCCGTTATTGGCGAAACCACCCGATGGCGGCGGATCCTGAGTGACGGTCGTGTACTCGGCCGTGTCAGGCATCACATACGTGACAACTGCCGCGGAAGCGGGCAGGATGCCTCCGAAGAAACCCGTCAGGGAAAGCGACACGAGGGCGGAAAGCGTCGAGGTCTTCACGGCATGGCTCCTGGATAAGCCCGGTTCCTCACGCCCAGGCCGTCCACGCGGCCATGCTGACGAGGGCTTCCGAGCATTGAGGCAGCCAGCCAAGGAACTCCGCCGATTCATCAGACGAGGCTGCCTGTCTTCAATCAGCACCCCGATGCAAAAACCGTGCCGATTGCATGAGCCTGAGCCCCTCGGATGGCGACGGTCGCAAAATCCCGGGAGATGGTCCGCGGTTTTCCCGGCTGGACGACGTCCGGCCCGGACTGGGGAATCGCTGTTTCAACAAAACGGTGGAACCCGTTTCACCGCCGCAGGGAATCCCTTTCACTTCGAGAGTGAATCGGCCGCGCGGCTCCACCGCCTGGCTTGCCCGCTCGGCGCAGCCCGGCCAGCACCCATCCTTCCGGAATGCGACCGGCTCTGGTCCGAGGCGGGTCAGGGCATCTCCCGCAGCGCCTGGAGTTCCTCTGCCCGGCCCACCACGAGGAGCACCTGATCCTCGAGCAGCATCCGGCGGCCGTCGGGAAACATGTCGAGCTTCCCCGACAGCACGTCCTTGATCCCCATCACCTGCACGCCGATGGCGTTTCGCAGATTCGCCTCCGCCATCGTCTTGCCGGAGAGCGACGAGGGCATCGCCACCTCGGCCACGCTGTATTCGGGATCGATCGGAAGGAAGTCGAGCACGTTGGGCCAGGTCATCTTGTCGGCCAGCTGCTTGGCAACTTCCTCTTCGGGAAAGACCACGCGGTCGGCCCCGAGGTGTTCGAGGATCTTGCCGTGCTCCTTGGTCACTCCCTTGACCACCACCTGCCGGGCCCCGAGTTCCTTGACGTGAAGCGTGGCCAGAAGCGATCGGGAGATCGTCTCGCCCAGCGAGATGAAGACGGCCGAGACATCCTTGAGCGGAAGGTTCTCCAGCACCTCCCGGTCGGTGGCGTCGCCGATCACGCACTCGTGAATCTCGTTCTTCACCGCCTCCAACCGATCCCGGCGAGAGTCGACTCCGATCACATGGCAGCCGTTGATGGCCAACCGGCGGGCCAGGGCCGTGCCGAAGCTGCCCATGCCGAGCATCACGAAGCGACGGTTTGATTTCATCACGGATCAGCCGACGAGCGGCTCCTCCTCGAGGTATTCGGGCTGGTAAGGCTGCCGCTGGCGACCGAGGGCCACCGCGGCGGTGATCGGGCCGAGCCGGCCGATGAGCATCAGGGCAATCAGGACGAACTTCCCGGAATCGGTCAGCGAGGCGGTGATGCCGGTCGAGAGGCCGACCGTGGCGAGGGCCGAGATGCACTCAAAGAGGGCCTCGAGAAACCAGCGGGGCCGGGATGCGACGAGGCCCCGCGACTCCACCGTGAGCAGGGCCACCAGCGCAACCGTCGCGACCGCTCCGAACAGGAGCGCCGTGGCCGTGGCCCGCCGCACCGCCGTTGCAGGAATCGTCCGCTTGAAGACGTTGGCCCGGGGCAGCCCGCGAAAGCTCGTCCAGGAGCTGACTGCGAGCGTCATGAAGGTGCTCACCTTAAACCCGCCGCCCGTCGAACAGGGGCCGGCCCCGATCGCCATCAGAATGATCGTGAGAAACAGAGTGGGACTGGCGAGGCCCGCGTAATCGACCGTGTTGAAGCCGGCTGTTCGGCAGGTGGTGGAGTGGAAGAGCCCCATCAGGATCCGGGTGAGGAGCGACTCCCGGGCGAGCGACTCGTCCCACTCGAGCAGCCAGAACGAGATCGCTCCCGCCGCCAGCAGGCCCGCGGTGCCGATCAGCATCAGCTTCGACTGGATCGAAAGCCGCTGCCAGAGATCCCGCGGCTGCCTGAGCCGGGAACCGACATCGAAGATGACCGGAAATCCGATCCCGCCGACGATGATCAGGCTGCAGATCACGAGATTGATTGGCAGGCTCCCGGCGTAGCGGGAGAGATTGTCGTCACCGAGCGCGAAGCCGGCGTTGCAGAAGGCGGAGATCGAGTGGAAGAGGGCCCGCCAGACCACCTTCTCCGGCGGCCCGGAGGACCAGGTTGCCCAACACATCAGCACGAACCCCAGAAACTCCGCGATCAGCACGGTCAGGAGGACGGCCCGGGTGACCCACCGGAGATCGCGGCCCGATTTGATGCCGAGCGTGTCGGCGATCACGGCTCGCTGCCGGAGCGTGGCCTGGCCGCCGATCTGAAATGACGCGAGCGTCGTGATCGTCATGATCCCGAGGCCGCCGAGTTGGATCAGCACCAGGATCACGCTCTGGCCGAAGAACGAGAAGTCGTTCAGCGTGCTGCGGACCGTCAATCCCGTGACGCAGCAGGCGCTTGTCGCCGTGAACAGTCCGTCCACGAGCGTGATGGGCGGCCGATCCGGCGCCCGGGCCATGGGGAGCGTCAGCAGCAGGCCGCCGGCCAGGATCGCGACGACGTAGGCCGAGAACGAGACCCGCGCCGGATAACTTGTCAGAGGACCTGTCAGTTGCGCCATCGGAGGCGGCGTTTTCGCGGCTCGTGCCGGCAAACGCCCGCGGCCTGCCCGCTCGGGCGGGCGGCTTCAGCCGCACCGTGCTGCCCGGGAGCGATGCCAATCGTACTTCCAGCAGGCCAGCCCGACCAATTCGCGCGAAGAACTGCCGGTTTTTCCGCCGCGAACAGGCCACGAACAAAATGTTTGACTCGCGCAAGGGCGGTTCCATAATGGCGTGGTTCACCACGAACGCTGTCAGCCCGCCGCGGCACATGTAAGCCGTTCCGGCAGCGGGCGATCGCGATGGCCTTCCGACCCTGCTCCCGACCGTGCCCTTCGAAGCCGCCCGGGATGACGGATGGTCGCTGGCCCGCGCCGAGTGTTCACGGGAACCGATCATCCATGCCCGGCTGGGCGTTCCGCCGGTCTGATGGATGTATCTGCATGGTCACATCAACAGGAGTCGTTTCGCCCCGATGGCCCGGATCCGCAACGTTTTTGAAATCATCGAGCTCTACGGTCACGACGAAAACTTCGAGCCCCAGTGCACGGAGGATTTCGGCCCCACGACGGCTCCCGCCGGCTCGCGTCAGAAGATCGACATTCTGGCCGAGCGGATCCAGAGGGGCATGCCCCTCTGGCACCCGGAAGACTCGACGGACATGCCCCACGGGGCCCTGGTCGCCGCCGAGTAAGCCCGCGGCCTGCGGGCCCCGAAGCCTTCAAACCAAGCAATCCTTCATCGCCCTCCGCGGGATCGCCCGCGGAGGGCGATTTCAATATCTCGCCGGGCGGTCGCCGCCTTGAGCTTGTCCCGCTTGTCGTGAGCCTTCCGGCCCCGGCCGACACCCATCAAGAGTTTCACCCGCCCGTTCTTGAAGTACATCTTCAGGGGCACGAGCGTGAGGCTCTTCTCGAAGGCCTGGGCCGCAAACGTGCGGAGCTCCCGGCGGTGCAGCAGCAGTTTTCGCCGCCGCTTCGGCTTGTGGTTGAGCTGATTGGCCTTCTCGTATTCGGGAATGTCGCAGCCCAGGAGCCAGAGTTCGTCCCCTTCGACGCGGCCATAGGCCTCGTCGAGGCTCGTCCGCCCCGACCGCAGGCTCTTGACCTCGCTGCCTACCAGCGCGATGCCACACTCGAGGGTGTCGAGAATCTCGTACTCGTGACGGGCCTTACGGTTCTCCGCCACGACCTTCTCGGCGGGCTTCTCCGCCTTGGCGGCCGGCTTGGTCGGGGCTGAACTCGTGGGCCGCGGGGGTTTCTTCGATGCCATTGGCAGGCCGGCTGGAACATGGGCGACGGGTACGGCTGACAGTACAATCTACGGTTTTCCCCGTTGCGACGCGCCAGCCCGCCGGATTCCCCCTGCCCGAGGATTCGCCTTGCGTCCATCCTGCCCCCTCGCTTCGCACTGGCGTCGCGGTCGATCCAGGCTCGCCGCCCTGACGGCGCTGCTCGCTTTCAGCCTTGGCTGCCCCCCGCGACTTGCGACCGCGGCCGATCCGGTTGGCCCTGGCTTCGTTGCCGGTGAGGCCCGGCCGGAGGGCGAGGGTCCATTCGTGGCCGTCCCTGGCGGCTGGATGGTTCCGTATGACGAAACAATTCCCGGCACCGATGTCAGCTTTCGCATGATCCCTGTGCCGGGGGGCACGTTCCGGATGGGGAGTTCCGCGAATGAGCCCGGCCGAACCGCCGACGAAGGGCCGGCCTACGAGGTGGCGGTCGAACCCCTGTGGATCGGCCAGCACGAGGTGACCTGGCGGGAATACAAGCAGTACATGTCGGCCTGCAATCTGTTCATCGCGATGCAGGCCGCCAACCTCCGGCCGATCACCCCCGCCAATCAGGCCGACGCCGTCACGGCCCCCTCGAACCTCTACGACCCGACGATGACTTTCGTGAACGGCGAGGAGCCCGAACTCCCCGCCGTCACGATGACCCAGTTCGCCGCCCGGCAGTACACGAAGTGGCTCAGCGGCCTGACCGGTCGCTTCTACCGCCTGCCGGCCGAGAGCGAATGGGAACACGCCTGCCGGGCCGGCAGCGACACCCCGTGGTCCTGCGGAGCCGATCCGCAATCGCTCGGCGACCATGCCTGGTATGCCGACAACGCCGACGAAACCACGCACCCCGTGGGCGAAAAACAGCCCAACGCGTTCGGCCTGCACGACATGCATGGGAACGTGGCGGAGTGGGTGGTGGATGAGCTCGTGGCCGACGGCTATTCCAAGCCGGCCATGCTCCCGCAGCCCGTGGCCGTGGCCGACACGATCCAGTGGCCGGCGCGGCTCTATCCGCGGGTGCTCCGCGGCGGGGCCTACTACGACGAGGCCAGCGAGTGCCGCAGCGCCGCCCGGCGAGGCTCCCGCGACGCCGGGGGCACGGCGGAGAATCCCGACTGGAAAGACGTCGATCCCAACTTCCCCAAGAGCCCCTGGTGGTACACGGAGGAGCCGGCCCTGGGGGTGGGCATGCGGCTGGTGCGGCCGCTAGTGCCCCTCGCGGCAGCCGAACGGCAGCGGTGGTGGGAGGCCGACGTGCCCGGCATCAAAAACGACGTGGCCAGCCGGCTGGAAGAGGGCCGCGGCGCGCAGGGTATCGTCGATCCGAATCTGCCGGCAGACCTCGTGAAGGAAGGATTGATCGAGTGAACGGAGTACTGCAACGCGTTTTGCTCTGCGTGGCCCTTGTGCAGGCCGGCGCCGTGTCTTCGTGGGCCGGGGATTGGCCCGACTGGCGGGGGCCGATGCAGGATCGGCACTACGTCGGGCCGCCGCTGGTGACGTCGTTCGATCCCGAGGCGGGCACCAACGTGCTCTGGAAGAACGACGAGGCCGGAGGGATTTCCACGCCGGTCATCATGGACGGCAGGCTCTACACACTCGTCCGCCACAAGCCCGGCACGGCGGAAGAGGCGGAGAAGGTGCTCTGCCTCGACGCCGTCACCGGTGCGAAGCTTTGGGAGAACGTGTTCAACGTCTATCTCTCCGACGTGCCGGCCGAGCGGGTGGGCTGGTCGGCCGTGATCGCCGACCCCGCCTCGAAAACGGTCTTCGCCCACGGCGTCTGCGGCGTGTTCACGGCGATCGACGCGGTCACCGGCCAGACGAAGTGGCAACGGTCGCTCCACGAGGAATTCGGCTTTCTCTCGACCTATGGCGGGCGGACGAACATCCCGGTGGTGTTCGAGGATCTCGTGATCGCCAGCGCCGTGGTTACCGGGTGGGGCGACACCGCCCGGCCCGCCCACCGCTTTCTCGGACTCGACAAGGCGACCGGTGCGGTCCGATGGATGAACGGCACGAAGGAGCTTCCCGAGGACACAACCTACAGCACGCCGGCCCTCGCCGTGCTCGACGGCCAGGCGGCCCTCGTGTTCGGGTCGAGCGACGGCAGCATCTGGAACTTCCAGCCCCGCACCGGCCGGGCCATCTGGCACTACCGGCTGTCTCGGCGGGGCATCAACGCTGCACCGCTCGTCGAGGGTGACACGGTCTACGCCTGCCAGGCCGAGGAGAACCTCGACAACACCTCGATGGGCTCCGTGAACGCGTTCCGGGGGTCAGGCTCCGGTGAGATCAACGCCGTGGCCAGACTCTGGCAGCAGAAGGGAGTGACCGCCGGCAGGGCGATGCCGGTGGTGGTGGGAGAGCGGGTCTATTTCGTCGACGATGGCGCCAAGGTCAACGCTTTCGACAGGGCCTCGGGCAAGCGGGTCGGCAAGCCGCTCCGACTCCTGGGCACGATCGTGCGCGGCAGTCCGCTCGTGGCTGGAGGCAGGCTCTATGTCTGCTCGACGAGCGGCTGGCACGTGATCGAGCCGACTGCAGACGGCATGACGTTCGTCAATCGGATGCGGCTCGCCGAGGACGACGAGGTCACGGCCTCGCCGGTCGCGGCGGCCGGCCGGCTCTACCTGACGACCGGATCGCGGCTCTACTGCCTGGCCGAGCCGGCCGACGTGCCGCTCTACGGGAGCGTGCAATCACCACCGCAGCCGACCCAACCGCAGGCGGTCTCGGCCGCCACGGGCGGTCCGGCCGGGGAACCGGCCTGGGTGCAGGTCGTACCGGCCGAGGCGCAGATCTCCGCCGGCCGCGAGTTGCCGCTGAAGGTGCGACTCTACGACGCCGCCGGTCGGTTCGTGAAGGAGTCGCCCGCGACCTTCACGACGACCGCCGGCAGCGTCAGCGACGCAGGTGTCTATCGGGCTCCCGAGGGCAGCCACGCCGCCGCGGTCGTGACGGCCACGGTCGGCGACCTCGTCGGCCGGGCGCGGATCCGCTCGATGCCGCCGCTCCCCTGGCGGTTCGACTTCGAGGACATCGCCTTGGGGCCGGACCCCAAGGGCGGCCCCGCCAAGGGCGATCCCCCGCTGCCCTGGATCGGCATGCGCTACCGGCATGTCGTCCGGGAGGTGGACGGCTCGAAGTGTCTGGTGAAGGTGACGACCATCCCCAAGGGCACGCGGAGCCAGGGCTGGATCGGCCCGATCGACCTCCACGACTACCGCGTCCAGGCCGATCTCCGCGCGGCCGAGACGGGCGTCGAGGCTCCGGGCGACCCGGCCACGCCCGTGGCCTCGACGGACTCGGACGCCGATGCCTTCGCCAAGGCCTTCGGCACGCCGGCGGCGCTCGAGAAGGCCAGGATGCCCGACATGGGCCTGATCGCCCAGCGGTACACGCTCGACCTGATGGGGGCGGCGCAGCAACTCCAACTTCGATCCTGGCCTCCGCAGGTGGCCACCCACTTCTCCAAGACGATCCCCTTCGCCTGGGAGGCGGGCCGCTGGTACACCATGAAGTTCGAAGCCACCACCCGCGGCGTCGATGCCGTGCTTCGCGGCAAGGTCTGGCCGCGGGGCGAGCCCGAACCGGAAGCCTGGACGATCGAGGCCGTCCACGACGCTGGCAATCTGCAGGGCAGCCCGGGCTTCTTCGGCAATGCGAAGGATTCGGAAGTGTATGTCGACAACGTCCTGGTGGAGGCCCTCCCATGAAGCTGATGCCCGCATGTCTCACGCTCTGCCCATTGCTCGGTTCGCTCCTGAACGGGCCGGTGGCCGTCGCTGACTGGAATCAGTGGGGCGGTTCGCCCCAGCGGAACAACACCCCCGCCGCAACAAACCTGCCGATCGATTGGGCACCGGGCGACTTCGATCCCGACACTGGGGCCTGGGATCCTGCCACGAGCAAGAACGTCGCCTGGGTGGCCCCGCTCGGCAGCCAGACCTACGGAAATCCTGTGGTGGCCGGCGGGCAGGCCTATGTCGGGAGCAACAACGGAAAGGGCTGGCTCTCGCGGTATCCCGCGGCCGTCGACCTCGGCTGCCTGCTCGCCTTCTCCGCGAAGGATGGCTCCTTTCTCTGGCAGGACTCGAGCGAGAAGCTCCCGACCGGCCGCGTCCACGACTGGCCGCTCCAGGGCATCTGCTGCGCCCCGCTCGTCGAAGGCGACCGGCTCTGGTACGTGACCAGCCGCGGCGAAGTGAAATGCCTCGACACGGCGGGCTTCCGTGACGGCGAAAACGACGGACCCTTCACCGACGAGAAAATCCAGGCGGAGGACGAGGCCGACGTGGTCTGGGTGCTCGACATGATGAAGGAACTGGGCGTCTCACAGCACAACATGTGCTCGTGCAGCGTGACAGCCGTGGGCGACCTGCTGTTCGTCAACACGAGCAACGGCGTGGACGAGGGGCACCTCAACCTACCGAATCCCGAGGCGCCGAGCTTCCTCTGCCTCGACAAACGCGACGGCCGCGTGCTCTGGGCCGACGGCTCGCCCGGGGCCTTCGTGCTCCACGGTCAGTGGTCGAGCCCGGCCTACGCCGAACTCGATGGCGTTCCCCAGGTGCTGTTCGGCGGCGGCGACGGCTGGCTCTATTCCTTTGACGCCCGCGGCGAGGAAGGCCGGGCGAAGCTGCTCTGGAAATTCGACTGTAACCCCAAGGAGTCGAAGTACACGCTCGGCGGCCGGGCCGATCGCAACCACATCATCGGCACGCCGGTCGTGCACGATGGACTCGTCTACATCGGCGTCGGCGAAGATCCCGAGCATGGCGAGGGCGTGGGCCATCTCTGGTGCATCGACCCGACCAAGCGAGGCGACGTGTCGAGCGAGCTGGCGGTGAGCCTCGCCGACCCGGAGACGCCCTTGCCGCGACGGCGGGAACAGGCCGTGATCAAGGAACAGGGGGAAGTGGCTCGGCCGAATCCAAACTCGGCGGCTGTCTGGCATTACCCTGGGTTCGACGCCGACGGCAACGGCAAACTGGCCTTCGAGGAGACGATGCATCGCACCTGCGGCACCGTCGCGATCAAGGACGGGCTGCTGTTCGTGGCTGACTTTAGCGGGCTCTTCCACTGCCTCGATGTGAAGACCGGCAAGCCACTCTGGACCTACGACATGCTGGCGGCGAGTTGGGGCTCACCGCTGATCGCCGATGGCAAGGTCTACATCGGCGACGAGGACGGCGACATCACGATCTTCAAACTCGCCCCGGAGCAGGAGATGATCGCGGAGATCAACATGGGCACGAGCGTCTATTCGACGCCGATCGCCGTCGGCGATACGCTCTACATCGCCAATAAAAGCCACTTGTTCGCGATCCGGGAGGGGGCGACACCGCCTGCACCATGAACCAGCGACGTGCCCGTGGGATGGGGATTCTGATGCTTCTGACGGGCTGCCTCGTCGCATCGGCGGCCGACCCGCATCCAGGCTCGTTGCCCGACCAGCTTGCCGGCGCCGAGCGGGTGCTCGTGCTCGGCGACTCGATCACCTACGACGGTCGCTGGGTAGCCGACGTGGTGGCCTGGATGGAGTCCGAGGGGCTCGAAGCGGAGGTCATCGACTGCGGGCTTTCAAGCGAAACAGTGTCGGGCCTCTCGGAGGAGGGGCACGCCCAGGGGACGTTTCCCAGGCCTGCGCTCGACGAACGGCTCGCGAGGGTGCTCCGGATGGTCAGGCCGAACCTGGTGCTGGCCTGTTACGGGATGAACTGCGGTATCTACCAGCCACTCGACGAACAGCGGTTTGCCGCATTCCGTGCGGGCATCGAATCGCTGCATGCGGCCGCCGAGCAGGCCGGGGCCAAGGTCGTCCACCTCACGCCGCCGATCTACGGTGGTCCGCCCGGGAAAAAGGGCCCGGCGGGTGACGTCGACTACGATGCCGTGCTCACCGCCTACTCGAATTGGCTCGCCTCCAAGCGGGCCGATGGCTGGCAGGTCATCGACGTCCATGCCGACATGAAACAGGCGCTCGCCGAGCGGCGCACGGCCGACCCGAACTTCACCTTCGCCCCCGACTGCGTCCATCCGAACGACGAGGGCCACCTGCAGATCGCCCGGGCGGTGATTGCGGGCCTGGGCGACGAAGAGGCCGCTGCGACGCCCGATCTTGCAGAACGGCTCGCTCCGTTCCTGCCCGAGGTGACAGAGCGGCTGCAGATCCTACGAGATGCCTATCTGAACGCAGCAGGCCATACCAATCCGCACTTCCGGGGCGGATTGCCGCTCGCTGTGGCGGAGGCCCGCGCTGCGGCCATCACCCGGCACCTCCGCGACCGCCGGCTGCAACTCCTCGGCCGACAGCATGCCAGCCGCGAGTGGCGGATGCCGATCGCCTGGCCGCGGCCGAAGGTGGTCGATCCAGGCCCCGCCCCTGCCGGCTCTGCCCCGGTGCCCGCCGATGCGATCCGCCTCTTCGACGGCTCGGGACTCGATGCCTGGGAAGGGGGCGAGGGGTGGAAGGTCGCCGATGGCGTGCTGACCGTGGGCAAGGGACAGATTCAGACCAAGCAGGGCTTCGGTGATTGCCAATTGCACGTCGAGTTTCGCTTACCCGATCCCCCGCAGGGCAAGGGACAGGGCCGCGGCAACTCCGGCGTGTTCCTGATGGGCACGTACGAGATCCAGGTGCTCGACTCCTTCGAGGACGGCACCGACGGACCGCTCACCTATCCCGACGGCCAGTGCGGCGCCCTCTACAAGCAGCAGCCACCGGCCGTGAACGCCTGCCGCCGGCCGGGCGAGTGGCAGACCTACGACATCCTGTTCACGCGTCCGCGGTTTGCCGCCGACGGCTCGCTCGCGGCCCCCGGCCGCGTGAGCGTGATCCACAACGGCGTGGCGATCCACTCCGACACGGTGATCAAGGGCTCGACGGCCTGGCACGAACCGCCTCGCTATCATCAGCATGAAGACGCCCTGCCGGTGGCGTTCCAAGACCACGGCAATCCGGTCCAGTTCCGCAACATCTGGATCCGCCCTTTCGAGCCTGTTCGACCCCGGCTCGAGCAATGATCCCGGAGTGGGCCTCGAGATCGTCCTGAACTCAGCCGCGAAGTGACTCGCGAATGGCGGCGAGTTCGGTAGTCGGCTCGTCGTCCACGTGACCCATCCGGCCGGCCCGCCGATACCAAAAGCGGGCGTTGCCGGTGTCTCCCTCGATCTTGTGGAGCACCGCGTGGATCCAGCAGGCGGTCTGGTCGGCCTCGTCGGCCTGCACGATCGCATGGGCCTCGTCCCAGGAACCCTGGACGGCGAGGTCGAGCGCCCGCTCGAGCTCCCCGCGGGTCATGGCTGCACGAAGGCCAATTCGCTGCTCCCAGCCGGGACCACGGCCGCCGACTCAAGAATCAGCCCTTCCTGCACGATCGGCTCTTCCGAGATGATCGTCTCCCGCACCATCGGACCAGACGCATAGATCACAGGATCGGCCTTCCGCCAGCCGGCCGCCAGCCAGCCGTCCTTGCGGGCCTCCAACTGCTCCAGCGGCAGCGGCCCCGCCGACGCGAGTTGGCCGGGAAGCTGGAGCGGCTCGATCTCGAGGACCTCGTCGAACACCTTATTGAATCGCTTCTGCAGGATTCGCCGCAGCGACGTCTCCTGCACCGAGAGCTTCTGGCGGCCGCCCGGCACGAAGCCCGGCGGATAGATCTGCACGTCGCCGTCGCGGACGAGGCAGATCCGGCCGTCGAGCCGGCCCACCTTGTAGGCGGCCCAGACGTCCATCGCCGGAAACTCCCGATCGCCGGAGGTGTACTTGCTGCCGTGCACGGTGAGCCGCACCGTGTTGTCGCTCACCTTCAGCTCGACCGGCTTCCGCTTGGCGAACGTGATCGACCAGGGGGCCTGATCGGCGTCGTTCTCCAGCGACTCGGGCATCGGCCGATTCGCCTTCTTCATCTCTTCCTCAAGCAGCTGCTTGGTGAGCGTCCGCCCCCCGAGCTCCTGTTCGATCAGGTTGTTGACGAACGTCTCGTGCACCCGAGCCGCGAGCACTGCGTCGGAATCGACAGCCGGTGGATGACTGAAGGCGGCCACCTGATCGGCCAGCGACTTGCGGGCCGTCACGAGCAGCCGACGGTCGTCGCTGTTGATGTGGAGCATCTCGGGATACCAGCCGCGGTCCATCAGTCGGCGGCGAAACTTCGTCTGGTAGTCGCGGGAGGCCTGGGCGATCGGTTCGGCGGTCTGGGCCTCGAACTGGGAACGGATCCGATCCCGAACCCGCCCTTCCGAAATGGCCCGGGCCTTGGGCTGCATCTCGGCCACCTTCCGGCTGGCGATCTTGCGGATCAGCCGCTTGCCAAACCGGGAACTCACCCCGATCCCGGCCGTCTTGGTGGAGACCGAGGCGTCGGCCTCGACGGGTGAGGAGGTGATCCCCTGCTCATCGATGAAGATCCGCTTGCGAGCATCGAGTTGGGCCGTGCCGATGGTGTGGACCGTGACCGGCCCCTGGCCGCCTCGGGTGCGGGAATGGTTCGTGGCATCGAGCACGAAATCGACGACGGCCCGATCACTCGCCGGCTGGAAATCGATGAACACGAGCCCCGTGGTATGGCCCGTGCCCCGCACCCGAGTGCCGAGCAGCACCTCGTCGATGGGGGCCGTTTCGTCCACGGCCTGATTGACGCCTCGGCCGAGCAGACTCTCGTCGACCTGGAGATAGAGGTTGGGGCGGTTCACGGCGCGACGAATCCGCTGCACGACGCCGAGGCCTTGGCCCGATTCCTCGAGCCGGGCCAGGAGCGGACCCACGGGATCGAGCGGCTCGGGTGTGCCGGCCGCGGCGGCCGTGGCAACGGCCTCCGCCAGCCGCTCGAGCCGTTTCTCGTAGACCGACGCCGCCTCGGGATTTCGGGCCGTGCTCACGGCCTCGAGGTATCCCCCCAGAGCCCGCCTCACTCCCGCGAATTCCTGCATCTCAAGCCCGCTGGCGCCCGAATCGAGCCGCCGGTAGAGCTTGCCGAGCGACTCGACGTCGGCTGCCTCGGCCGAGACGGCCTGCCGTTCGAGTTCCGGCCAGTCGAGGTACTTCCGCCAGTTACCGCCGCTGCCGCTGCGATCGAGCAGGGCCCGAAGCCGCTCCAGGGCCGAGCGGAACCGGCCCCGGGCCGTATTGAGGCGGGCCTCACTCACGGGCTCGAAGCCGGCCGAACGTCCGAGCGGATCGGTCCCGAGGGCGGCGAGTTCCTGCCCACGGGCGGGGGTCAGGCCACCCGTCGCAAGGATCGAGACACAGAGGGCCGCACAGAAGACTGGCACGGTGAGGCCGGGTGTCTGGAACATACCGATCCTGAGTCGCGACATGTGAAACCTTGCGGGCTGGATGGATAAAAGAAGATGTACAGGTCAGGCAGAGTGTACGGCCACGGGGCCCGCGGCTCCACTGGAGCTTCAGGCGGGCGGAAAAACGCCGCCATGCTGCTCCACCCTGCTTGGCGAGGAGCTGCCCAACCGCTCACTCCAGGGCCGACGGAGGATCCACCCCGGCCGCCGGCAGGACGAAAATCTTGCCGTCGCCCATCCGGCCGGTTCTGGCCACCGAGGTGATGCGCCCGATCACCTCGTCCACGCGGGCGTCTTCGACCCAGAGTTGAATTTCGACCTTCGGGAGGAAGGCGGCCGAATATTCGCTGTCGCGGTACTGGTCGAGGTAACTCTTCTGCCGTCCGAAGCCCTTCACCTCGCGGACTGTGCAGGCCTCGATCGGTGCCAGCCTGAGGGCCTCGAGCACCCGCTCGGCCAAGAATGGCCGCACGACGGCAACGACCTCTTTCATGGGAACGAGCCTGTTGAGCCGGACGGGCCAGGATGGCCGTGCATCAACTAAAAAAATTCTCGCCGAAGAGATTCAGCGGGGGCTTGGTCTCGACGGTGATGTCGCCATTGACCTTCGTCTGGCAGGCCAGCCGCATCGTCTTCTCGTTGCCGATCGCGGCCAGAGAAACCGCCAGCCGGCCCGTCTCGAGCAGCCCCTTCCGGCTCGTGTTCTCCATGCCCTTCGTGATCAGCACGCGGCAACTGCCGCACTGTCCCAGTCCGTGGCAGTTCAGAACCTTATGGACCCCGGGATAAAGCTGCACGCCCGCCCGCAGCGCCTCCGTCCGCAGATTCGCTCCGGCAGGGACCTGGATTTCCTTCTTTTCGCTGGTGAACGTGATGGTAGGCATGGGTTTCTCTCGACCTGACGGTGACCTCCGGACGATACTGTAGCCATGGGGTCGGCATCCCGCCAGACGGCAGCCACCGACCCGCCCGGGAGGCGCCGAGCGATGGCCCAGCTCACCAAGTATCAGCAGTCGATCGTCAAGCGATATTACGACAACCTCGACACCGTCTTGCTCCAGCGGCTGGGCGAGCAGGTGACCGATCTCTACCTCGCCGAGGGGAAGAAGCGGGCCAAGCTCTGGGACAGCATCGAGACCTCGCTGACGAAGCTCGAGGTTCCGAAGACGCGGATCGACCGCGTGCGGAAGTCGGACGACGCCCGCCAACTGGCGACGCTGCTCCAGGAATTGCTGGCAAAGGATTGACCGGCCGGGGGCCGGTGCCGCATCCTTGGGACTTTTCCACCTTCCCTGGGATGCTTCCGGCATGACAGCCTCGCCCGACTCGGCTCCTCTGGAGCGGTCCACCCTGCTCGAGTCGTTGCGCTGGCGGAAGTTCCCCGTCCTCGACGACGGGTTCGTGGCCCTCGTCGACTGCATGGGAGACGACGGGAGCGTGGTCCAGGCCGCCCGCGTCAGTTACGGCGCCGGCACCCGGAAGGTGAGCGACGACCGGCAATTGATTCGCTACCTCCTGCGGCATGCCCACACCACGCCGTTCGAGATGGCCGAGCTCAAGTTCGTGGTCCGTGTGCCCATGGACTGCTGGCGGCAGTGGATTCGCCATCGTACTGCCAGCGTTAACGAATACTCGACGCGGTATTCGTTGGCGATCGACGCCATGCAGGCCACCGGGGACGACGAGTGGCGGACTCAGGCGGCGAGCAACCGCCAGGGATCGGGTGAGCCGCTCGCCACCGACGCCGGCCACCGACACTCGGAAGCCGAACGCGACCTGCAGGAGCAGGCTCGGAAGGTCTACGAGGAGCGGCTCGCTGCGGGGATCGCCCGCGAGCAGGCCCGCAAGGATCTGCCGCTCTCCACCTACACCGAGGCCTACTGGAAGATCGACCTCCACAACCTGTTGCACTTCTTGGCGCTGCGGATGGACTCTCACGCCCAGCTCGAAATTCGGCGATACGCCGAAACGATCGGCCGCGAGATCGTTGCGCCGCTCTTCCCGCTCGTCTGGGAGGCGTTTCTCGATTACCGGATGGAGGCGGTGCGGCTGACCAGACTCGACCGAGAGGTGATCCGTCGGCTCGCCGCCCGCGGCCAGGTGCCGGCGAGCGAGGCCGATTTCCTGGCGGTCCAGGATTCCACCTGGCAGGGACTCGAGCGGTGTCGGGAGCGGGACGAGTGCCTCGCCAAGCTCCGCGACCTCGGCCTGGTCGGGTAGCCCGGCCGGCTCGACGCGGCTTCAGGCTCGAACCACGACCTCGACCTCCGCCCCAGCCTCCAACCGGCCGGTGCCTGCCGGAAGAGCGATCAGGCCGGGCCTCGCACCCGGGATCGCGCTGCCCGCCGCCAGCCCCAGGAGATCGGAGGAGCCCGTCCAAGGAAGTGGCTCGGCTTCCATCAGGGCCCCGCTCTCCCGCAGCCGACAGGGCAGAAACACCGGCCGATCACCTGCTCCCTTGAGCGTCGCCACGAGCCTGGCTCGGGCCCGCGGCAGGTGCCACTCAGGCCGCGGCCGATCGGCCAGGATCTGCAGGGCGGGACGCACGAAGAGCTCGAAGCAGATGAGGCTGCTCGCGGGATTGCCGGGGAGTCCGAACACGAGCGTGGTCGGGCCACCCAGGCGCCGCAACGCACCAAACCAGACCGGCTTGCCGGGCTTGAGCCGGACCTTGTGAAACACCTGCTCGACGCGGGACGCCACGAGGGTCTCCGGCACCAGGTCGCGGTCACCGACCGAGACGCCGCCCGAGAGCAGAAGCACGTCGGCTGCAAGACCCTGGGCGATCGCAGCCCGCAGCGGCTCAGGCCGGTCAGGGACGACGCCAAGCTGGATCGCTTCGGCGGACATGAGCGCCACGGCCGCCGACAGCATCGGTCCGTTGGAGTTGCGGGTCTGGCCGAACTCGGGCCGCACGTGGCAGGGCACGAGTTCGCTGCCCGTGGAAAGGATCGCGACCCGGGGACGGGGGCTGACCATCACGTGCGTGGCACCCGCCTCGGCCGCCAGCCCGACCGCCGCGGCATCCAACCGGCCGCCGGCGGAAAGCACGACCGAGTCCGCCCGAAAGGCAGCCCCTTGGCGGGCGACGTGCTGCCCCTGCCGAAACGACGCGTCGCAGAGTCGCACGCGGCTGCCGGCATGGGCCGTTGCCGTGCCATCGATGGCCAACTCGATCGGCACGACGGCCTCGGCGCCCGGCGGCAGAGGGGCCCCCGTCATGATCCGGGCACAGCTTCCGGGTCGGATCGTCAGGGAAGTCGTGTCGCCGGCGGCCAGATCGACGATCACGTCGAGTTCGACCAGGCCGGCGGCCGCATCGCAGAGATCGGCGTTGCAGACCGCGAAGCCGTCCATCATCGCCCGATCCCACGGCGGCGAATCGACGTCGGCGGCAACCGGCGCGGCCAGCCGCCGACCGCAGGCGTCGAGCAGGCGTTGCCGCCGCGGGGCCAAGGGCTGCGACGTCGCCTCCACGAGCGCGAGCGCTTCGGCGAGTTCGATCATGAAGCCCCCTGCCCCTCAACGAGCGGCGGCCGCGGTGCCCACGGGCCGTCCCAGCGGCCCGCTGGCGAGGAAGCTCCGGAGCAACTGATAGCCGACCGGCGTGAGAAAACTCTCGGGATGGAACTGCACGCCAAACACGGGGAGCGTCGTGTGCCGGATCGCCATGATCTCCCGGACGCCCTCCGCGGTGGCCGACCAGGCGTCGACCTCGAACTCCGGTGGTAGCGTGGGCGGGTCGATCACGAGGCTGTGATACCGGGTGGCCTCGATCGGATGTTCGGAGATACCGGTGAACAAGCCCCGGCCCGTGTGCTCGATCTGATCGACCTTGCCGTGCATGAGCCGCTGGGCCCGCACGATGCGGCCGCCGAACACCTGGCCGATCGACTGATGGCCGAGACAGACACCGAGGATCGGCATCCGGCCGGAGAACCGCCGCACGGCATCGCAGGAGATACCCGCTTCGTCGGGCGTACAGGGACCGGGCGAGATCACCAGGTGACTCGGCGCCTTGGCCGCGATCTCGTCGCAACTGATCTGGTCGTTGCGATGCACTTCCACCGCAAGATCGGGAGCGATCTCCCCGAACCGCTGCACGAGGTTCCAGGTGAAGGAGTCGTAGTTGTCGATGAGGAGAAGCATGGTGGATGCGAAGAACCGAATACGGAAAGCCGTGCCGCCAACGGTTTCAGGATACCCACATCGCGGCGACCCCAACCTATTTCAATGCCTAAGCGATGGTGGAACAACCCGGAAACAGGAGGCTCGGCGATCGGCGAACGCTCGCGGAGCAATCGGGGCGTATCCGGCTGGCAATCGGGGCCGGTCTCGCCCAACAGCCCGGTGCCCCCGGACTCGCGTCCGGGGCTTTTTCCAACTCAGCCCCGGCATTCATCAAAGCCCCCGACGCGAGTCGGGGGGCTCCGCGTCGCAGCGGATCCCGTTGTCCTCGCCCGCGACGCGACTTTTGCCGCCCCCGGGCCGGTGACTCACGTTCGGCGACGGCACCGGATTGACACCCAGCCCGCGATCACGACCAGCATGCTGACCGAGGCCGGCTCGGGGACGGCGTTCACCGTGAGCGAGTCCATGGCGAAATAGGCCGGCGTGTTCAGGCCGAAGGTGCCGGTATCGGAGCCGGAGAAGGCGAACTCGACGGTGTCCACGACGCCCAGCCCGGAGAGATCGAACCAGTCCCAGCCGGCGAGAATGCCGGGCGGGGTGCCGCCGCGGAGGTCGGCCAGGTAGTAGGTCGCGGTACCCGTGACCCCGCCGCCGAGTTTCCCCGTCGCCGTCGTGGCGAACCAACCGCCGGGCGGAAGCGGGGCCGTGAAGCCGTATTGGTCGCCGTCCCGGATCGTCAGGGCGGCGTAGGTGGTGTTCGCAATCCGGAAGCCGGCCACCGTGCTGGGAGTCGGCAGGGTCACGGCCGCACTGTCACCGTACGCGACCGCATAGGTGCTCGACTGGAAGCCGCCACCCGGAAAGGAGGCATATTGGTTGGTGAAGGCCGGGTCGGTCGTGTTGACGACGTTCGAGTAGGCGAAGCCGTTCCAATACTCGTAGTTGAAGCCACCGTAGCTGTCGACGCCGAACAGGTTGGCGAACGACACGCTACCCGACTGCCAGGGCTGGTCGACCGATTGCCCCGGCGAAAGCGTGCCGGGATCACCGTTGAAGTAACCCGATGCGGGCACGGTGAGATCTTCGAAATCGATCACCTCGGCCAGGCTCGAGGGACCGGACAACCACACACCACAGCACACCGACGCCGCGAACAACAGACGACCCATGACAGGCAACTCCGTACAACAAGGCAAAATGCAGCTCCTCACGACGGACAACTCGGGTCCGACGCGTCGACGAAATCCCACCGGCCGCGAGCGCGACGGCGGGTTCAGCGGTGAGTAGCGGCACCTCCGGGCGTACGGATGGCGAGGCAGGTCATGGCGCTGCTCCCGCCGAGGAAGGAACCTCGCCGCCGGCCCGCGTGCAGGCGGCGGCCAGGATGCGAACATCGAGTGACTCGGACAAAAGACGGATGGACCCGTCACCGAAGAGAACCAGCGCGCCGCCGGGGTGGCGGCTGCGGAGCTCGTCTTCCCAGGTCGGCCAATTCACGGCATAGGCCTGATCGAACAGATTGCGGCCGTTGATCCATTGACCATCGGGCCAATCGCCGCGGCTGCACTCGCCCACGAAGACGGTGTGCGTGAGCCCGTCGGAAATCTCCCGGACCGCGAAGCCACGGTCGTGAACGAGGACGCCCTTCTCAGGGTTGTTCGGCGACGTGATCCGTTCGCCCGTCAGGCCCCCGTAATCGGTGCGACCCGCCAGCGTGCCGGCTTCGCCCTGGTCGGCCGACGGACAGCGGTAGAGCCGCACCTCGGTGGCGGCGGCGGCAGCATTCGCGGGATCGTCGAAGGGCCTGCCGAAGTCGATCCGGTCGTGGAGCCCTTGCTCTTCGAGCCAGGGCAGGATGGCGGCCGACCAGGCCAGGCACCGCGCCTTGCCGGTCCGGCCCGGGGCCCGCCACTCCAGGCAACCGACGGGGAACCGACCCCGGGCGAGCAGATGCCCGTGGAGCGCACAGCCCACGTGGCGGAGATTGTTCCCGCACGCCGCCCGGCGCGAGGCTTCCCGGGCAGCCTGGGCGGCCGGTAGGAGCAGGGCGACGAGCGCCGCGATCACCGCAACGACCACCAACAACTCCACGAGCGACATGCCGCGGCGGCCGTCATTCAAGGTCGTGGACATGCAACGCCCGACCGTCAGTCTCCGAACCCAACCCAAGGTGACCACCGCGCAGCCTGGCGGAGCACCCTGCCGGGAACGAAACCGACGACCCTCGGATCCTGAGTGTGTCAACGAACCGGCCGCTTGCACGACCGTGCCCACCTTCCCGCCCGCGCGGTCCAGCAGACTCATGACGCCTGGTAGGTCTTCTGACTCACGGGCTCAGGCGGCTGCATGCCTTCTCGCAACCGAACCCGCCAAAACCCGGCAGGTCATCGCAATGGCTCGAATGCAGTCGCCTTCTCGCCCAGCCAGGCAGGTCGCCCGACGGAGCATCGCCCGAACACAGCGGCGGGGCCGTCCCGGATTCACACCGGTGTTCCCTGTTTGCCTGCAGAGAGCAGCTGCCGCCGCAGGCCACCAGAGTCGTTGGCAGAGTCTACCGGCAGGGGGGCTTCTGTCAACGGAGCCGGCGGCCTCCGGACGACCGGCAAGGTTCACCAGCCGCGGCCCTCGGAATGTCAAACCTTGCGGGTCGCGGGCTGGTTTTCCGTCAAGCAGTAACGGTCGCAGGAGGCCGCGCCGCAGCCACGAAACAGTCGTCATGCGCGGCATTTTTTGCCCGACACGCAGGCCTTCAGGCGGTCAGGAAAAAACCTTGGAGCACGTTCAAGCCGCTTCGATTCGTCCGCCGATAGCCACCGTGTCCCCCGGGGCATCCATGTGCCCGTCGGGCAACCAGGGGGCGACAGTAACCTGCAATTCTCGAGTCACGGAATGGCTCGACAGGCCTGTCGCAAAAAAGTTCGTGGATCACATCCTCGGGGTGACAGCGTCGCGAGCGGGACGAACACTTCGGTGGTCCACAAGCAAAGGAGATGTGGCTCGATGAAGCGTATGATGTTTCTCGGTGCGCTGGTT
>CAYVNX010000029.1:5011-27816 GCA_964453165.1 uncultured Candidatus Kuenenia sp. | reverse complement strand
AGCGTGAAAACCGCACGATCTCAGCGGTGGGACCACGTCCACCGGCCAGGCTGCGGGCCGACGCAATGCCCAGCGAATCGAGTACGGGCCGGCCGGAGTCGGGCATCCGCCACCATGACCCACCATCTGCCAACCCGCTGGCTCCGACCCGCGGCCCTGTGCCTGCTCGTGGCAGCGTGCGGCCTGGGTGCGCCTGGCTGCACACCGTGGGGGCAGTACTGGCGGAACCACATGAAGGTAGGGCCCAGCTATCTACGGCCGGTGGCCCCGGTCGAGTACTCGTGGATCGATGCCGACGATCCGCAGGTGCGGTCGGGTTCCGACGTCGAGACCCAGTGGTGGCGGCAGTTCAACGACCCGGTGCTCGACCAGCTGGTGCTGCAGGCCTATGAGCAGAACCTCTCTCTCCGCGAGGCAGGCTTTCGGGTGTTGGCCTCCCGGGCGGCCTACAACATCACCGTGGGCGGGTTCTTTCCACAGTCGCAAAACGCCCTGGGCCAGTATGCCCGCTGGCAGTTGAGCAACAACGTCGGGGCGTTCCAGAACCTCTCGATTCCGCCCTTCAGCCTCTGGCAGACCGGCTTCAATCTGTCATGGGAACTCGACCTCTGGGGAAAGCTCCGCCGCAACATCGAGTCGGCGGGGGCGAAGTATCAGGCGAGCGTCGAGGAGTATGACGGCGTGCTCGTGACGCTGATCGCCGACGTCGCCGATCGGTACGTCGAGTATCGCGTCGCCCAGAAGCAGGTGGCCGACCTCAAACGCCTGGCCGGCATTCAGCGGGACTCGCTCCAGGTGGCCATCGACCGGTTCGAGGGCGGGATCACAAGCGAACTCGACGTCTCGCAGGCGAAGCTCAACCTGTCCAAGACCGAGGCCCTGATCCCCACCTACGAACAGCAGGCGCGACTGGCGACCAACGCCCTCTGTCTCCTGCTCGGCATCCCTCCGGAAGATCTCGCGCTGCGGCTCGGTGAGGGGGGGATTCCCACGGTGCCGGCATCGCTCGCAATCGGCATTCCCGCCGATCTGCTCCGCCGGCGGCCCGACGTGCGGCAGGCCGAGCGGCTGGTGGCCGCCCAGTGCGCCCAGATCGGGGTGGCCGAGGCGGAACTCTACCCGTCCCTGTCGATCAACGGCTATCTCGGCGTGTATGCCAATGAACTCGGTCAGTTGTTCGAGTCGGATTCCCAGTTTGGCTTCGTGGCGCCGGTGGTCGACTGGAAGATCCTCAACTACGGCCGGCTGCTCAACAACATCCGGCAGCAGGATGCGAAGTTTCAGTCGCTGGCCACGGCCTACCAGGAGACCGTGCTGCGGGCGGGCCGGGAGGCCGAGGACGGGATCGTGACCGCGATCAAGGCCCGGGCTGCCGCCATCAAGCAGGCGGAGGCGGTCGAGGCCGCAAGCCGCTCGGCTGAGCTCGTCGAGATTCAATACAAGGAGGGGGCGAGCGACTTCAACCGGGTGTTCGTCGTGCAGCAGACCCAGGTGACGGAGCAGGTCAGGCTCAACGACAACGTCGGCGGGGTGGCCAAGGGTATGACCCAGATCTACCGGGCGCTCGGCGGCGGCTGGCAGTTGCGGCTCGAGGAGCTCGCCGCCAGCGGCCAGTGCTGCAAGCCGCTGCCGAGCGTCGATGGCGGCGCATGCGACGACTACATCGGCAAGCAACCCCCCGCCGGGTTCGACGCCTGGTGCATCTGGCCTGAATGGCTCCGCGGTCGGAAGCCGCGGTAGCCCGCAAGTGGTCACAGCCTTGATGCGGGCATGGGATGTGCGAAGGATAGTCTGGTCAATGGCACCTCTGCGGCCGTCGCTCGGCCGATGAGCACCGGGCCTCATGAGAGACCGAAGGCCAGGGAGCGACCGGCCGTGTCAGCCGCGCTGCGTTGAGAGGATGCTCACGTCGCGGTTGACCTTGCGGAGCTTCGTGGCCAGCGACACGGCTAGGTTGCGGAGGATCGTGGCGTGGATTCTGGGGTGACTCTCCTGGAGTCGGAGAAAGTCGCCCACGTCGAACAGGCTGCACTCCACGTCGCTCTCGGCTACCACGTGCGCCGATCGTCGCGCTCCGTCCAGAAACGCCAACTCGCCCACCATGGTGCCCACGGAGAAACTGGCCACGCGGTTGCCCGTTCCCGGTTCCCCCAACCATACCCCCACGACCCCGGTCATGATGAGAAACAGATTCGTGGCCTCGTCGTCTCGCCGGATGATGAACTCGCCGCGCGAATACCGCTGCCGGCCCAGCAACCGGGCGAGCACCTCGATTTCCTCGCCGTTCAATCCGGCGGTGATCTCGAAGGTACGCAGATCGTCCAGCCGCGAAGGCACCGACCGGGGAAGCGTCTCCAGCAGATCGTCCTCGCACCACTCCATGGCGAGGTCGGTGGAAGGGAAGCGAAACAGGCGCTCCACGGCGGCGGCATCGGTCCACTGTGCCGCCACCTGCGGCCGTAGGCTCGGCAGCCGTGGTGTGTGGGTGAAGAACGTGACGGTGCCGCGCCGCTCCAGTTCCACCGCCAGATCGGCGAGCAGCCGCGCGGCGGCGCCGTTGACAGTGGTCACGTGGTGGAAATCGAGGATCACGCTGCGCTGTTCGCCGGAGGCGGCGATCACATCACGCACGATAGATTCCGTGGTCGCGAAGGCCAGGTTGCCCTGGATCTCGAACACGCGGACCCGCGATCCATGGTCGCGCACGCAGGCGAGTTCTCCCGGGTGCCGGATGCGGCTCGAACTCCGTTCGGCGCAGGAATAGGACAGCCGGCGACTCGACATCGGGCAGTAGGGCGGGTTGAACTGGTGCAACTCCCAGGCCCGCGAAACCTCCTCGCAGACCTTAAGGGCACGGACGCTGTTGCCTTGTTCGTCGACCCGCGGCGAGAAGACGCCGATTCCGAACTGTCCGGGCAGGACGGCTAGCACCCCACCGGACACGCCACTCTTGGCCGGCATGCCGACGTTGTAGATCCAGCCCCCCGAGAAATCGTACATCCCGCACGAAGCCATCACGCTGAGGACGTTCTCCACGTGCGTGTCCTCGATGGCCCGCACTCCCGTGACCGGATTGACTCCCTGGTTGGCCAGCGTGGCCCCCATCAGGGCCAGATCAGCGCAATGCACGGCGATCGCACACTGCTGGAAATAGGCGTCCACGATCGCCGTCGGCTCGGCGTCGAGAATATCGAAATTGCGCAGGAGGTGACCGATGGCCCGGTTGCGATGACCGGTCCGATTCTCCGAGTCATAGACGGCGGGATCGACCCGCATCGGATGGCCGGTGTAGCGGCCGAACATCTCGAGGATCCGCGTTACCCGATGCTCCAGTGAGTCGGCTCGAACTTGCCCCGTCGTGGCGATCGCGCCGGCGTTGATCATCGGGTTGAAGGGGCGACCGGTCACCCTGTGGAGGCTGATGGCGTTGAAGGCATCACCGCTCGGCTCCACCCCCGTCTTCGACAACATATGCTGCACGCCGTTGTCGTCGAGGGCCAGCCCGTAGACGAAGGGCTTGGAAATCGACTGCACCGTGAACAGGTGCCTGGAGTCACCAGCCTCGTAGAGGTATCCGTCCGCGGTTGCTAGACAGATGCCGAACAGGTCGGGATCCGTCTTCGCAAGCTCAGGGATGTAGGCGGCGACCTGACCGTCCCTGACGCTGGTAAACCGGGCGTGCAGCGATTCGAGAAAAGACTGGACCGGTGATCGGTGGGCGGTCATGGCAGGGTGTCGCGGATCAGGGCGGGGCTGGCATCCAACGCGGCAATCCCGAGCAGTCCGGATGATATAGGTCGGAGTGCGACATCTCTACTGCCGCAACTCAACGCCTTCACCGTAGGCGTGGACGCCCGTGGCTTACCCCCCCTGAGGACAGCCGAACGCCGGATCGGGCAATCTCGCGGCTTTGCCGTCGTTGCCAGATACCAATGCGGCTCACTCTCGGGCCAACGGTAGCCTTTTCAGGCAGACGCTAGAACAGTCGATTGCCGCGAGGAAAGCACCCTCCGGCAGGCTCCTGAGGTCAGCGATGGATCAACCGCCCACTCCACCGTCGGCCGCCGCGCTGGCCCGTCGCAACGTGCTGCTCTTCGTGGCGTTTCGAATCCTGTTCAACGTGCGGTTTTATTATCCCGTCTTCATGATCCTGTTTCTCGATTTCGGGATCACACTCGAGCAGTTCGGGCTTCTCAACGCCGCGTGGGCGGCGGCGATCGTGCTGCTGGAGGTGCCTTCGGGGGCGCTGGCCGATCTGGTCGGCCGGCGACGACTGCTCGTGGCGGCGGCTGGCCTGATGGTGGTGGAGATGCTCCTGCTCTGCCTGGTGCCGGTGCCGTCGGTCTGGGTCTTTCCCGCGCTGCTGCTCAATCGGATCGTGAGCGGTGCCGCCGAAGCCTTCGCCTCGGGTGCCGACGAGGCGCTCGCCTACGACTCGCTCCAGGCTGCCGGGGAGGCCGCCCGCTGGCCGCGGGTGCTCGAGCGGCTCATGCAGGCGGGCGCCGTGGTCACGATTGTGGCGATGGTGACCGGAGGGCTCGTCTATGACCCCCGGCCACTCAATGCGGTGGCGGCGGCGCTCGGCCTGCCTGCCACCCTCACGGCAGCCGATACGTTTCGGCTGCCGGTGTGGCTGACGCTCGGGTCGGCTCTGGGAGCCGTGGGCGTGACGCTCGCAATGCGCGAGCCACCCCGGGAGGGCCTTGGCCCGGGACCCGGCCTGCTGGCGCCGTTTCGGCAGACGCTCTCGACCGGCGGCTGGATCATGTCCCATCCGCTTGTGCTCGTCGTGATCGTGGCCGGCGTGCTGTGCGATCAGCCGATCCGTCAGCTGCTGGTTGTCTCCAGCGAAATCTATCGGCAGATCGAGATTCCCGAGCCGGCCTTCGGCTTCGTCGGCGCGGGATCGGCGGCCGTGAGCTTGCTCGCCGCGGGGCCGATCCGCCGCCTGGCGATGCAGACCAACGCCTGGCGGAATTTTCTCGTGCTCATCGCCGTCACCCTGATCGGTTTAATTGGCACCGGCTGCTTCGTACCGTGGTGGGGTGTGCTGTTCGCGATGCTGCTCTCGCTGGTCATCCGCATGGTCGTCTTCCTCCAGAGCCATTATCTCAACCAGCTCGTTGGATCCGATCGACGGGCAACGGTGCTGAGCTTTCGTGGACTCGCGGTCAACGTGAGCTACGGCCTGATGAGCCTCGCCTTTGCCGGCGCGGTGACGGGGGTCGAGGCGGTCGGCCTGACCGGCAGCCAAGCCGCGGCCGGTACGGCTCCCGAGATGCCCGCCTTCCGGTTTGTGGTCGGCCTGCTTCCGGTCTTTTTTCTCATCACCTGCGGCCTGTTTCTCGCCTGGGCGTTCGTCACTGTCCGCGACCGCGGCCCCTTCCACCGCCCCGGCGGCTTCGGCGACGATCTGGAGGCGTGAGCGAGGAAGGTGCCAGCCGCCAAATCTGGGCAATCGGCATGGTGCCTATGCGTGGGGGCTGGCGTCTGTTTCGCCGACTTCCCCGGGCGGGGAGCCCTTGGGTCTGCCGGCGTTGCGCAGGAGCGTGAAGAAGAACACCGGGGTGAGAAAGATGCCGAACAGCGTCACGCCGAGCATCCCGCTGAACACGGCCAGGCCGAGCGTGCGGCGCATCTCGGCGCCCGCGCCTTCGGCGACCACCAGCGGCAACACGCCGAGGATGAAGGCCAGCGACGTCATCAGGATCGGCCGCAGTCGCAGCCGACTGGCCTCCACCGTGGCCTCCAGGAGCGGTTTCCCTTCGTGGGTGAGCTGCCGGGCAAACTCGACGATGAGGATCGCGTTCTTGCAGGCGAGTCCCACGAGCACCACAAAGCCGATCTGGGTGAAGATCGTGATCTCCATGCCCGCCTGCCGGATGCCGACGAGCGCCGAGAGCAGGCACATAGGCACCACGAGAATCACCGCCAGCGGCAGGGCCCAGCTCTCATAGAGGGCCGCAAGCACGAGAAACACAAGCACCACGCCGAGCACGAACAGGAAGGTGGCGGTGGCCCCGGAGCGGATCTGCATGAAGGCCATCTCCGTCCACTCGGCCGCAAACAGCGGCGGAATGGTCGCCTCTCCCTGAAGCCGATCGAAGTGCTCCTGCACGATCGCCAGCGCCGAGGTGCTGCCCGTCCCGACTGCAGGCTCGCCGTAGACGGCCGCCGTCGGATAGAGGTTGTATCGCATCATGAGCGACGGACCGACACGATCCTTCACCTGCACGAGCGTTGCCAAGGGCACCGCCCGTCCATCAAGGCCCGGCACCTTGAGCTCGTCGATGGCCTGGCGGATGTCGCCACGGTGGCGGGCGTCGGCCTGCACGTTGACCTGCCATGATCGGCCGAAGCGGTTGAAGTTGTTGATGTAGTACGAGCCCAGTTGCACCTGCAGCGTCTCGAAGAGATCCGTCAGCCGCACGCCCACTGCCGTCGCCTTGTCGCGGTCGATGTCGAGAAACAGCCACGGCGCGCTGGCGGAGTAGTTTGTGAACAGGCCCGTGAGGCGTTGATCCTCTCGGCACTCCGCGATCAAGGCCGCGGTTGCCTCCTCCAGCTGGGCGGCACCATAGTCGCCCCGGTCCTCGAGCGCGAGCTTGAAGCCCGCTACCGTGCCGAGGCCGTCCACGGGCGGCGGGCCGAAGACCTCCACGCGGGCGTCATCCACTGTGGCCTGCCAGTCGTGGCGAAGCCGGGCCGCAATGTGCTCCGACGACGCAGCGGCGGTCCGCCGTTCGGCGAAGTCGTCGAGCATGACGTACATCGCGCCCCAGTTTGGCGAGTTGGCTCCGAGCACCACCGACCGCCCAGCCACCGACACGGCATGGGCCACGCCCGGCTCCTCGAGCGCCCGCCGCTCGAGCGCCGCCATCACCTCCGCGGTCCGCTGCACGCTCGCTCCCTCGGGGAGCACCACGTCGGCGATCAAGTAGCCCTTGTCCTGCTCCGGGATGAAGCCGACCGGCGTCTGCGTAAACAAGACCCAGGTGAGCGCGAGCAGGCCGGCAAACGCCACCAGGATCAGCCCTGCCAGCCGAAGCGAGCCTCGCACGGCCCAGGCGTACCCTTTCGTCAGGAGGGCAAACCCGGCGTTGAAGCCGCGGAAGATCCAGCCGCAGGTGAATCGGAGGACGCGGTCGACGGGGTCTGGAGCCGCGCCGTGCGGACGCAAGAGAATCGCGGCCAGCGCCGGTGAGAGCGTGAGGGAGTTGACCGCCGAGAGCAGCGTGGAGACCGCGATCGTCAGGGCAAACTGCCGGAAAAATTGGCCGACGATCCCAGCGATGAAGCTGCAGGGCACGAACACGGCGCAGAGCACCAGGGCCACGCCGATCACCGGCCCAGTGACCTCCTGCATCGCCTTGAACGACGCCTCCCGCGGGGAGAGCCCCTGCTCGATCCAGCGTTCCACGTTCTCGACCACGACGATCGCATCGTCGACCACGATGCCGATCGCCAGCACGAGCCCAAAGAGCGAGAGGTTGTTGAGGCTGAAGCCCAGTGCGGCCATGAAGGCGAAGGTGCCAACGATCGCCACCGGCACCGCAATCAGCGGGATCAGGGTGGCCCGCCAGTTCTGCAGGAAGAGGAGCACGACCAAGGCCACCAGGATCGTGGCATCACGAAGCGTCTTGAGTACCTCCGCCTTCGATTCTTCGATGAAGGGCGTGGTGTCGTAGACCACCCGGGCCTCGAGCCCCTTGGGAAACCGGTCGCCGAGGGACGCCAGCTTGGCCCGCACCGCAGCGGCGGCGGCGATCGCGTTGGAGCCGGGCAGCTGGTAGATGTTCATACCCACACTCGGCTCGCCATCGAGCCGGCAGATCTGGTCGTAGAACTGGGCGCCGAGCTCGACCCGGGCGACGTCCCGAAGCCGTACGATCACGGCCGCCACGTCGCCGTCTTCGGCCGGCGTCTCCTTGACGATCACGTTGCCAAACTCCTGCACCGTCACTAGCCGGCCCACGGCCGAAAGCGGAATCTGGAAGGCCTGCCCCCTGGGGGCAGGCTGCTGGCCGACGCTGCCGGCCGTGATCTGATAGTTCTGGTTCTCGAGCGCCGTGCGGACGTCGCCCGCCGAGAGGCCGACCGCGGCCATCCGCTCCGGATCGAGCCAGACCCGCATGCTGTAGTCTCGCTGCCCGATGAAGTCGATGTCGCCGATGCCCTCGACCCGCAGCAACTCGTCGCGAATCTGGATCGTGGCGTAGTTGGAGAGGAAGATCTCGTCGTAGAGGGGCTTGCCCGCGGCATCCTTAGCGGCGGTGAAGTTGACGATCATCATCGCCGCAGGCGACTTCTTCAGCACCGCCACCCCCTCCCGCTGCACGAGGTCGGGCAGGCTGGGCATCGCCAGCGTGACCCGCACCTGGGTGAGCACCTGGGCCATGTTGAGATCGGTGCCTGGTGCGAAGGTGACGGTGAGGCGATAGCGGCCGTCGTTGGTGCACTGGGAGCTGAGCGAGAGGGCATTCTCCACGCCGCTCACCTGCTGCTCGATCGGTGCGGCGATCGTGTCGCGGACGAGCTCCGCATTTGCCCCGGGGTAGACCGTCGACACCTCGATCGTCGGCGGCGTGATCTCGGGATACTGGGTGGTCGGCAGGGTGACCGCGGCGACCCCGCCGCAGAGCACGAGCACGATGGAGATCACCGACGCGAAGATCGGCCGCTCGATGAAGAAGCCCGCGATCATGACCGGGTCGCCTCCGGTTCGGGCTCGCGGGCTCGCCAGCGGTCCCCGAGCGACGTCAGCCTCTCGTAGAACACCGGAGTCAGGAAGATGCCGAACAGCGTCACGCCGATCATGCCGGCAAACACGGTGACTCCCAGCGACCAGCGGAGTTCGGCCCCCGCACCCCGGGCGATCACCAGCGGCACCACCCCGAGAATGAAGGCTAGCGAGGTCATCAGGATCGGCCGCAGCCGCAGCCGGCTAGCGGTGATCGCCGCGGAGCGGGCGTCGTGCCCCTCGGCATGCAACTGACGGGCAAACTCCACGATCAGGATCGCGTTCTTGCAGGCCAGCCCCACCAGCACGACGAGCCCGACCTGGGCGAGGATGTCGATCGGCAGGAATGCGATCAGCAGGCCGACCACGGCCGCCAGCAGGCACAAGGGCACCACCAGAATCACAGCCAAGGGTTGGATCCAGCTCTCGTAGAGCGCCGCCAGGACGAGAAACACGAGGATCACGCCCAGCCCCAACAAGAGCCCCGCCGTGTTGCCCGCCGCGATCTGCAGGAGGAACACCTCCGTCCATTCATAGGAGAAGTTCTCGGGCAGTTCCTCCCGGGTCGCGGTGGCTACGCGGTCGATCAGCACCGAACCGCCCTCGAAGGGATTGGGAATCCCCACGATCGGCGCCGCCGGGTAGAGGTTGTACCGCATCATGATCGCCGGCCCCATCGCCTGGCGAACCTCGAGTACGGAAGCCAGGGGCACCATCCCGCCATCGCGGGCCACTACCTTCAGTTCCCGGAGATCCTCAAGGCTGCGGCGAAAGCCCTCGTCGGCCATCACCTTCACCTGCCAGGTGCGGCCGAAGCGGCTGAAGGTGTTGACGGTCAACGAGCCCACGTCTAGCTGCAGGGCGGTGAAGACCGACGAGAGCGGGATGCCGAGCCCGCGAATCTTGTCACGGTCGATGTCGAGGAAATACTGCGGCGAGTCGGCCCGGTAGCTGCCCGCGACGAACGGGAGCTTCCAGCCTTCCATCTCGGCCACAAGTTTCTGAGTCGTTTCCTGCATCACCTGGGGCCCCAGGCTGCCGCGATCCTGGAGGTAGAACTTGAATCCCCCGGCCATGCCCATCCCCTTGACCGGCGGCGGCGGGTAGATGCCCACTTCGGCGTCGACGATTTCCTTGCGGCAACGCTCCCGCATCTCCCGAATGATGCCGAACATCGAGGTCTCGGGGGTGCGCCGATGTTCATACTCGTCGAGCATGAGGAAGAGCGAGCCCCAGTGCGGCCCGTTGGCGTTGTAGATCAGCGACATTCCGGCCACGGTGAAGGTGTCCGCGATTCCGGGCACGGTGTGGGCCAGGGCATCGACCCGCTCGAGCACCTCACTCGTGCGTTGCACGGAAGAGCCGTCGGGCAGTTCCACCCCGGCCACCAGATAGCCCTGATCCTGCAGCGGCACGAAGCCCTGCGGATACACAGCGAACAACTGCCAGGTGATGAACACCAGGAACAGGTAAGCCACGAGCACCAGCCGGCCGTGCCGGACGACCGTCGCTACCCCCCGGGCGTAGCCGCTGGTGAGCGCGTCGAAGAACCGGTTGAAGACCCAAAACACCGGCCCCAGCACCCAGCCGAGGAGCCGCTCCAGGGAATCGGGGGGAGCGGCGTGGGGCCGCAGGAGGATCGCCGCGAGGGCCGGGCTCAGAGTGAGCGAGTTGACTGCCGAGAGAATCGTCGAGACCGCGATCGTCAGGGCGAACTGCCGGAAGAAGAGGCCGGTCACGCCGCCGATGAACGCGCAGGGCACGAACACCGACGAGAGGACGGCCGCCACGCCGATCACCGGGCCGGTGACTTCCGTCATCGCCCGCTCCGCAGCGGCGTACGGATCGAGCCCCTGACCGATCCAGCGTTCGACGTTTTCCACCACCACGATCGCGTCGTCGACCACGATGCCGATCGCCAGCACCAGGCCGAAGAGCGACAGCGTGTTGAGGCTGAAGCCCATGGCCGCCATCGCGGCGAACGTGCCCACGATCGCCACCGGCACCGCTACGAGCGGAATCAGCGTGGCCCGCCAGCTCTGGAGAAACAGTAGCACCACGAGCCCCACCAGCAGGATCGCATCGCGGAGCGTCTTCACCACTTCGACGATCGACTCCGTGATGAAGGGGGTGGTGTCGTAGGCGATGACGTATTCGAGCCCGGCGGGAAACCGGGTGGCCAGTTCCTTCATCTTCGCCTGGATCGCCCAGGAGGTCTCGAGCGCGTTGGCTTCGGGCAGTTGGAACACGGCCATCCCCACCACCATCTGCCCGTTGTAGCGACAGGTCTGGTCGTAGCTGGCCGCGCCCAGTTCGATCCGGGCGACGTCCCGCAGCCGCACCAGCGGTGTGCCGGGCACGGACGGGTCGGCGCGGAGCACGATCGCCCCAAATTCCTCGGGCGTGGAGAGCAGGCCGACCGCGGCGACTGCCAGCTGCAACTGCTGGTCGTCGTCGGCGGGAGACTGGCCGCTGACGCCCCCGAGCACCTGCACGTTCTGGGCCTTGATCGCGTCGCGGGCTTCCTGGGAGGTCAGCCCCCGGGCGGCGAGCTGCTCGGGATCGAGCCAGACCCGCAGCGAATAGTCTCGTTGCCCGAGCAGGAGGATGTCGCCGACGCCGGGGCAGCGGAGCAGTTCATCCCGCAGGTGGACGGTGGCATAGTTGCTCAAGAAGACGTCATCGTACCGCCCATCGGGCGACACGAGATCGACCGTCATCAGGATGTCAGGCGACCGCTTCTTGACGCTCACGCCCTGAATCTGCACGACCGGGGGGAGGAGCGGCATCGCGAGCTGGACCCGATTCTGGGTCTGCACGAGGGCCAGATTGGCGTCGGCCCCCACCTCGAATGTGAGCTGGAGCACGTAGCTGCCGTCGTTCGTCGCCTGCGACTGCATGTAGAGCAGGTTGTCGACGCCGTTGACCTGCTGCTCGATCGGCGCGGCGATCGTGTCGGTGACGACCGCCGCATTGGCCCCCGGATACGCGCAGTACACCTGCACGATCGGCGGCGCGACCGGGGGAAAGAGCGAGATCGGCAGCGAGAGCAGGCTCACTCCGCCGGCCAGCGTGATCACGATCGAGATCACCGCCGCGAAGATCGGCCGCCGGATGAAGAACCGCGAGATCACGGCGATCCGTTGCCCGGCGGGGGCAGCGACTCCACGGCAGACGGTGGCGGGGCCGGGGCGGCATCCGGCAGGGCTGCAGCTGGCGGCGGCTCTGGGTGTAGCTCTGGGCCGGGCGCGACGGCGGGATCCGCTGCGGTCGGCGGCTGAGCGGTTTGCTCGGGGGAAGCCGCCGCCGGCACGACCAGGCTCGCCAGATCGAGGCTGCTCTCAGCGGCGGGACTCGGGCTGACTGGCTTGCCTTCCCGGCACCGCTGCAGTCCGCGAACCACGATTCGATCGGCGGCCGTGAGGGGCCGAGCCGGGTCGGTCGCCACCACGGCGATCCAGCTGCCGAGTTTTTGTCCGAGGGTCACCTCGCTGGCCGAGACCAGATCATCGGCGCCGACCAGCCAGACAATCTTGCGGTCTTGAATGCTGCCGACGGCCGACTCGGGCACGAACAGCCGTTCCAGGGCATCGCCCAGAGGCAGCCGCACGCGGGCGAACAGGCCCGGGCGAAACAGCGGCGGCCGGGGTGCGGCGGGGTCGGCCGAGTAGGGATTGGCGAGCCGGCCCCGCATGGTGATCGTGGCCGTTTTTGTGTCGACCTGGTTGTTCAGAAACTCGATCTTGCTCAGATAGGGATAGCTGCGGCCGACATCGTCCACCAGCCCGACGTTCGCCACCGTCGCCCGAGGCCCGATTCCCGGGCCCTGGCCGGATTGCCGTGCCCGGCCCATCAGCCTGAGAAAGGTCGGCTCGTCCACGTTGAAATAGACGAAGATCGGATCGACCGACACGATCGTGGTGAGCGTGGTCGTGTCTTGCGTGATCAGGTTGCCGACCTGCAGCTGCGTGCGGCCGATCTGGCCGGTGATCGGTGCCGCGATGGAACAAAACTCGACATTCAGCCGTGCCGACTCGTGCTGGGCCCGGGCCGCGATCAGAGCCCCAGCGTTCTCATCGAGCTTCGCCTTGTAACTGTCGAAATCCTGCCGGCTCGCCGCCCCTTTGGCGACGAGCTTCTCATAGCGATCTACCTGAACCTTCAGGAACCGCTGCTCCCCCAGGAGCTGCTCGATCACGCCGACCGCCTCGTCGAGCTTGGCCCTGGCCGGGCGGTCGTCGATCTCGTAGAGCGGATCCCCCTTGGCCACGAATTGGCCATCCTGAAAAGCCACCTTGGTGAGATAGCCGGTGACCCGGCTGCGGACGTCCACCACCAGTTCCGCGTCAATACGGCCGGTGACCTCCAGGTAGTCAGGCAGCCTGACCGCTCGCGGCGTGGTGACCACTACGTCGGCCGCTGCGGTGGCTGGGGCCGCGGCGGCCGGCGACGGTTTCCGGCAGCCGGTCGCGGCCGCGATCACCACCAGCGCGAGCATGGCCGGAGCGAGCGCCCCAGTCGGTCGCGACGACCACGATCGACGTGGCCAGGTCGGCACACGGAATCCAGAGAGCCGGGTCATAGTCACGAAGATTCTGCCAGAAATCAGACACCCCGTCGCCGTCATTCCGACTGCTTGGAGAGGATGTTGCAGAGCGTGCGGAGGAGTCCTGGAGTCGGCTCGGGAGAGTCGTGCCAAGACTCTCCCTGGCGGCCGGCACCGATGCGATCGATGCAGGCCCACCACGGTGCTGCGGCTCATGCGGCAGCCAGCCGACCGCGGTTTTACGCCCCGGCGACCGTAGCCCGGGGACGTGCTGAAAGCGGCCTTTCGCCAGCGACCAACTCCCGGGGAAACGCCTCGAGCTCCCGCATGCTCGTCCGGCCGACGGCCACGTCGAGCATCCGCCCGAACCGCCGGAAGACGCTCTCCTGGCGGTAGGGGATTCCATGCTTCTCGCAGAGCGCCTTCACCTGCGGCTGGAGCAGGCGATACTGCCGCATCGGCAGGTCGGGAATCAGGTGGTGCTCGATCTGGTAGTTGAGCCACAGGCTCATGTAGTCGGTGAGATCGTCCCCGCAGTGGTAGTTCGCCGATCCCACCACCTGGGTCACGTAGAACTCCTCCTTGCGGTGGTAGTGGAAGGAGAAGCGGTAGAGGTCGTCGGCGGTGTGGTTGGGGGCGATCACCAGGAAGGCGTGGGCGTTGGTAATCGCCTCCGCGAGCAGCTTGTTGCCGAGGACGCACCACACCGCTGTCATTCCCAGCGGAAGGAACATCAGCGGCACTGCGACGAAGTGCCAGGTGGCGTACGGCAGATAGCAAGTGAGCCACAGCCGCCGCACCGACGCCCGGCGAAGGTCGAACACGCTCCCGATCGTGAAGGCGACCACCTGCGAATGGTGGAGCCGCCGGCGGGTCACCGGGTCGAGCACTCCCAAAGAGTTGGGGGCGTAGTAGATGACCTTCCAGGTGCATGCCGCGAGGGCCAGCAGCACGTATTTGATCCACACCGGCACCCGCATCTGCCGGAGAAACTCCAGGTTTCGCTCGGCCAGATCCGGATCGGATTCCTCGCCCGTGTGGTAGTGGTGGAGATTGTTGTGTTCGTGATCCCAGGCGTCGGGGTCGAGCCAGTCGAACCAGTCGACGTAGCGCCGCCAGCCGCGGGCGAAGACCCGGCTCGTGTAGCGGGCGGGAATTCCCGGCACGCGGTCGTAGCCGCGGTGGGTGATGTGGTGGGCGAGCAGCCAGCGGGTGAACTGGCCGAGGCTCAGCAGGAACGCCGTGATCGGATTGGGGAAGGTCCAGGCGGTCGCGAAGCCGAGGACGGCCGCGACCCTGCCGACGCGCTCGATCTTCCGCAGGTGGGCGAAGTCGGCTGGGCCGATCTGCCGGTAGGTCTCGGCCTTCAGCCGCTCGATGTCGGCGCAGAAGCCGGCCACGTTCATTCCGGCGAGCTCTACGGGCGTCGCCGGGGCAGGAGCTCTGGATATCATGAGGCGGTTGGCGGGGCGAGGGAGGCGGAGAAACTCGCCGAGAGAATAGCCTGGTCGCAGCGGCAGCGATACGCTTTGATGCCTTTCTCGCGGCGGACGACCAGGCCGACCGGCCAGAACCGGCATGGATCGCTTTTTTCCGCTGGATTCGAGCCGATTGAGACCGCGGCGAAGGAGCCGCCGAACAACGCAGTAAGGTACAGGGCGAGCTCAGTGTCTGCGGCCGACCCTGACCGGCGAACTCGTCACCGTCACGCCGATCGCAGGCCGAGGCCGAGCACGTCGCGGCAGTAGTCGATGCTGCGGACGAGTTCAGCGAGTTGATAGTCTTTCTCGGCAGCTGTCCGATCGCCGCCGGGCGGAGGCGTGAACCGGGGAAGCGGCCGGCCCTTTCTCGCCAAGGCGAGGAAGGCCGCGAGATCCTCGGCCCTGGCCTCGGGGAAGAGACGCCAGAAGTCCGGATCGTCGATGGGGAACGAGCGGGGAAACCCCGAAATCGTCTCGATGTGGACGGCCACACCGGGGCAGGCTCTCTCGAACAGATCGAAGAACCCGACAAGATCGGTGCAGCCCTCGCCCATCGCCGTCCACTGGCAGACGACGCCGCCTGGGGACGCAGCCTCGGCAGGTGCCTGCCAGATCATTGTGTCGCGGAGGCTCGTGGTGACGACGTGCGGGGCGAGCCGTTCGAGGGCCCGGACGGGATCCTCGAGGGTCCAGCAGGCGTTGCCCGAGTCGAAGTTCACCCCCACGCCCGTCCCCGCCTCGGCCACGAGCCCGGCCAGTTCCCGCGAGGTCATGTCGCCGGCGTGGTTTTCGACGGCGATTCTGATGCCGGCATCCTCGGCCAGCGGCCGGCACTCCTCGAGCACCTCGAGCGTGTCGGCGATGCGGGCCTGGATTCCGCCCGGTGTGCCGCGATCTTCCTGGTTGCCGAGCACGACGCGAAAGGCCGGCGAGCCCAGCACCTTCGCCATGCGGATGCCGGTGGCGAGGTGCTCGGCCGCGCTACCCCAATCAGTCCGGAAGGTCTTGGACGTCGGGCAGATGCTCCACGACCCGAGCACGAGCGCGACGCCCCGGTCGGTGGCGTAGCGGCGAATCTCCTCGAGTGAGGTATCGTCGAGCCTGCCCTCGAAGGGACTGAAGTCGGTGATGAAGAGGGAGTCGCAGCGGAGCGACTCCGCATGGTCGATCAGTTGGCGGGCATTCCACTGCATCGCCCGAACGGCGAAATTATCGAACCCGAGCGGAATCCCACGGCGACGGGGAGCCGCCAGGGCGAACCGAGGCGCGGTAGCGACGACCGCGGCGGTGAATGCGAGCCACTCCCGGCGGGAGATCTGCCGCGGCCGGAGCGTGCAGTCGCGGGCTGGTTCTTGCATACCCGGATTCTCGCCGCTCACCGGCCTGCCCTGGTAGTGGTGGGGCACGGAATCCGGCGAATTGCTCACGCGCAACGCTCGAGACCTCGCGGCGGATCAATCAAACCGTATCGACCGTGGGCTGCGACTCGGAGGCCCGGCAACACAGTACGCGGCTGCCCCGTGTGAGGAGCCCTCGTGGGCTCCCTCTCACTCCGAGGAAACCACGACTCGCCAGACCCGCCGCGGATGGTTGCGGAGCCGACTTCCGCGGTTCATGATGCCTTCACCGGGCACGGCGAGGATCCGTGGCCGCCCCCTCTGGGCACGATGCCATGACCGCCAAGGACCTCACCCTCCCTGCGCCCACCGAACGGCCCGCCGCCCTCAAGGCCCGGCGGCAGCTCAAGATGGCCCGCTCCGCCCACGCCTACGTGCGCGGCAACACCAAGAACTTCTATGACTGGCTGGATGGGAGCCTGGGGCGCTTGCTGCCGGTCGGTCCGCCGGTCTGGATCTGCGGCGATTGCCACGCCGGCAACATCGGCCCGATCGCCAGCGCCAAGGGCACCATCTCGATCCAGATTCGCGACCTCGACCAGACCGTGATCGGCAACCCTGCCCACGACCTGATCCGCCTTGGACTGTCGATGGCCAGCGCCGCCCGCGGCTCCGACCTGCCCGGCGTGACCACGGCCCGGATGATGGAGCAGATCGTGGAGGGCTACGAGCAGAGCTTCGCCCCAGTCGCAGATGCCGACGACGAACTGCCCGCGGTCGTCCAGGCCGCGATGAAGGCGGCGCACAAGCGCACCTGGAAGGATCTGGCCCGCGAGCGGATCGAGGACACGACCCCGACCATCCCACTTGGCAAGACCTTTTGGCCGCTGTCGGACGAGGAGCGGGCGTCGGTCGAGTCGCTCTTTGCCACCGATGCAGGGCGACGGCTGGTGACGGGCCTCAGGTCGCGCGAGGACGACGCGCCGATCGACGTGGTCGATGCCGCCTACTGGGTGAAAGGCTGTAGTTCGCTCGGTCTATTGCGGTGTGCGGTGCTGGTTTCGGTCGGTGGCAAGAAGGGGGAGCTCTGCCTGATCGACATCAAGGAGGCCGTGCCGGCGCTCGCGCCCCACGACACCGAGGTTCCGATGCCTGCCGACCACGCGGAGCGGGTGGTGCAGGGAGCCTGGCACCTCTCCCCGGCCCTCGGCGACCGGATGCTCGCCGCCAAGGTGCTCGACCGACCGGTCTTCGTGCGGGAACTGTTGCCCCAGGATCTCAAGTTCGACGTGGCCGATTTAACCTGCGACGAGGCGATGAAACTGGCCAGGTTTCTGGCCGGCGTCGTGGGCAAGGCCCACGCCCGGCAGATGGACGAGCCAACCAGGAAGGCATGGCAGCAGGAACTCGACGCCCACCATTCCAAGACGCTCGAAGCGCCCTCCTGGCTCTGGGCGAGCGTGGTGGATCTGCTCGCGACCCACGAGAAGGCCTACCTCGAGCACTGCCGTGTCTACGCGACCGAGGCCAGGCCGGCCTGACGGCCGGAGTAGCGGAGTTCGTAGAACGCGACGTCGGTTCGCACGCCGCTCCGCTGCCAGAGTCGCGCGAAGCAGAAGGTGGCGATGGTTTCCGAGAGCAGGAACGCCCACCACAGACCGTGATCGAGGTGGAGCCACCCATGCTGGCCCGATGCCAAAGCCTGCCATCGCGAGGTGGTTTTGAACAGAAGATACCGCAGGCCACAGCGCGGGTGGGAACTGCTGGACGCCGCCGATCGGCGATGGGAGGATCGGCAGGGTCGGAGGATGGGGCGATGCAGCCGGCGTCGATCGGCCTGCCGACCTCCAACCTCGCCGAGCCGGTCGTGTTGCCCCGTTGGAACGAGTCATGAGCACGGATTCCGGAGGGTTGCCGCGGGTGCTGATCGTCGCAGACAAGGCCGACACCGGTGTCGACCTGTCCAAGGAACTCCAGGCGTCGGGCTATGAAATCTGCGCCGTGGTGGAGTCGGGAGAGGAAGCCGTGGCGGCAGCGGCCCGGGAGCGGCCGGCGCTGGTGCTCGTGGATGTCCGACTGGCAGGGGGTGGCGACGGGATCGAGACCGCTCGCCGTATCAAGCGGGGCCACGACGCTGCGATCGTGTTTCTCGCCGCCAAGGCCGACGAGGCCAGTCTCGCCCGGGCGATCGAAGTGAGTCCGGTTGGATACCTCCTCAGGCCCTTCCGGCCGGGTGAGCTCAGGGTGACGATCGAACTCGCATTGGCCAACCATGCCAGGGATTCCGCCACGACGAGGAGCCTGCTTGCGCTCGCGACGACGGACGCCCTGACGGGGCTCCCGAACCGTCGCCAGCTCGACGCGACGCTCGAAGCCGAATGGATCCGCTGTCGGGAGCAGCGGCTATCGCTGGCAGTCGTGATGGTCGACGTCGACCACTTCAAGGCCGTGAACGATGCTGGCGGGCATCGTGCCGGTGATCAGTGCCTGCAACGGATCGCGGCCATCGTCAGGGACGCGTGCCATACCCCCGGAACCGTGATCGGCCGGTGGGGGGGCGAGGAGTTTCTGGCAATCCTCGCCGATGCGAATCTCGAGCAGGGGCTGGCGGTGGCGGACCGAATCGTTCACCGCGTTCGGGCAGCCCGGCTGCCTCATCCGTCTCGGCCCCTCGGGATCGTCACGGTTTCGGTTGGCGCAGCGGTCGCGATCCCCTCGGGCTCGTCCCCGGAGACCCTCGTGGCACGGGCCGATCGCGGACTGTATGCCGCCAAGCATGCGGGCCGTGATCGGGTTGCGACCGCGGCGGAGTGACCCGCACGCCGGGCCGCTGCGGCTTCCCGGGTGCTCGTGCCGGCCGGAAAGCAGGCGGGCCGGGTGGGAAGGCCCACCCGGCCCGTCGCATTCACAACACAGGGGACGTTGCCGCCGTCAGGCGGGTCGTCGGATCAGCAGCCCTTCCGGCAGCCCTTGAGGCAGCCCTTGCCGCAGCCCCGGCCACCGTTGCCGCCGTTGCCGCAGGCACCGGCGTCACCGGCCGGAACTTCTTCCTCGACGCACTTCTTCACCTGGACGCACACCTTCTTGGTGACCGTCTTGGGAACGCGGACCGTGTAGGACTCGGTCTTCTGCTCCTCGACGCAGTCACTGGCGCACACGGAGTAGGTCTGGGTCTTCTGGACCGGGACCATCACCGTGTAGCAGACCTCGCGGGTGCGGGTCTCGGGGACGCACTTGTTGACCGTGATCTCGCGGGTGCGGGTCTCACAGCGGCTCTTGTTGACGCACACCGTCTTGGTGCGGGTCTCGGGCACCATCTTCGTGACGCAGTAGTTCCGCGTCCGCTCTTCGCAGCGATGGAGCTTCACGCAGTACGTGCGGGTCCGCTCCTCGCAGCGGCTCTTCTGCACGCACACCGTGCGGGACCGCGTCTCGCAGCGAGACTTCGTCACGCAGTAGGTGTAGGGAACCTGCTCGCACTCGGTCTTCCACGTGGTGACCTCGATCTCCTTGGTCTCGCAGGTGGGGACCCACTTGCGGCAGCAGACCACCTTCGGGCAGCAGGGATTGCCGGCGGCGTCATACTTGCCGTTGGCGGAAATCTCCTTGGCTTCGGTGATCCAGTGGCCGCCCCGGCAGGTGACGGTCTTCGTGCTCTTGACGGGCACGCGACGCGACACCGTCCGGTAGCCGGTCATCTGCTCGGTGTAGGGCACCCGCACCGTGTAGGTCTGCTCGACCTGCTCGGTGTAGGGCACGTTCACCTTGTAGGTGGCCGTCCGCTCTTCGGTGTAGGGCACGTTCACCTTGTAGGTGGCCGTCCGCTCTTCCTTGACCGGCACCATCACCGTGTAGCTCTTCTCGATCTGCTCGGTGTAGGGCACGTTCACCGTGTACTCGACCGTCCTGGTCTCGGGCACGTTGACGTTGACGGTGTACTCGACCGTCTTCGTCCGCTTCTCGGGCACCATCACGGTGTAGCTGCGGGTCTTCTCCTCGATCCGCGGCACCTTGGTCTTCACCGTGAAGGTCCGCTCACGGACCTCGGTGGTCCACTCGGTCGCTTCGACCTCGCGGATCTCGGGCACCATCTTCCAGACCTTGACCGTGCGCATGGACGGGCCAGCTGCAGCCTCGTCGGCCACGATCTCGCCCTCGACGACGGCGGCGGGCTCGGAAGCCAACTCGCCGGCGAGCACGGAGCTGTCAACCGCCGGGACGGCGGCGTCCTCGCCGCGGACGAACGAGCCACCGACGCACACGCCGGCAGCCGCGACCCACGGCAGGAACTTGAATGTCAGACGCTTCTTCACGGAAACCTCCAGAGGGGAAAAAGACACAGTGACGTTTCGCGAAACCCACGTCGAAGCCCCGAACGCTCTGCGACAGCCGCCGCGGGAACGCATCGAGATCTCGACCGGAGTAGGCCGGCATCCCAGGCCCGGGCACCGCCTCGCCACTCAGGACGAACGGCCGCGACCGGAAGGGCTTGCGCTGCCGGCAAACTCCCCTCACTGAATCGGGCTTCCCTGACCGGAAAACTCAACCAGGCCGAGAATCGTCGGAAGATTCCGGTCGTGCCGGTCGATCGGTCGGGGCGAGCTCACGGGGGAGTTCAAACCCACAGCCCCCTGCCATCGGGCCACCCTCGCAGCAGGTCTCGAGGATCGCCCCGCACTGCCTGCAGACGAGTTTGGCTCGGATCTCGAAGGTGGGGCCGGAACAGACGGGGCAGATGGCTATGGTCATGAGGATGATCATACGTGGTGGGAGGCGGAGGCGGGGGTCGTCAGGCCGGGCTGGCGTAGGACAGCCCGCAGGGTCTGCCCGACCTGCCAGGGCGGCCGTCGAATACGCGACCTGCCCGGCTTTGCTGACCCGGACGGCAGGCACGACCGTCAAGCCGGCTCTCGGACGGGGACGAACATGCTTGTCAGGCAAGCCGGAAGGGGTGCGGTATGGCGGGGGATCGTGCGGGTCATTCGCGACGCGGGGATCGTCGTGATCGGGTCGGGCCTGCGGCCTGGACTCGTCTCCGCCGTCCGCTGCCGAGGCCCGTGTGTCGGGCGACGCTCACAACCCGCAGCCGGGCATGGATGGCCCTGCTCCTGTGTGCGATCGGGGCGATCGCCGTCCCTGCAGCGGAACTGCTCCCCGCCCCCGACGCCATTCCTCCACCGGTAGTCGAGCAGGCTCCGCGACCGCCGTTCAGCGCCGAGCCGGCGTGGTCTCGGTCCACGCCCACCGCGCCGCCCCTTCGCGCCTTCTGGCAGGACGGACTCCGGTTGGCGAGTCCCGACCAGGCATTCGGCTTCGCCCTCGGGGGCCGCGTGCAAGCGGATGCCTCGGGGTTCACCGCCGGTCCGGGCCCGGCGTTGTCTCCCGCGGCGGGTGGCCTCAATCCGCCTCTGACCGGAGCGGCGAACTTCCGCCGGGCCAGGCTGCGGGCGGGGGGAACGCTCTATGAGGTCTACGACTGGGCGACCGAATACGACTTTGCCAATCAGATGACCGACTACAACATGGCGTTTCCGACCCTCCCTGGGCCGGGCACGCTGCCCGCCATGAAGGACATGTGGCTGCAGGTGAGAGATCTTCCCGTGCTCGGCACGCTACGGGTGGGAAACCAGAAGGATCCGTATGGACTCGAGCACATCAGCGACAGTCGTTGGCTGACCTTCATGGAACGGTCTTTTAGCATGGACGCCTTCGAGGGCCCCTTCAACGACGGCTACCTCCCCGGCATCCAGATTCTCGATCACACCGACGACGGGCGGGTCGCCTGGTATCTCGGCGAGTTCAAGAACACGGCCAATCCTTTCGGCTTCGCCAATTCAAGCGGTGGCAGTGAGACGGTCGGGCGGGTCGTCGTGCTGCCGTTATACGAGCCCGAGGACGGCCGGGTGGTGCATGTCGGCGTCTCAGGCCGCACCATGGGCCTCGCCGAGGTGCCGTCGCAGATCGATCCCGTGACCGGTAACCCCACCGGTCCGATGATCCGGGCCGTGCGGTTCCGCAGCCGGGGCGACATCCGCAACGGCCCCCCCGGACCGCTCAACTCGATCTATGCCGATTCAGGTCTCTTGACCGGCGACTGGCAGAACATGCTGGGATTGGAGTGGGCCGCCGCGTCGGGGCCGCTCTTGGTGCAGGCTGAGTATTTCGGTTCCTGGCTGTACGGCGCCCAGACCACGGGAATCGATCCCATCAACAGCGGCCTGCAGCCACCCCCCGGCACACCGCTCGGCACGGTGTTTTTCCAGGGAGCGTACGTCGAGGCAGCCTGGTTTCTCACCGGCGAGGAGCATCGCTACGATCCCACGCTGTCACGGTTTGCCAGGCCGTTGCCCCGGAGCAACTTCTACCGGGTTCGCGACGGCAGGGCCGGCCGGATCGGCACGAGTCCGGGTGCCTGGCAAGTGGCCGTGCGCTACAACTACCTCTGCCTCGACGACGGCGAGGTGCACGGCGGGGTGCTCAACGGCATGACGCTCGGCCTGAATTGGCTGCTCAATCCGCACGCCCGGATGTATTTCAACTACGACTTCACCTACCGGGACTTCATCAACGCCGCCGGTGGCGACGGCAGCGGCGGCATCAACGGCTTCGGCACGCGGCTGGCGTTTGATTTCTAGTTGTACGGCTGCTCGGCCATCCTGGCCCTCGCAGCCTTACGCCGGCGATGGGGCAGCCAAGGTGCC
>CAYVNX010000029.1:0-4911 GCA_964453165.1 uncultured Candidatus Kuenenia sp. | reverse complement strand
ACGCCGGCGATGGGGCAGCCAAGGTGCCCCATGCCGGCGGCGCCGGGCATCGTGCCCGGCTGGTAGTTGTGGGGTCTCGGCCATCCTGGCCCTCGCAGCCTTACCCCGGCGATGGGGCAGCAGCGGGTCAGTGGCCGAGCAGCCAGGCCCACCAGGGTCGGTGCGGGCCTGGCCCCGGGGGGAGTTTCGTGCAGGAGGGGCAGGTGGAGGCCGAGTCGGCACCCGCGCAGTGGCAGCAGACGTACTCGATCTTTCGCGTGACGATATCCACTTCCTCTTCGGTGACCGTTTTCATCAGCGACTTCTTCATTCGCACAGTGGCATCGGCACAGCGTCCGTCGCAGGGACCGCCAGTGCAGGAGGCGGCGTGCCCATGGCCGCCGCTGTGGAGCAACCGCGGAGCCGGCACGCAGACCGGCTCGCACTTCATCGAATAGCTCGTCTTCGACTTCTTCTTCGTACCGGGTTCACAGACGCATACGGGGGATAGCCCGCAGCGGCCGCCGCAGCTGCGGCAGGCTGGTTTCACGTCCTTGGAGTTGGTCTTCTTGGCGGAGGCCGATTCCTTGGCCTCCGGCTTGTGATCCCCCGCTGGCTTTTTTAGCTGAGGCTGTTCCGTCGCCCGGGCCGCCGTCCAGGTCAGGGCCAGAGTGAGGAGCAGATGGGGAAGCAGACGCATGGGCGAATCCTTGCATCGACGGAGGGTGGATGGGGAAGCCGGATCTCGGGCGGCGGTCAGAAGTCGAAGGCCATCCGGGCCCCGAAGCCGTTGATGCCACCGCTGCCGTTCTTGGCGAAGCTGTTGACGAAGTCCCGGTAGGTGAAGTCGTAGTTGAAGTACATCCGGGCGTTGGGCGTCATGATCCAATTGAGCCCGGCCGTCACCCCGTTGAGCACGCCGCCGTTGACGCCCTGGCTGTCGAGTGTGACCCAGTCATACCGGGCACCGATCTGCCAGGCGCCCTCGCTCATGAGGATGCCCCGCCGCCCGCCGATTCGGAAGAAGTTGTTCCGTGGCACGTAGCGGTCGAGCACTGCCTGGGAGCGGTTGTAGGCCCGAGATTCACCCGTGAGGGCATACATCACCTCGCAATAGGCCCCTTGCGTGAAATAGTCGGTGATCTCGGTGTCGATCGGCTGAAGTCCGGCATTGACGGCGGGGTTCAAGATGGTGCGAGCCTTGGGGATGAAAGAGCCCGCCCACTCGGCCTGGATTTGCCACGGACCCCAGTTCGAGGCGTACTCCAGCGTCAGGAGCGACTGGTCGGCCGCATCGAGGAGGCCCGTGTCGGCATAGATCGAATTCAGCGGACCCGGGGGGCCGTTGCGGATGTTGCCGCGGATCCGCTGACGAAAGCTGCCCCGCTGGAAACTCGCGGTGCCCGGCACGCCGCTCTGCTGGGTCTTCGGACACTGCTGGTAGATCGCGCACAGACCGAGGTGCGTCCAGCGAGCGTTGTCGGGATCATCCACGACCAGCCCGGTGACTCTCGCCTGGTAGGAGTTCGAGGCCGCGGTGTTGGCGAAGCCGAACGGGTTCTGCTCGTTCTTGTAGATCCCGAGCCCCCACCACATGCGGTCGTTCTCGAAGGCATTGTCGAACACGAGAATGCCGGGGGCGTATCCATTGTTGAAGGGGGAGAAGAAGGCGTCGTTGAGGAACGACCGCTCCATGAAGTTCAGCCAGCGGTCGCTCGTGATGTGCTCGAGCCCGGTCATCGTGTTCTGATTGCCGATCCGCACGTTGCCGACGATCGGCAGCTTGGTGATCGTCAGCCAGACCTCGGTCGGCACGATGTAGGGACCGACGGCATTTTCGAGCGTGGGGTCGCTCTGCGCCGTGATCGTGAGCTGGTTGAAGAAGTCGTATTCGGCCAGCCACTCGTAGTTCTCGTACATCTGCCCGTCGACCCGGAACCGGCCACGCCGCCAGTTGGTCGCACCCGCAAGCGGAGGATTCAGGCCGCCGTCGACCGGCAGGCTCGCCGGACCGGGGCCGGCCGTGTAGGCGGTCGTGTCGAGTTGGCCTCGGCCCCCGACATGCACACGGAATTCCTTGTTGGTGGAGATAAATTCCAGCCCGTTGTTCCACTTGGGCAGGAGGGTCACGTCGGCCCCGATGGTCAAGGCGTCGTCGGTGAGCTGCGACTCACCACTGGCGAGCTTCTCGTTCTCGGGCACATCGGCCTCGGAATCGACTTCGCGATCGTCAGCCTCGGCATCAGCCGCGTCCGTGACCGGATCGGCATCGAGCGTCGAGGCCGGACTCGGCAGGTCGATGGCCTCGGCTTCGAGTGCTGGTAAAAGTGGCAGCAGATCCGCAGCGAGTCCTGCGCCGCTCATCGCCCAGCCCATCAGGAGGCCTGCCGCAACGAGTCCCCAGACGGGTGACGACCGTGGTGGCATGGGGGCGACGTCTCGGGAAACGGAAGGGATTCCTGGACGCCGGCAAAGTCCCTGCCGTCATCCCTGTCCCTACAATCGTCACGGTCGCTCGGGCCGGTTTATGAGGATTGGCAGCGGTGGCCTCAGGCAGTCGCTTGCCTGAGACCCGCTCCCTGCCTAGGTCCCCAGAGTTGGAGGGCGGTGTGTGGCCAGGCAAGCTGGGGGAAGCGGCGTTTGACGGATACCGATCAGCCCGTGAACAGCGTCGCGATCCAATAGAGCCCGCCCGAGAGCGCCATCGCAACCGGCAGCGTGAGAATCCAGGCCAGCGCGATCTCGCGGACGGTCTCCGGCTGAATGCCCGACTTGTTGGCCCACATCGTGCCGGCCACGCCGCTCGAAAGCACGTGGGTGGTGCTCACCGGCAGGCCACCGACGTCGGCCAGGCCGATCGTCGTCGCCGCCACGAGTTCAGCCGCCGCTCCCTGGGCGTAGGTGAGGTGGGTCTTGCCGATCTTCTCTCCGACCGTCACGACGATCCGCTGCCAGCCCACCATGGTGCCCAGCCCGAGGCAGAGGGCGACGCCCATCTTGACCCATTCGGGCACGTATTCCACCGGCGCGGCGATCTCCGACGCCAGTCCCGAGAGCACCTTGCGGCGGTCCTCTGCCATCTTGTCGCCGAAGTAATGCACAAGGGTCCGCACCGAGGCCCCGAGTTCGACCAGGTGGGTGCGAACGGCCCAGCGATCCTCCGGGTCGAGATCGTGAAAACTTGCCTTGCCGTCGAGCGTCGATACCACCTGCCGCGCCAGCGGGAGCGGGTCGAGGGTGGCGAGCACGGCGTCGGCCCGCGGATAGGGGTCGAGCACCTTGTCCACCGCGCTCCGTGGCTTGAAGAAATCGAAGGTGGCGTAGGGCTCGATCGCAGCCGACACCGCTCGATCCCGCTCGAACTCGACTGTCGGGGAACTCTTCATCAGGCTTTCGACGTGCGTGCTGGCCATGTGCTCGGCCTTGAGGGCTTCCATCCAATCGACGATCGGCTTTTCGGAGAGTTCCCGCTCCAGTTCCCGGGCTGCAGCCGACACGGCCGCGATCTTTTTTCCATCGCTGTCCATGTCGAGCGCGTAGGCCGCCGGCACGATACCGATCAGCACGAGCATGATTAGGCCCATACCCTTCTGCCCATCGTTGGATCCGTGGGCGAAGCTGACGCCGGTACAGGTTCCGATCAGGAGTCCACGAATCCACCATGGCGGGGGTTCGTCTCCGGTCGGGGGCTCGTAGAGCTTCTTCGAGGGAACGAGTTTCTGCAGCAGGAGGAGGAGGCCAGCCGCGAGGCCGAAGCCGATCAGTGGCGAGAGCAGGAGGGCAGCCCCGACCTCCGAAGCCTTGTGCCAATTGATGCCCTTGAAGAGCGAGCCGTGTTCCAGCCAGGCGTTCATCATGCCTACGCCCATGATCGAGCCGATCAGAGAGTGGGAACTCGAAGCCGGCAGGCCCCGGTACCAGGTGGCGAAGTTCCAGATAATCGCTGCCAAGAGGAGCGCCAGGACCATTGCCAGGCCCTTGCCGGTCTTGATGTTCACGAGCAGGTCGACCGGCAGCAGGTGGACGATGCTGAAGGCCACCCCGATGCCACCGGCATGCACGCCGATGAAATTCCAGATACCCGACCAGACCACCGCGGGCGTGGGCTTGAGCGACTTGGTGTAGATCACCGTCGCCACGGCATTGGCCGTGTCGTGGAAGCCGTTGATGCACTCGAAGCCGAAGGCGATGACCAGGGCGACGAACAGCAGCACCGTCTGGCCGGTCGTCAGTGTCGCCAGTGCCTCGAAGAGTTCCATGGAACGGCCGCCAGAGGATTGAGAAGTAACCGATGCTACGAGAGGTTGGTGCGCCCCTCAAGCAGCGGATAGCGTCCACATCCAATTCTCACACGGCCGCTCTCGATGGGCGGCGGAGAGCAAGGCAAACGGCTTTCCGTGCGGACCGAGAGGCTATTCGTCACTCCGGCACATGAACCCGGTCCCGGAGCACGCGGGTGCCGTCGGCCTCGACCGCCACGTTGTAGATTCCGAGGTTGTCGAGCCACCGTTTGAATTCCTCGTTGCTGAAGAGCTTCGGCACCTCGCTGCCCCGGAGGATGTGGCCGAAGAAGAGCTCGGCTCGGCCATGCTGGCGGTCGCCGATGGTGCTCGTGGCCGTGAGCACCGACCCTTCCTCCGACCACTCGACCATCGTGACCTCGAACCGCAGCACGTCGCCCGGCACTGCATCGAACTCGAACTCGGCCTTGCCGACCTTCGCCAGCACCACCTGGCGGCGGTAATCGATCGCATCGGCCGCGAGGATGCCGGCGGTCTGGGCCAGGCCTTCGAGCACCAGCGAATTAGGCACGACGGCCGCCCCCGGGAAGTGGTCGTGGAGGTGCTCCTCGGCCAACGTTACAGCCTTAATCGCCACGGCCCGCTGGCAGCGAACGAAACTCTCGAAACGATCGACCCAGAACCAACGCAT
>CAYVNX010000028.1:20833-27864 GCA_964453165.1 uncultured Candidatus Kuenenia sp. | reverse complement strand
CCTTGCGGGCAACGGATTTTGAGTCCGCCGCGTCTGCCATTCCGCCACTCCGGCTTTCGTCGCGACCGTGTCGGCCGCGGGTAGGCTTCGCACCTAGGAGCGTACGCCCTCGGCTCTCGGTTTGCCAGCCGTCTGCGGTCTATTCGGGCGGCGGGCTACAATGCCCTGGTAACGGCTGTGGCACGTCGACGTGCCGCGGTCCTGCTGCCCCAGCGCCCGTGGGAGACACGTCTGTGACGATCAGGGAACCCTACGAAAACGGCCGGTTCGGCCTGTCCTTCGAACTCTTCCCGCCGAAGACTGCCGAATCGGCTGCGGCAATGTGGCGGACGGTCGACGATCTGATGGCCTTCGAGCCGGCCCTCGTCACCTGCACCTACGGCGCCGGCGGGTCGACCCGGGGCACCACGCTCGACGTACTTCGTGGGCTCCGCCAGCGGCACGACCTGCCCGTCGCCAGCCATCTCACCTGCGTGGGGAGCACAGTCGAGGATTTGCGGGCCTACTTGCGAGAGGCGGCCGACCTCGGTGTCGCGGCGATCGTGGCCCTTCGTGGCGATCCGCCCAAGGGCGAGACGGAATTTCGGCAGGCGGACGGCGGCCTGCGGTATGCGGCTGAACTCGTGGCCCTGATTCGGGCCGAGTTTCCAGAGTTCGGCATTTTGGTGGCCGGCTATCCGGAAACCCATCAAGAGGCGATGAGCCCCACGGCCGATCTCGACAATCTTCGCCGCAAGTGCGCCGCTGGCGGTGATGTCATCGTGACGCAACTCTTCTACGACAATGCCGATTTCTTTCGGTTTCGCGATCGCTGCCAGGCGCTCGGGATCAAGGCCCCGATCGTGCCGGGCATCATGCCGGTCACCAACTACGCTCAGATTCGGCGGATTGCCAGTCTGTGCAAGGCCAGGCTGCCTGCAGCCTTCACCGATGCGTTCGAGGCAGCCGGCGACGATGAGGCGGCGCAATTCGAGGCTGGAGTGAACTATGCGGCCCGGCAGGTGGAGGAGTTGATCGCCGGTGGCGTCCCCGGCATGCACTTCTACGTGCTCAACAAGTCGCCCGCCACGACGCGGGTGCTCGAGCACGTCGGCCTGCGGCCGGCCTGACGCTGATTCAGCGGGGCGGCTGGTCGTCGTCCATCGTGCTGATGTAGCTCCGCAGCCGCTGCAGTTCGTCGCTGACGTGGCGGAGCTTCAGCATGTTCTCCACCCGCTTCACGAGTTCGACGCGATTGACGGGCTTCGACAGGAAATCGTCCGTGCCAGCCTCCACGGCCCGCTCGATGTCGCCAAGCTCGCCCAGGGCGGTGACCATCAGGATCATGATCGGGCTCGTGGCGGGATTCCCTTTGAGCCGCTCGCAGACCTCGAAACCCGAGAGCTTGGGCATCATCACGTCGAGCAGGATCACGTCCGGACCGAACGCGGTCACCTGCGACAGGGTGTCGGCGCCATCGACGGCGACGGCGATCTCACAGTCGAGATCGGCCAGGTAGGCTTCGAGCAGTTCTCGGTTTGGCTCGTTGTCGTCGGCGATCAGAATCCGGTAGCGACGGCCTGTGGTGGGCAAGGGAGACGGCATCGGTGCATCGATTCTCGGGCGTGGCACGGCAGCCTACACGGCCTCGAACAGCGACTGGCTCTTCACGATCGCCAGGTCGTCAGGAAAGGTATGGTAGGCCTGGAGCAACAGGCCCCGGGGGCGAGTCTCCAGGTCGATCCAGCTGACCGCGCCAGTCGCGAGCCGTCCGGCTGCTTCAAATCGGTGGAGAATCCCACGCCGGCTCCCGGCGAGCAGGATCTCCTGCTGAAACGACCAGAAGAGTTCCGCGGGCACGCTCTCCAGTTGAAAGCAGGTCTCGTACGTCACGCCACCACGGCACTGCACTCGATCGCTGCGTTCGGCGGCGATCCGATGGGAGAGGAGGCGACGCTTCTGGGGCAGCGGCTGCGAGGAACCGGTGGCCACCTCGGTCAGGGTGGTGCCCTCATGCCGCCACGTCACGACATGGCCGGAATCGGTGATGCAGATCGTGGCCCGATAGTTCCCCCGGTCGATCTCGCGAGCCGCTGTCACCTGGAAGAGTTCCGGGTGCAACGGACGACCGAATACCTGGAACACGAGTTCGGCCGCTTTGGGGCGAAGCGAGAGCACGGCGTGTCACTCCACATGATCCGGGTGAGCGGTTGGGTGCGGGCCGATGCCCGCCTTGTCATCGCAGTGTTGGTTGGTCGGCCGGAGCCGCCCTGCTCCTAGTATACGGATAGGGCCCCGCTGGCAACAAAACGGTGCGGTCAAGCCAGCCCCACGAGCATGTCGTAGGCGGCATGCGACCCGGCCGCGATCCCAAACCCTCGCAACGAAAACAGCACGGCGAAGAAACCGCCCGCAAGAAAGCGGAACGTAAAGCTGTAGGGATCGAAGGCATCGCCGAGCGGGCCGACGTAGTGGGCAAGACTGAAGAGCAGGCTCGAGCCGACAACAGCCTGAACGGCAGCGGACGTCGGCCCGGCCCCGAGCCGGCGACAGCACCACGCCAAAGCGGGCAGGAGCAGCAGGCGAAACAGCACCTCTTCGTAGAGGCCCGCTCCACAAAAGGCGACGAATCTGGTCAGGATGCCCTCGCCCACGCCCGCCGCCAGGGGCCAGAACCGGTCCTGAACTCGGGCGATGCCCTGGAGGATCACCGCCCAGAATCCGCATTCCACGGCCATGCCAGCCAGCACACTCCCACTCCACTGCCAGCGATCGTGCTCCACGTGATGCCAGGCCAACAGCCCTACCACGGTCAGGACAGGAAGCAGGAAATACTCACCGAATCCGGCCTGATCAAGGAGCGTCCGCAGCCAGACGTCGGCCCCATTGCGGGCCGTTCCCCGGCCGAGCGCGAGTACGCCCACTTCGTAGGCGACCACGAGTGGCAGCGTGAACACGAGGCTGGTCAGCGGTGTGCGAGAAACGCTCCAATAACTCGATTCGCGGTCGCGGTGATCGGCATCGATGTCGCCCGGCGCGGGTACCCCACGGTCCGGCCCGAACGAATCCGAGCGGTGTTGATGATCGGCGGCCGCGGCGAGGTCGCTGAAGCCCTCGACCGACTTGCTCGAGAATGGATCCAAGGGCTCGTGCATGCGGAGAAGTTGGTGCGAATGACAAGCCAGCAGTGCATCCAGGCAAGCCCGTGCTGAGCTCCAGCACACCATGTCGGGAAGCTTTCGACAATGCTTGCACCGCTAGCAGATTCTGTTTCGGAGCTGCGGAGAGGCTTTCACCGGTTTTTTGCCGCTGGTTCTCGCGCGTGCCGCAGACTTCTTGACAAGATGAGACCGCCCCACAGAATGCGGCTCAGCGATCGCGAGGGATCAATCGCCATCCGCCGACTCGAGTTGGCACAGTCATAATCGTACGCGTGAAGAGGGGGGCGATGACTTGAGGGATCGACAGTCGACGACCCATGGTCGTGGCCTGGATGTCCCCCCCGCTTTCACGCTCGGCCCCGGGGCCGGACGGCCTGGGATTCGTGGCTGGCACACGTGCGTCCCGGAGTAGCCGGCCGGCGGCTGATCATGCGATTGCACGGCCGAGGCCGAGGTGCGATAGACTTCGGCGATCTCTGTCGCGGGCAAGGTCGCCATGGCACGATGCCTGATTGGGTGCGGTTCAAATCTTGGTAGCCGCCGGCAGCAGCTGGATAGGGCGCTCGAGTTGCTGCGGTTCATGCCGGGCGTCGAACTTCTGGCGGTGAGCCGCTTCCGAGAGACGAGGCCGATTGGCGGACCGGGCCGACAAGGAGCCTTTCTCAACGGCGCGTGCCTGATCGAGACCGACCTGCCGCCCGGGGATTTGCTCGGCGCACTGTTCGCCGTCGAGAACACCCTTGACCGCAGCCGGGATGAACGCTGGGGGCCTCGCACGATCGATCTCGATCTGCTGCTCTATGACGACCTCGTGGTGGAGTCACCGGAATTGACCCTGCCGCATCCGCGGATGGCGACTCGCCGGTTCGTCCTCGAACCCTGCGCCGAGATTGCGGGTGAACTGTGGTATCCGCCGGCCGGCTGCACGGTGCGGGATCTGTTCGAAAACATCTCCGTGCCGCATCCGTTGGTGGCGGTCGTTGGCATACCGGGGAGCGGAGCGGCCGAGGTGGCCGGAGCCATCGCCGACGCGACGCTCACCAGGCTCATCCGCACACCTCGCCCCTTGCCGCTCGTGCCGCGCCGGGAGGAATCGATGGACGACGAGAGGCCGGTGGTTGCCCGTGGTCCGGCATCGAGCAACTCCCGCGAAGTGGGCGGGAATGATTGGCTCGAAGTCGTCAGGGCCTGGCAGCAGCCGCTGACGAGGGCAATCTGGTACGAGGATCCGGCGGGCACGATCTGCGACTACTGGCTCGATGCCGCCTGGGCCGCCGCAGACGAATGTCTGACGCAGCCGCTCCGCGAGGCGTTCACCGTCGGCTACGACCGGCTCGCTGCCGAGGCGGTGCCTCCGCACGTGGCGATCTTTCTCCAGATCGATGCAGCGGAACTCCGCGAACGCCTTGCCTTCCGCCGACGGAGTTCAGCCCATAGCGACATCTTCGCCGATCTGGATGCCACGATAGGAAGTGACGGCGAGTGGCCCGATGACGAGGCAGTGGATCGGCTCATCCGGTTTCAGGATCGGCTCGCGCAGCGGCTCTGCTGTCCGACCCATCGCTGCCCGCAGGCGCCCAAGGCCGTGATTACCATCTCCGGCCATGACCTCAGACAGGCGACGGTCGACGCTACGGCGGCGGTGGAGGCGATGCTCTGATGGGGGCGGCAGCGGAAGCGGCGGCCGACGATCCCCGGCTCCTCGGTCTGCCCGATGAGATCCGTGCCGAGGTGGTGGCCGCACGGGCCGCGGGCCGCCGGATCGGCTTCGTGCCGACGATGGGAGCCCTTCACGCGGGACATCTCGCGCTCGTCGACCGCGCTGCAGCCGAATGCGACGACGTGGTGGTGTCGGTCTTCGTCAATCCCACGCAGTTCGGACCACACGAGGATTTCGCCCGCTATCCCCGGAACCTGGCGACCGACGTGGCGCTCCTTGCCGGCCGGGGCGTTCGTTGGGTGTTCGCCCCGGCCGTGGAGTCGATCTATCCGCCAGGCCACGCCACGCGGATCGAAGTCACTGGGCCTGCGGCCGGGTTCGAAGGGGCGATTCGTCCTGGTCACTTCTCGGGCGTGGCCACCGTGGTCTGTCGACTGTTCCACTGCGTGCCGGCAGACGCGGCCTACTTCGGTGCCAAGGACTGGCAGCAGACCCGGGTCGTCACGCGGATGGTCTCGGATCTCGGCCTGCCGCTTGCGATCGTTGTCTGCCCGACCGTGAGGGAGTCCGACGGACTGGCAATGAGCTCCCGAAACGCCTATCTCTCGCCGGGCGACCGGGAGCGGGCCGTGGCTCTCTCCCGGGCGGTTTCGGAGGCGGCCGCGCTCTGGTCGAGCGGCGCCGAGGTGGCTGCGATCGAGTCGGCCATGCGGGCCTGCATGATCTCGTGCGGCGTGGAGGTGGATTACGCTGCCGTGGTCGATGCCGAGTCGCTCGGGCCCGTGTCAGCCGGGCCGGCGGTGGCCCTGGTCGCCGGCCGACTGGGGAACACACGACTCCTCGACAACACCCTTCTGCCGGGGCGTGGGGCGAGCGGCCGATGAGGTCAACCCTGTTTCATCTGCCGACCGCGATTCCCTGGGCCGCGGGGGGTGTGCCCTTGTTCGGAGCAGGCCTGCTGACGGCGATCTGGATCCTGGCCGCCGCCGTCTGGCTTGGAGTCGCCGCCAGGAAGCACGGCTGGCAGAAGGCCGCGAGCCAGCTGTGGCTGCCTGTGTTGGTGGTGACCGTGATGCTCGGCTGGGTGTTGCCGGGGCTCGACGACGGCGCCGGGGTGCCGATCCGCGGGTATGGTGTGATGCTCCTGGTCGCCGCGGCGGCAGGCACGTGGCTCTCGATTCTTCGGGGCCGCCGGGAAGGCATCGACGCCGACACGATCCTCAGCCTGGCCACCGAGGTCTTCATCTGGGGTCTGGTCGGCGCGAGGCTGTTCTACGTGATCGAGTATCGCGAGCAATTCTTCGCAGCGGGCAAGTCGCTCGGCCAGACGCTCCTTGACATCGTCAACATCGCCAACGGAGGGCTCGTGGTGTTCGGGTCACTGCCGACGGCAGCTTTCGCCGCCTGGCGATTCGCAGCGCGGCGAAACCTACCGCTGCTCACGCTCGCCGACTGCGCTGCCCCCGGAATGCTCCTCGGATTGGCGATCGGGCGGGTGGGCTGCTTTCTCAACGGCTGCTGCTACGGCGGCCCCTGCGATCTCCCCTGGTCGGTCACGTTCCCCGCCGGCACGGAGGTGGCGGCCCGCTACCCTGCGACGCCGGCGGGTGCGAGCGTGCCGGTTCATCCGGCCCAACTGTATGCGGCGATCGATGCGGCGATCCTGTCGGCCTTGGCGGTGGCGTGGACCCCGTTCGCCAGTCGGCCCGGCCAGGTCTTCGCCCTGGTGCTCACCCTTCATCCGATCTCTCGCCTGCTCCTCGAGGCGATTCGGGTGGACGAGCCTCCCGCGTTTGGCACGCCCTTCTCCATCTCCCAACTGCTCTCGCTCGTCATGCTTGGCCTGGCGGCGGCACTCTGGTGGTGGATCGAACGGCAGCCGCCCGCCACCGCTGGCGGTATCCGGGGTGCGGCATGAGCGACACAGACGCTGGCACTGCCGGGGATGGCCGCGAATCGCTTCCAGGGAGGTGGGCCAAGCCGGGCCTGCTCACGATCCGCTGCCGGGCGAACGGACCGTATGTGATCGAAGTGCCGGACGAGCCTTCCATGACGGGGGAGCCAACCACGCCCTCCGTCCGGGTGATCGACCACGAGGGCGGGGAGTTTCTCCTGCCGACCGGCAAACGGGCCGTTGCCCTGTGCCGCTGCGGGCAGTCGGGCAGCCGGCCCTGGTGCGACGGCAGTCATCGGGCCGCCGGCTTCCAGGCCGAGGATCGGGCGGGCGGCGG
>CAYVNX010000028.1:0-20733 GCA_964453165.1 uncultured Candidatus Kuenenia sp. | reverse complement strand
ACCGTGGAAAACCGGCTCGGGGCGGCAAAAGTCGCGTCGCGGGCGAGGATACGCCCCGAAATGCTCCGCGAGCGTTCGCCGACCCCTCGCCTCAGCCTCGGGGAAAAAACCGGGTCGTACCGGATGTCGAGCCTGTGAGGTCGACGTAAAGTCTTCCTGGCAAAACACTTACGTCATGGTCGGGTGGCCAAAAACCGGGTCGGGGGTGCCGGAACGATATGGACTGGCCCAGGAAGTACCTGTAGGGTTCTACGTCTCGCCCGCCGGATTCCGGCGGCCCGCAACCGCGGACACCCTCCGATGTCGCAGCAGCACTCGAACTTCTACCAGCGGCACAGCGTGGCCATTCTGGCGGTGCTGGCGTTTCTCCTGCCACTGGTCGTCGTCGGGGCGATCAAGGCCAAGGGCAACAACCGCAACGATGTCAAAGGCTGGCTGCCGCTGGAGTATCCAGAGACCCAGACCTACCGCTTTTTCCGCCAGAATTTCCAGGGCGAGGAGTTCATCCTGATCTCCTGGGACGGCTGCACCATGGCCGATCCCCGCCTGGAACTCCTCGCAGACAAACTCTTCCCGCCGCCGGAAGAGGCAGCCCGAATCGACCGTCCAATCTATTTCAAGACGGCTCAGACGGGGCCGCGGGCGGTCAAGCAGATGACCTCGGAGCCCCTCAAGCTCGAATCCGACGAGGCGGTCAGGCGGCTCACCGGGGCCCTGATCGGCCCCCCTGCGGCGGGCATCGAAGCCGGCTCTCCTGAAGACGACCTCGAAGCCCGCCAGACCTGCCTCGTCCTGACGCTCGCCGACACCGCCCGGGCCAACCTCCACGGGGCGATCGACGAGATCAAAACGGTCGCCACCAAGGAGTGCGGCATCCCCGAAGCTGACCTCCATATGGGGGGGCCGCCGGTCGACAATGTGTCGATCGACAAGGCGGGCCAGACGAGCGTGACGATCCTGTTCGGCCTGTCGCTGGTCGTGGGCTTCTTCGTGAGCTGGTGGAGCCTCAAGAGCAAGGCACTGGTGGGCTTAGTGCTCGCCTCTGGCGTCTACAGCATGTTCGCCAGCCTGGCGATCGTTTGGTACTCGGGCTACCCGGTCGACGCGATCCTGCTGACCATGCCGTCGCTCGTCTATGTGGCCACGACCTCCGGCGCGATCCATCTGGCCAACTATTATCGTGATCAACTGGCTGAGACGGGCGTCCAGAAGGGCGCGGCCGGCGAAGCGGTCCACCACGCCCTGCTCCCGCTCTCGCTGGCCACCGGCACGACCGCCGTCGGACTCGCGACCCTTGCCGTCAGCGAGTTGGTGCCGATCAGGATGTTCGGCATCTTCTCGGCGATCGGCGTGGCCGTGAGCTTCGTGATCCTGATCACGTTCATGCCGGCGATGCTCGAGCTCTTTCCGCCCAAGCTGAAACTCGGGGCGGCCGGCGACGGCGAGGAGTCGAACTGGCGGCCGATCGAGCAGAGCCCCTGGTGGAAGGTGGGACAGTGGATCACCCAGCACCACGCCCTGGCCACGACCGGCTGCCTCCTGCTGATGGCCGGTGTCGGCTACGGCATGACGCGGGTCGAGAGCAGCGTCCAGTTGATGCGGCTCTTTTCCCCGAAGGCCCGGATCCGCACGGACTACCAATGGCTGGAGAAGCATCTCGGCCCGCTGGTGCCGATGGAGATCCTCGTGCGGATCAACGACGATGCCTGCAAGCTCGACTTCCGCGAGCGGATGGAACTCGTCGAAACCATCCAGGAGAAGATCGCCGGGCTCCGAGAGGTCGGCAGTTCGCTCTCGACGGTCACCTTCAGCCGCGGGCTCGAGGTGAGCGAGGGAGGCGGGGGCTTCGGCCGGGTCTTCGGTCTCAACAAGGAGCGTCAGAAGGACATCCTCTCCCGGGCCCTGACGCGTCATCGGCATGAATTTCTGAAGGGAGACTATCTGCGGGAGGCCGAGGTGACCGAGCCGGTCGGGCCCGCGCCCGAGCTGCCGCCGCCGAACTTTCTGGCTGGCATCGGGCATCAGCTCGGTCTCCTCTCCAAGCCCGAGCCGCCGCCGGTGGCCACCGAAACCCACGAGGAAGAACTCTGGCGGATCAGCGCGCGGGTGAGTGCGGTCCAGGAAGTCGACTACGCCCTGTTCAAGGCCGAGCTTCAGCGGGAGATCGACCCGATTCTTGACCGACTCGAGCAGGATGGCGTCGAAGGGGTGTCGGTCGACTACACGGGGCTCGTGCCGCTGGTCTACAAGGCCCAGCACTCCCTGCTCGACGGGCTCCAGATCGGCTTCATCTGGGACTTCGCGATCATCGTGTTCGTGATGATCCTGCTCTGCCGGGCCGCCTCCGCCGGGCTCGTGCTCCTCCTGCCGGCGGCCTTCCCGGCCGTGATGGTGTTCGGTGGCATGGGCTGGGGCAACTCGCTCCTGAAGTCACTCGACGCCGGCACGCTTCTGATCGACATCGGCACCGTGATGGCGCCGAGCGTGGCCCTGGGCGTGACGGTGGATGACGTCGTTCACTTCATGCTCTGGTTCCGCAAAGGCATCTCGGAAGGCCTCGACCGGCGGCAGGCCACCATGCTCGCCTACAAGGGCTGTGCCCGGGCCATGTACCAGAGCTGGGGCGTGATCGGGATCGGGCTGTCGGTCTTTTCGCTCTCCCCCTTCGGGCCGACCCAGCGGTTCGGCTACATGATGCTCTCGATGCTCACCATCGCCCTGGTTGGCAACCTCGTCTTCCTTCCGGCTCTGCTCTCGGGCCCGCTCGGTGGGGTGTTTGCCACGAGCGTGTTGCGGAACGAGCGACGGAAGCAGGCCCGCGACCGCGGCCGCCGTGTGACCACCGACCCGGGCAGCGACACGCTCCCCGCTCCTCACGTCGCGCCTGGGCCGGCGAAGCAGGTCGTGCATGCCTGACGGCCTGCCGACCGCGACGGTCATCCTCAAACCCCGCCGGGCGCGTCCCTTCTTTGGCCGCCATCCCTGGGTGCTCGATTCTGCGATCGACCGGGTCGAAGGAGCCCCTGCCGACGGCGATGTCGTGGATCTCCTGACGCACGACGGAACCTTCGTGGCTCGAGGGCTCTTGAACTCCCAGAGTCGGCTGCGGGTGAGGCTCTATGCCTTCGATGCGGCCACGTCGCTCGACGCCGGTTTCTGGCGGCGGCGGATCGAGGCGGCCGTCGCCCTGCGGCAGACGCTCGGGCTGGACTCCCGCGACGGGGCCGCCCGGCTCGTCAACAGCGAAGGCGACGATCTCTCCGGGCTGATCGTCGATCGGTATGGTGAGTACCTCGCCGTGCAGGTGACGGCCCTGGCGATGCAGCCGCGGCTCGAACTGATCGCCGACGTGCTGCAGGACGCCGTCGCCCCGCGCGGGATTCTCCTGCGGGGCGCAGAGCGAGGGCTGTCGAAGCTCGAAGGGCTCCACTTGCCTGATCGGCTCCTGCGTGGCACTGAACCCGATGGCCCGATCTTCGTCACCGAGCACGGCCTGCGGTTCGGGGTTGACCTTGCCGAGGGGCAGAAGACGGGCTTCTACCTCGATCAGCGAGACAACCGGCAGGCTGCGGCCCGGTTTGCTGCCGGCCGGCGGGTGCTCGACATGTTCTGCTATTCCGGCGGCTTCGCCGTGGCCTGCGCCGTCACTGGGCGGGCGCGAAGCGTGCTCGCCGTCGACACCAGCGCGAAAGCGACGGCCCTGGCCCGGGCTAACGCCGACTTCAACGGCGCGGCCAACGTCGCGGTGGAGACGGCCGACGGCTTTGAGAAGCTCGACGCCCTCGCCGCCGCCGGGGAGACCTTCGGGATGGTGGTGCTCGATCCGCCCAAGTTCGCTCGGAGTCGCGGTGCGGTCGACGACGCGCTCCGCGCCTACCACCGAATCAATCGCGTGGCCTGCGACCTGCTGGAACCGGGGGGCATTCTCGTCACCTGCTCCTGCTCCGGCTCGGTCACCCGGGAGGACTTCCTCCAGATGCTCGCCGGCGTCGCCCAGCGGTCGGGGCGTAGGCTCCAACTGCTCGAGATCCGCGGCGCAGCGGCTGATCACCCGGTCAGCGTCAGCTGTCTGGAGGGCGAATACCTGAAATGCGTGATCGCCCGCGTGGTCTGAGCGGCCCACGCTTCCCGCCCCAGGTCAACCGTGGCTCACCGGCTCGGAGGCGGCATTCGCATTTCGGAATGGACAACGGAATCCGCTGCGACGCGGAGTCCCCCGACGTGCATCGGGGGCTTCTATCGGCGGGCGGCTGCGAGAAATACAAGCCCCGGACGCAAGTCCGGGGGCACCGGGCCGTTGGGCGAGACCATTTCCGATTGCCGGGCGAAAGACAGATCGGCTCCGCAAGCGTTCGCGACCCCCTCGTGTCAACCGTGGCAGCCGATTCGTCGCTGCGGCGAGCTGCGTATTGTGCTCAGTGTTCTACGGCCTGACGGCTTCGATCAGGTGGTAGCCCTTCACCTGCTCTTCCGCCACATCCTGCCACATGCGGGGCAGATGCTCGAGATACCAGGAGGGCTGTTTCGTGACGACCAGGAGCGTGCCCCCCGGCGCGAGTGCCAGCCGGGCCGACTCGACGAACTTCTCCGCGATCTCGAAGTCGGCGTAGTAGGGAGGATTCGCGAGCGCCAAGTCCCACGAGCCCCGGTCGGGCACACGGCCCTCGGCCTCCAGGGCAACGGAGAGATTTGCCAACTGGTTGAGCTCGGCGGCGAGCCGGGTGCACTCCACCGCCCGCGCCGCGGAGTCGAAGGCATGGACTCGCACGCTCGGATTGCGGGCCGCGATGCCCACCGCCACGCAGCCGGAGCCACAGCCGATGTCGAGCACGCTCGTGTCCGGAGCCACGTCGACGGCGTTGAGGAGATGGCGGGCCCCGGGATCGATTCGCCGATGGGCGAACACACCGGGCCGCGTCACGGCCGTGAGCAGCCGTTCGCGGTCGCGGAACACGAACCGGTGCGAGAAGTCTCGGGCTCTGGCGGGCTCACGGGTCTTTTCCACGATGTAGCCGATCACGTCCATCCGATCGGTCGCGGGCCGCACCCGCACCGTTTCGCCGGTGGCGGCCAGCTGCTCCCGGAGCCATCGATCGCGGGAGTTGTCCACCGCGGTCACAAGCCGGCCGCCGATCGCGAGCTGCTGGAGGGCCTGCTGGAGGATGTCGCGGGAGAGTTCGGTCTCGCCGGCTTTTGCCAGCGGCACCACGGCCAGGTCGAACGGGCCGGTCGGCATGTCGGCTGCACAGACGGCCGCCAGGTTCGACGGAGCGGCCCCCCAAGAGGCCCGGGCCGTGTCGCACTGATGAAGATCGAGAAACCAGGCCGTCACCATGGCCGCGGGCCGGGCGGTCGCCAGCGACGAAGCGGCCTGTCCCCGGCCGATACTCGTGCAGACGATCCGCTCACCCGGCAGCGAGGCAGCCAGCTCGAGGGCGTGTGCTTCGGCCGGGCGGGCAGGGAGCGGGTGGGGAGCGTCAGGCATGCAGAGAGAGCATAGCACCGGTCTGCCGCCACAGAATGCGGCGACCGGCGACCCGGGAAACCCTCGGCGTTTCCTGCGGTCGCCCGAGGGGAAAAAGGCCATGGAAGGCTTTTCCCACGGACAGCGAGCGCCGTGGCCCGCGCGGTGCTACTCGAGCGGCTCGAGGGTGAGCGGGTCACGGAGGGGCAGGTGGGTCACCTTGCCGTCGAAGAACTCGCCCATGCTGGCCCGTTTGTCGAGATCGCCGGCTGCGATCGCCTCCCAGTCGCCGACCACCAGGATGGCCATCTGCCCGGGATCAAGATGCTTGCGAGCCACCCGGCGGAGGTCGTCCCGGGTGACGGCCGCCACCTTGTCGCGAAAGGTCTTCCAGTAGTCGGCCGGACGCTTCGTCCACTCGTCGTTGACGAACACCCCGAGCGTCTTCGGCTTGCTCTCGAACTGCCGCGGAAAAGTCTCGATCAGCGACTTCTTGGCCGTCTCGAGTTCATCCTCCGTGACGAGTTCGTCGCTCAGCGACCGCAGTTCGTCGAATACGATCTTGGTGGCCAGGGCCACCGTCGCGTTCTTGCTCTCGAAGCCGGCATAGAAGATGCCCGGGTACTCGACGTTGGCGGTCACGACCGACCGAGCCGAGTAGGCCAGCCCTTCGTTGCTCCGAATCTTCTGCATCAATCGGCTGGTGAACCCGCCGGCACCGAGGATCTCGTTGAGGAGCGTCAACGGGATTTCGTCGGGATCGTCGCGGGAGATCGAACGCTTGCCGATCAGCACCTTGCCCTGAGGAATGTCCTTGGGAACGTGGTAGACACCCGGCTTCAACTCGGCCACGGGCGCCGCCGGTGCCGGAGCCTCCGGGCCGCGACCCCAGCCTACCAATGCCCGCTCAAGGGCGGCGAGCATCGTCGCCTCGTCGAAATCGCCAGAGACCGCCACGATCATGTTGCCAGGATGGAAGATCCGTCGGTGCATCTCCTGAAGCTGCTCCCGGGAGGTCGCCTCCACGCTCGCCGCTGTCGGCTCAGCCGCCGAGAAGTGGTCGGGGCCGAAGGCGAGCCGCTTCCACTCCCGGCCCATGATCGACGTGGCATCGTCATTCCGCTGGGCCAGCTGGGCCAGCAGCCGGGCCTTGGTGGTTTCCAGCCGGTCGGCATCGAAGGCTGGCTCCCGGAGCATGTCGAGAAACAGGGTGAGGCTGTCGTCGAAGGTGCTCGCCAGGCAGTTCATCGTGGCGGTGGTGAAGGTGTCGGAGGCCGAGACGGCCACGTCCGTTGCGAGAAAGTCGAGCTCCTCGTCGAATTCGGCCGCCTGCTTCCGGGAAGTGCCCCCCTCGCGAACGAGCCGGGCCGTCAGCGAAGCCAGGCCAGGATTGCCGGACGGGTCGAGCGAGCGGCCGCCCTTGAAGGTGATCGAAAGATTGACGAGCGGCAGCTCGTGTGAAGGCGCTAGAAACACGACGGTGCCGTCGGAGAGCACGTGGCGAAACGAGGCAGCTGCCGGCGGCTCGAATGACAGCGGAGGAAACGCGATCGCTTCCGGCCGGGCAGGCAGCGGCAGCGTGGCTTCGGCGGCTGACGGTGACCGATCCGTCACGAGGAGCAGAAGGCCGGCGCTCAGGGCGAGTCGAACAGGGAAGGGTCTGAGAAGTCGCATGTCTGAAAGCCTCGGATCAGTTCACCTGGCGGCGGTAGATCGCCACGCTGCGGTTGGTTGGGGTGAAGTAGGTTCGGGCCACTCGGCGGATGTCGGCGGCCGTGACGGCCTCGTACTTGGCCGGCGCCTCGTTGATCTCCCGCCAGTCGAGGATCGCCTCCGAGAAAGCGAGTTGGATGAAGAGCGACATGTTGCTCTCCAGCCGGCGGTAATTCTCGGCGGCCAGACGGTTCTTCACCTTGCGGAGCTCCCGTTCAGGCACGTCCGCATCCTGAAGGCGGGCCAGTTCCTCGTACCAGGCGGCCTCGAGGTCCGCGGGCGTGGCCTCGCCCCGGGCCTGGGCCGACACGGCGAAGAGACCAGCGTACTTGCGGGTGTCAGAGGCTGCGCTGGCCGTCGCCGCGATGCCCCGGCCCTCGACGAGGCCCGTGAACAATCGGCCGGTGCGCTCGTTGAGCAGCTCGGCCAGCATGTCGAGCGGATAGCTGTCGACATGGCCCGCTGGAACAGTGTGGTAGCGAAGCTCGATCCCTGGGGGGAAATCCCCGTCGGCGATCATCCGCTGCTCGGCAAGCTGGGGCACTTCGAGCGTCACCACCGGGGGAGGCTCGCGGTCACCGGGCTCGAGCCGAGAGAAGTAGCGGCTGATCATCTGCTTTGCGACCGCCGGATCGAAATCGCCCACCAGGATCCCGAAGAGATTCTTGGGCCGGTAGTAGACGTTCCAGTATTCCTGGGCCTGGTCGAAGGTGTAGCTGTTGAGATCGCTCGGCCAGCCGATCACCGGCCAGGAGTAGCCGCTCGATGCCCAGAACATGGCGTCGAACTGCTCCTCAAACTTGCCCGTGGGCGTGCTCTCGGTCCGCAGCCGCCGTTCCTCGTGGACTACGTCGCGTTCGGAGTAAAACTCCCGGAACACGCTGTCGTGGAGCCGATCGCTCTCCATCCAGGCCCAGAGCTCGAGCTTGTTGGAGGGAATCGTGATGAAGTAGCAGGTGATGTCGTAGGTGGTGAAGGCGTTCATCCCGCTGCCGCCGGCCCGGGTGTAGACCTGATCGAATTCGTCCTTCACGATCGTGCCCGCGTCCGGCCCGCCCGTGCCGCGACCCTGCTGAGACTTGATCAGTTCATCCAGCCGCCCGCGGAGCACCCGGAGTTGCTGGGTGTCGTTGGCAGGATCCCAGGGGTCGTCGATCTCGCCCTTGAAGAACCGATCGTATTGCCGCGTCCAGACGAGTCGATTGATCTCGTCGCGGACCGCTTGCTGTTCGGCCCGGTAGCGGGCGTCCTTCGCGGGGTCGCGGGTGCCGATCGTGCCCGTGCCCTTGAACATCATGTGTTCGAAGAAGTGGCTGATCCCGGTGATGCCGGGCCGTTCGTTCACGCTCCCCACGCGGGCCACCCAGCCGGCGCTGACCACGTCGGGCTGATCCGATCGGGGCACGAGCAGGAATTGCATCCCGTTCGGAAGGGTGAATTCTTCGACGGCCACCTGCTGGGCAGGCAGCGGGGTGCCGCCGATGCAGGCGGCGAGCAGGCACCCGATCACGAGCGAGGAGCGAAACGAAAGAGTCACAGAACACCTACGGCATGACGAAGACGGCGGCCGGAGCAGCCGCGGAACCACCGGCGTGGTTATAGCGGCGGCCGCAGGAAGTGTCCGCGCCAGCCCTGCGGCTGGCTTCCGGCCGAGAGGGTGATCGTTCGCCCGGCCGGGGCGGCCGGCGAAGAATCGAATCTGGTGGGTGGCGCCGCGGTCCGCTCGCCCGAACGGCATATCTCGCCGCCGCGGCGGCAGCGGAGAAGGGGTTCTTCCGATGGCTGCGATCGACCGAACCGACCCCGTGATCATGGGGCATCTGCTGGCCCAGCACCGCGAACTCCACGACCTGCTCGTCGAGGCACGGGCCGCGTTCGAGACGTCGGCTCGCGCGGCCGAGTTGGCCCACGGCCGACTCGAGCGGCTGCGGGAGCATCTCGCCCGGCATTTTGCCCAGGAAGAGGAGGGAGGGTTTTTGGAGGAGTCGCTCGCCCGGATGCCCCGGCTCGCGGCTGCCGCGCGAGACGTGCTCGCCGAGCATCCCGTGCTGCTCGCCGACCTCGACCGCTTGCTCGAACGCCTCGCGGCGCGGGATATTGACGCGGACTCGTGGCGGCAGGCCGGCCACGACTTCGAGGCCTTCGCCTCCCGCCTGCTGGCCCACGAAAGGAACGAGAATGCGGTTGTGCAGGACGGATACAACGAGGACCTTGGGCTCGGTGACTGAGCGACTCCGGTGGGGTCTGGCTTTCGGCGGAGCCTTTGCGACCGTTTTGGCCGTGACCTGGCTCTCGGCCGCCGAGGTTGCCACCGATCAGGTCGCCGGCTTCATGCGGGCCAAGCTCGCCCACTCGCAGAATGTCCTCGAAGGGCTGACGACCGAGGATTTCGACCTGATCGAGCGCGGTGCTCAGGAGCTGTCACTCGCCAGCCTCGATTCCAGCTGGCAGGTGCTCCAGACGGAAGACTACGTTCGGCAGAGCGCGGAATTCCGCCGGGCCTGCGACTCGCTCCGCGATGCAGCCCAACGGAAGAACCTCGATGGTGCGACCGTGGCCTGGATGGATGTCACGCTCAAGTGCGTGCAATGCCACAAGTACGTTCGCGACGTCGAGTGAGCTTTCGGGCCACGTCGTCGCCAGCGGTCGGCCGTCACTCCATCACGACCGTCCGCCGGCCATGGACGAAGACCCGCTCTTCGAGCACGAGGCGGACAGCCCGCGCGAGCACGAGCTTTTCCACGTCGCGGCCCGCCTGCGCCATCCGCTCGGGCGTGTCGGCATGGTCGACCGGGGTCACGTCCTGGGCGATGATCGGGCCGTCATCCAGTTCGGCCGTCACGAAGTGGGCCGTGGCGCCGATCAGTTTCACGCCCCGGGCAAAGGCTTGGCGGTAGGGGCTCGCGCCGGCGAAGGCCGGGAGGAAGGAGTGGTGGATGTTGATCATCCGTCCTGCATACCGCCCGACGAACTCCGGTGAAAGGATCCGCATGTAGCGGGCGAGTACGACATACTCCGGTTGATAGGCGTCGATCGCAGTCGCGAGCATCGTCTCGTGCTCGCCGCGGTCGACTCCCTCATGGGGCACATGGTCGAACGGCACCCCGAACCGCTCCACGAGCGAGCGGAGCAGGTTGTGATTGCTCACGACGCCCACGATCCGGCCGGGCAGTTCTCCCACGGCATCGAGCAGCAGGAGTTCGCCCAGGCAGTGCGGTTCCAGGGTGGCGCAGACCACGATCGGCCGTCGCTCGTCCCGCGTCACACGGACTCGCGCGCCCGCCGGCAGCACCGCCTCGAGATCGGTCCGCACCCGCTCCGCCACCACCGGGCCGTCGGCGGGCGCGACCTCAGCCCGGAAAAAGAAGTGCTTGGTGGAGGCATCCACGAACTCGTGGTTGGCCTCGATGTTGAGCCGCAGCACCTCGAGCACGCCGGTGATCCGGTGGATCAACCCGACGGCATCGGGGCAATCGATGAGGATGATCTGTCGCGACATGGGTGAGCGGCCTCGAGGTCAAGCTCCGCAACCTTACCCTCGGTTTTCGCGAGCGGCTCTACCGTCGTTCACGGGGCACCCAGGCGAGGATGACCTCTTCGACGGTGGTGTCGGTCTTGCGGGCCGGGATTTCGACCCGCTCGAGCGGGATGCGATCCGGGGCCGATTCGAGCCGGATCCGCTCGAGGTCGGCCTCGATCTCGGCCTCCAGTTCCCGGCGGCGATCCTCCAGGTTTGCCAGGCTTTCCTCGGCGTGGGCGACGTCGGCCTGCTGGCGGGTGGCGCGGCTGGCCGACCGCATCGAGGTGGCCGCCTTGCCGATCGTCGTGGAGCTGATCTTCTTGCGACCGAGCAGGGCGCCAAGCACCGCAGAGCCGATCGAGACGTAGGTCTGCATCGACTTGTTCTGAGCCTCGGCCCGTTCCCGCTCGACCTTCTGTCGGGCCCGATCGATCCTGTCGGTGAGCGTGGTGAGCTTGGTGGCCTGCTTCGCCCGCACCTTCTCCATCTCTGCGTCGCGCCACTCCCGCACCTGCCGACTGATCCGACTGCGGAAGTCGACCTCCGACTCACCCGGCCACGAGACGGCGTCGATGGCCGGTGCCTTCCAGGCGACGAGCTTTGAGGTGCGGGCGAGCCAGCCCTTGAGGGCCGCTGCGAGCTGCGTATAGCCGCGGGGGCCGGCGAGGACCGGAGGCACTGCCGCGAATGAACCCGGCCGCGGGGAGGGCTCGATGGCCGGCGGGTCGGAGAGCACCCGGCTCGCGTCCCAGGCCGATTCACCCACGGCGTCGCCGGCCGGCGCGAGGCAGATCGTTTCCCGGTATTCCTCGATCCCGGCCGAGGCGAGCGAGTACCGAACGATCGCCCGGCCGAGCACGTGCGGCTCGTAGAAGACGCGGCCGTCGGGTGTGAGCGGCCCGGCCGGTGGAAAGAAGACTTCCCGAACGCCCGGCGGCAGGATCGGCCGCGGCCCCCCGGCGAGCGGCAGCGGCTCATCGGCCTCGGCCCGCGGCCGCTCGGCCGCGGACGGCGTGCCGGCGGCAGGCGCCGGAACGCCGGCGGTGAGCCGCCGAATCTCCTCCCGCAGGAGCGGCCCCCGGAGATACGACATCGTCCAGCGTGTCTGGAAGACGGTCTCCTCGTCGCCGTGGATCGAGTGCATCAGGAATCGGCGCTGCTCGAGTCCCGAGAGGAGGCGGTCGAGCCGGCCTCGGTCGAAGGAGCCGCCGGACGTGGCGGCCGCTCCCTCCAGGCCGTCGAGCACCCGGGCCTTGTCGCGGGCGGTCTGCAGCCGGCCCAGAAACCAGAGCCCGGCGTTGGCCAGGCCCTTGTAGTCGAGGTCGACCGGATTCTGGGTGGCCAGCACCACGCCGAGCCCGTAGGCCCGGGCCTGCTTCATGAGCGTGAGGATCGGCTGCTTGCTCGGGGGATTGGCGACCGGCGGTACGTAGCCGAAGACCTCGTCCATCAGGAACAGCGCCCGCAGCGAACTGGTGCCGGGCTGCGACCGCATCCAGGCCACCGCCTGGCCGGCCAGGAGCGTGACGAAGGCCATCCGCTGGGCGTCGGGGAGATGCGCGATCGAGACAATGGCCACCCGCGGCTTGCCCTCCGGAGTCCAGAGCAGGTGGCCCACGTCGAGCGGCGTACCCTCGAGCCAGGCGTCGAAGCCAGGCGCTGCGGCGACCGTATTGAGCTTCGTGGCAAGCTGGAACCGCTCGCCCGCGGGATAGAAGTTCTCAAGGTCGAGAAACCCGATCCGCTCGATCGGCGGGGCGGGGATCGTACGGACGAGCGTGCCGAAGTCGACCCGGCGGCCGCTCTTCCACAGGCCGTCCACGATCGCCGAAAGGAGCACGTGGTCGCGGCTGGTGCCCGGCTCCCCGGGCAGTCCCGCCAGCGCCAGGATCCCGGACACGAGCGACTCGATTCGTTCCCGCCGCGCCTCGGGGTCGTCAAGCACCTCCGGCCGCGGTGGATCGAGACTGGCGAGCATCGCCAGCGGCGTGCCGCTGCGGCTGCCGGGCGTGTAGACCGCCATCTCGGCCGCTTCGCGAAGCCGGGCGATGCGATCGCCCGATTGGCCAGACACGGCGAGTCCCTCCGACCATTTCCGCGCGGTCCGGGCGGCGAGTTCGCTGATGGAAACCCCCTCTCGCCGGGCCGCTTCGGGATCGACCCAGGGCTCGAAGTCGGACGGAGCGAGGTCGGGAAACGAGAGCAAGACGTTGGCGAGGTCCCCCTTGGGGTCGATCACCAGCGTCGGGATGCCGTCGAGGGCGGCCTCCTCGATCAGGCCGACGAGCAGCCCCGTCTTGCCGCTGCCGGTCATCCCAACGCAGACGGCGTGGGTGGTGAACCGGCGGGCGTCGATCAGAAGCGGCTCGGCCGTGAGGTTGCCGGTGTCGTCCAGCTTCGTGCCGAGGTAGAAAACCCCCAGTCCCTCGATTCGGTCGGCGAGGTTTGCGTCGCCCTGCTCCCGCTCGACCGCCTGTCCTGCGCCTTGATCACTGCTTCGCGTTGCCATCGCTTGGTTCTCCCGCTGGCCCGTCTGCCGCCGGGGCCTTCGGCGGGGCCGCCGGGTGCCTGATGCGGCCGAGCGCCTACGATACATAACCGGCGAAAAGCGTCCGGGTTTTCAATCACCCTCGGCAGTACACCGGAATGGATCAGCCCTTCTCCCGTCAGACCCCTCCCCCCGCCTGGATGGGCCGCTGGCTCGTGGCAGCTGGTGTGTACAACCTGGCCTGGGGAGCATTGACGGTGCTCTATCCGGGGTGGCTTTTCGACCTGACCGGTATGGAGCCGCCCCGGTATCCCTTCATCTGGGCATGCGTCGGCATGATCGTGGGTGTGTATGGGATCGGCTACCTGGCCGCGGCCACCGCGCCCCTGGTGCATTGGCCGATCGTGCTCGTGGGGCTGCTGGGGAAGCTGTTCGGTCCGCTCGGCTATGTGGCAGGCGTGCTTCGGGGCGAAGTGCCCTGGGAGTTTGGCGTCACGCTTCCGACAAACGACCTGCTGTGGTGGATCCCGTTTGCCATGATCCTGGCTCGGGCCTGGCGGCAGCGGCAGTCGGTTTCCGCCCCCGATGCCTACCGGCCGGCGGAGGCGGCATGACCTGGGAGCAGGGCGTGCTCGTGGCACAGTTGGTTGCCTCGGCCATCATGTGCGGGATCATTTGGTTCGTGCAGGTGATCCACTACCCGCTCTTGGCGGCCGTGCCCGGTGAAGCGGGATCAGCCTACGCGCGACTCAATCGCCGGCGGACGGCCCGGGTCGTGCTGCCGCCCATGATCGTGGAGGCCGTGACCGCTGCGTGGTGTGTGTATTCGCCACCGACAGGCGTGCCGAGGCCGCTTGCCCTCGTGGGATTGGGCCTCGTGGCTGCGGTTTGGCTCTCGACGCTGGCAGTCCAAATGCCGCTCCACGAGCGGCTCGGGCGGGAGGGATGCCGGCCGGACCTTGTCGCCCGGCTCGTTGCGAGCAACTGGCCGCGGACGGTCTTGTGGACGGCCCGGGCGGTGGTGGCCGCCTGGATGATCAACGTCGCCGTCGGGCCCTGATCAAGCCCGCCAGGGCAGCCGCGACGAGTAGCGGCTGAGCCGGCTCGGGCACGACCGCCAGCCCCCCTGCGATCGACGGGGAGGCAGACGGTAGGTACGTGCCTCGGGCGAACTGGCCGGCCGTCTGCACGGCGACCAAGTCGAAGACGGTCGTCCGCCCGTCGTAGTCGAAGTCGCCGCCGCTCCAGCCTCTGCTGCTCGTTCCGCCGTAGCCGCTAGCTGTGTTGACCTGGACGAGGTCGAAGACGTCGACGCTGCCGTCGAGGTTGGCGTCGCCCGATGCCGCGAAGGCGACCACAAAGCCGGCCGCTTCAGTTCCGGAATAGCCGATCCCGCGTCCGCCCCCGGCACCGGCCGCGACCGCCGAGGCGATCCCAGTCGCCCCGTTCCAGCCGCCACCGTTACGGCCGGACTGGATCGCCGTGCGGAGATCACCCTCCGTGATGCCACCGGCCGCGATCGAGAGCCGGCTGGCTCCGAGATCCAATCCGCCGCTCGTCAGGTCAAGGTCGAGTGCGGCCAGGCTGAGCCGTTCCACGAGCAGGGAGTCGACGACGAACCGACCGGCGGCCACGCTGAGCGGTCCGGTCGGGGCAGCCGCAGCCGCCGTGACGGCCAGCGTGCCACCCTCGACCCGCGTTGGGCCCGAGATCCGGTTGGTGCCCGAGAGCGTCAACCGTCCGTCACCCGTCTTGACGAGCCCGGCGGTGCCGGCGAGGTCCGAGCCGATCGTGGCCGCACTACCCGCAGCCACGGCGATCCGGGCTCCGGACGGGTCACTCCCCAGGTCGATCGTGCCCGCCTGGATCGAGTTTGTGCCCGCCCCTGAGACATCGATGCCACCGAAAGCCCTGACGGTGCCTGTCACGGTCACGCTGCCGTTCCCGCGGAAGACCGCCTTCGCTCCGGGCACCAGGGGCATCGGCAGCGTCGCGTTCGTGACGCCGCCCCGCCAGTCGAGTCCCGAATTTGACCACTCGCCCGAGCCTCCGGCCATGCCGTCGGCACCGGTCCAGGTGAGCGTGGCCGGCACACCGGCGGTGGCTGCGACCTTGAATCCCTGCTGCAAGACAGCGACGTCGCCGGCCGTCACGGCGCCATCCACGTCGAGATCCCACTTCCACAGGTCGTCGCCCGATGCCGGCAGGCCGACACGGGTGCGGAGGATTCCCAGATCGGTCTCGTTGGCCTGGCCATCGCCGCTGAAATCGGTGCGGCGGATTTTCACGCCCGAGAGGGCTGAGGCTGCCCCGCCAGTGCCGGCCAAGAGCGGCTCGATGGCCAGGAGATCTCGGGCGTCGACCAGCCCGTCGCCGGTGACGTCGGCGGCGGGGTTAAACAGCGAGTTCTTCGAATTCAGCACCGACTCGAAGCTCCCGCTGCCGCCGGCGATGTCGGTGGCGGTGCGGCTGCCGTCGAAATTGAGGTCGCCAAAGCCGGCTCCGCGGGCCGAGTCGGGCGTGAGGCCGGTGAACCGCTGGATGTTCGTCCGGCCGGTGATCTCGCGGGTGACCACCGTGTAGACGTTGTGGCCGTTGGGGACGCCGAAGAATCCGGTTTTGAACAGATCGCCGTCAAGCTGGTCGGTGCGGCCGAGGCCGGAGTTGGCCCAGGCGAGGATCGTTGCCTCGGGCACCGTTGCGGCCACGTTCTGAAACACATTCACCGTCTCGGCCGTGCCGTCGGCCGAACGGATCCAGATGTCGTTGTTGCCCGTGCCGCCGGCGAACGGCCGAAACTCCTGCACGGCCGACTCGGGCGGCAGCCGGTCGACGTACAGCACCTGTTTGAAGTCGGAATAGACGGCCGGGCCGCCGTCGCCGCCGGTGGCGGGGTTGCGATGGCGGTAGGCCCGCACGGTGAGGAAGTTCATGCCTTCCGGCAGCCCGGTGGTGTCGACCTGCTGCTCGAAGAGCCCCGCGCCGTTGGCCTGGAAGTAGCCCGGCCGCGACGTCGTGGTGAAGCTTTCAAAACCGTACGAGACGTCGCCCGGCGTCACGACGTCGACCCGGCCGTTGCCGTTGAGGTCGAGCCCCTCGTTGATCCGCAGCATCGCCACGTCTCCATCGGCATGCCGATCGCGATAGCCACCGGTGAGTGTCACGGCCTGGGTCGCCAGCCGCACCGTCACGGAGTCGCCGGTGATCACCTGCATGTCGGCCAGCCGGGCCCTGGCATTGGCCACGAGGATCTGGCCGGTCTGGCCGGCGTTCTCCCCGCCGACGAACTCCGGCGGATCGTCGCCGGCGATCACCGGGCCAACCCCTGGGCCGCCGAATTCGATGCCGGCCGCCGAGCGGGGCGTGGGGAGGCCGTACACGAGGTATCCCTGGTCGCGGCCGTCGTTCCGCAGGAAGCGGCCGGTGACGGACCGATTGGCGGCGGTGCCCGTGACGGTGAGTACCTCGGGGATCACCGTCGAACCCGCGGCCGCGTTGGCGGCGGCGGCATTGCCGGTCAGTTCGATCAGCCGGGAGCCGAGCGAGAAGTCGACCGCCATCGTGCGGGTGTCGTAGCCGGCATCGTTGCGGTTGCTGAGCATGACGAGCGCGGCCCCGCTCCGCTCGAAGGCGAAGTTTTCCTTCTCCAGCCACCGCTCGCGGTAGTCGCCGCGGCCGTAGCGGTTGCGGAGGTCGACGAGCGTGGTGATCGCGTCGCCGAAATTCCCCAGGGCATCGCCCCGCCCCGGCTTGGGGAAGTCGCGAAACGGATCGTAGTGCTCGTAGGCGTTGTGGTAGACGACCGCGTTGCCCGGCCGCATCAGCGAGAAGGCGTAGGCAACGTTCATCATGTCCGGGCCGAAGTCGTCGTGGCTCTGCACGAAGACGACGCCCGACGAGCCGTTGATCAATCCGTCGTCGTGGAAGTCGATCCCGGCATAGGCCATGGTGCGAAAGTCATTCACGGCCCCGTTCGAAGTCAGATTCTGCTTGACGGGCCAGAACTGGGCGAAGTCGAGGGCATCGCGGTTGCCGGTGATCTGCCCGGCCGGCAGCCGGCCGACGTCCTTGCGGACGAATTGGTCGAGCAGGGTGGCGCGATCGGTCAGCGCGGCTTCGCTGAAGCTGAAGACCTGATAGGGCGAGCCGTCGAGCATCCTCCGGCGGCTGGCTCCGTAGACCGACTGGTCAAAGTACCCGAACACCCAGGGTTCGAAGTGGCGGGCGGCGTCGAGCCGAAAGCCGTCGACCCCGATGTCGTTGACGAGCCAGCGGGTGCTTCGCATCAGCAGGCCGGTGGCGTTTTCCGGCACGGCGTCGCCGGCCAGCGGGTCGGACGTGTTGAAATCGTAGAGGGTGACCGTCTGGCCGGTCAGCGGGTTGAAGGCGGTCGTGCCCGGCTGGTTGCGATCGGGATAAAAACGGGCATTGGCCGGGTCGGGCCGGTTCCAGATGGTTCCCGCCGGGATGTTCCGCGAGTCGGCCGGATTGACGGGGGTGCGAATGTATTGAAGGTTGACCTCATGCTTGATGTCGATCAGCCCGGCGAGCCGGCCGTTCAAGTCGCCTCCCTCGAAGCGGCCGTGAAAGTCGCCATCGACGAGACCGGGCGCGGTGAGCACAAAGCCGGGGTAGCCCCCCTCCGCGACAAAGTTCGTCCGGCCAGCGTCGCTGAAGCCGTTATGGTTCCAGATCAGATCGACCACCACGCTGCCGCCGGCCTGGTGCATCATCGACGTGAAGTTCCGCAGGCCTTGTTCGGTGCCGTAGAGCGTCTTGCTGGTCGGGGTCCCGAGGTCGAAGCGGTCGAACACGTCGTATCCGACCGACTGGCCACCCGAGTCGGCCCGGCCGACTGGGGGAATCCAGGTGGAGCCGTAGCCAGCCAGGAAGAAGTCCGCCACCCGTTCCCGCTGGGTGACGTACCTGGAGTCGAACCACTGGAGAATGGCGGGAGCCGAGACATCCACGGCCCACCCACGGTCGCCAACCAGCGTGGCGACGATCACCAGCATGAAGGAGAGTCGAATCCGAGCCATGGCAGACTCCTAGCCGCGCACCACCCCTCTGACGTCAATAATGACTACTTTTGGTGCGAAAATCGACCTTAGACCAAATCTCTCCCGACCTCAAGGAATTGTATTCCCCGAGTAGACTCTCAGCCGCTTCCAAGGCACCAGAACGCCGAATCCCCCGGAAAGGGTACAGGCCTCCCCATGGCTATCCCCGCCACCCCGTCCGCTCGCGGCATCCAGGTACTGCTCGTCGACGATCAGCCGATCATCGGCGAAGCGGTCCGCCGGATGTTGGCTGGGGAGGAGGGCATCTCCTTTCACTACTGCCAGCAGGCCCCGGCAGCCCTCGAGGTCGCTGCCGAGGTTCGCCCGACCGTGATTCTTCAGGATCTGGTGATGCCGGAGATCGACGGGCTGGAACTGGTCCGGCGGTATCGCGGCGACGAGCGGTTTCGCGACGTGCCGATCATCGTTCTCTCGACAAAGGAAGAGCCGGCCGTCAAGGCGGAGGCCTTCGCGCTCGGGGCGAACGATTACGTCGTGAAGTTGCCGGATCGGCTGGAACTCATCGCCCGCGTGCGCTACCACTCGCGGGGCTACGTGGCCCTGATGGAGCGAAACGACGCCTTTGCGGCCCTCCAGAAGAGCCAGCAGGTGCTGGCCGGTGACCTGGCCACCGCCGCCCATTACGTGCGGTCGCTGCTGCCCCCGCCGCAGGAGTCGGGCGGAATCCAGGCGGATTGGCGGTTCATCCCTTCGGCGGCTCTCGGCGGCGATGCCTTCGGCTACCACGATCTCGACGCCGAGCACTTTGCCGTCTATCTCCTCGACGTCTGCGGCCACGGCGTCGGCGCTGCGTTGCTCTCAGTCTCGGCCCTCAACGCGATTCGCAGCGAGGCGTTGCCGCAGACCGACTTTCACGATCCAGGCGCGGTGCTCGCGGCGCTCAACAAGGCATTCCCGATGGAACGGCAGAACGACATGTTCTTCACCGCCTGGTACGGCGTTTTCCATCGTCCGAGCCGACGCCTCCGCTGGGCAGGAGGCGGTCATCCTCCGGCGCTGCTCTTGGCGGACGGCGGCGGCAAGCCCCGCATGCTCGACTCCGAAGGTCCCCTGATCGGGGCTGTGGAAGGGCTGGAATTCGAGTCAGCTGAAACGGCTGTGCCGATCGGATCCAGGCTGTTCGTCTACAGCGACGGTGCCTTCGAAATCATTCGGTCCGACGGCACGATGTGGCCCTTCCCAGAGTTTGTTGCCACTCTTTCGGGGGGTTTTTCGAGTGATGGCCCTGGGCAGTCCCCTCCCGAGGGCGGTATGGATGCCCTGCTGGCCAGGATCCGGCAGATCTCCGGCCGGGAGGATTTCCATGACGATTTCTCGATGGTGGGTCTGGTTCTGGGCTGATTCGACCGAGCGGATGGTGATCGATCGCGAAAAAAACGGCCGTCTTGCATGGGGAATCCGAATCCGTACACTTCAAGTTTCGCGGTTTCGACCGGCCGCTAGCGTAGCTCAATTGGCAGAGCAGCTGATTTGTAATCAGCAGGTTGCGGGTTCAACTCCCGCCGCTAGCTCAGACGTGCCGGCGGCGTCGGATCGCCGGGCGGAGGCCCGTGGCAGTCGCGTCGCACGGAGCCGGAGCGAGAAACCCCGCCCGGGGTGGATCCGGGATCGAGGTTCGGATTCGCCCTCGGAGGTTGGGCCTCGAGAGTCGAGGCTCAGGGTTGAGTTCGGATCGTCGTCGGCCAACGATCGGAGAGCAGCAGCCACCACAATCAACACCACGCGGGGAGTTACCCAAGCGGTCAACGGGGTCAGACTGTAAATCTGATGGCTTTGCCTTCGCAGGTTCGAATCCTGCACTCCCCATTGTTCGGCCCGTGCGGCACTGCCTCGTCCGCTGGGCTAGCGTCAGGCAGCGGCCGGTCGGCCAGCCAGACGTGCCGTCCGTACGATTCGGGGCGCCTCGCGGGTGTAGCTCAATGGTAGAGCAATAGCCTTCCAAGCTAAAGACGAGGGTTCGATTCCCTCTACCCGCTTTCAGATCATTTCATTCAACGATTCATCCCATGAGAACAACTTTCACCAAGCCGCTGCTGTAGCTCAGTTGGTAGAGCGCGTCCTTGGTAAGGACGAGGTCATGGGTTCAAATCCCATCAGCAGCTCTTCCCGGGCCGCCGAGCCGGCCAGGGGCCGGCGGTCGCGAAGGTTTGCCGACAGTCACAGGGTTCGTTTTTTACTTCCGAGGAGTTACTAGGAGACAGCATGGCAAAGGACACGTTCACGCGGACCAAGCCGCACGTCAATGTCGGCACCATCGGGCACATCGACCACGGCAAGACGACGCTCACCGGCGCGCTGGTGGCCGTACAGGCCGCCAAGAACCTGGCCGTAGCCAAGAGCTACGCGGACATCGCCAAGGGCGGCACCGTCCGCGACGAGACGAAGACGGTGACGATCGCCGTCAGTCACGTCGAGTACGAGACCGACAAGCGTCACTACGCCCACATCGACTGCCCGGGCCACGCCG
>CAYVNX010000027.1:0-29344 GCA_964453165.1 uncultured Candidatus Kuenenia sp. | reverse complement strand
GGGGCGAATCGCTCCACCCCCCGGGGCGAATCGCTCCACCCACTGGTGCGAATCGCACCACCCAGTCCCCCTCGAGTGAAGGCAGTTCCCTACGAGAGGAAAAAACGCTTCGCCCCGCCGCCCCAGCCCATCCGCCTGGGCTCGTGCCGTTTCCCGATCGCCGACAGCAGGCAGCGTCGACGCCTCAGCACGCTTGGTGACGCCCGCCTCGTTAGCACCTACGGCTAGCCGCCACCGTCCGCACTCATGCCGACCCAGTTCAGCACCCATGCAGACCTACATCAACGCCAGTGATGACCCGTTACATTCTCTTCTATATCTCTTCTTCTCTTCTTCTATCTACCTATGGGGCCCCCTCGCGGCCCCATCCCTCTGCCCGATAGAAGCCAGCCCCTTCGTCCAGTGATTTTTGCCCCCTGATTCCGCCCCTTCTTTTCAGGCGGCTCCACGATCGCCTCGGTGGCTGATCGGGCTTCTCGGCACCCCAGAACCGTCACCAGCCAAGGGTTTTCCCTGCCCGAGCCGCCACCGGTCTGTCTGCAGTCGGCGGGGCCGGGCCTTCCATCCACTCCTCAAGGAGATCGCACGTACCCATGTCCGCCGCAGCTACCACCACAGCAACCCACGACACCGGCCAGCGTGTTTCCCCGCACGGCCGACAGCGTGAAGCCCAGCAGCCGGTCACGCAGCAGGAACGCTCCGCCGCCCAGAGGCTCCGCACCACGATGGCCGCCTGAGTACTCGATGTCCCACTCGTTCAGGCTGCGCAGAACGTCGTACCCGTGGCTGTCACTGCGGGCGACAAGATCGAAGGGTTACGCCAGTGGGCCTCGGGTCGGTGCCTCTCGGCGGATCGGGCGGGGGTGTAGTTGCGGTCGGAGGGTGGCGGAGGGAGGGGGCGGCGGGTGGTGCGGGAGCCGGGAGTGAACTGAGCGACCCCGAGGTCACGTGCGTTCAACAAGCCGGTCGAAGAGTGGGCCGCCCCGGCCTCTTGAAAACGACGGGTACAGAAACTCGCATCGAGCGCGGCTCAAGCCGGCTCACGCATCCGGTGCACCGCGGCCTCGTTTCTGCCCGCGGCTCTTAGGCCCTCCACCGCTGCCGCTCCCCTGCCGGCCACGGGGCCATTCCGCCTTCGGGTCGTAGTTGGGGTTGGCAGCGATCGGAATCACGGCGTGCGTCTCCCGCTGCCAGTCCCGGAGCGCCTTTGCGAGGGCTGCGGCGTCAGTGGGCCGCTGCTTCGCCAGGTCGTGCTCCTCGTTGGGATCGGCGGCCAGGTCATAGAGTTCCAAACGCCCCCCATCCCCGAAGAACTCGACGAGTTTCAAGTTGCCGTGGCGGATAGCGCTCGACGGCGCCGCGTGGCCGATGTAGCAGGGGAAGTGCCAGAACAACTTGCGCGGCGCGGCCTTGCGGCCCGCGAGGAGCGGTGCGAGGCTCGTGCCGTCGAGTTTTTGGCCCTCGGGCGCAGTTGCGCCTGAGAGTTCGAGGAACGTAGGATAAAAGTCGACGCTCGCCACGGGCGAGTCGCAGGTCTTGCCGGGCTTCACCACGCCGGGCCCGGCGACCACAAGCGGCACGCGGATTCCCCCCTCGTAGAGTTCGCCCTTGCTCCCGTGCAGCGGCGGAGTGTACCGCGGCGTGCCGCCGTTGTCCGAAGTGAAGACGATCACCGTGTCGTCAGCGAGGCCGAACTTCGCAAGCGCGGCGACGATCCGACCCACGTTCGCATCGACCGCCTCGATCGTGGCGGCGTATGCCGGGTCGTCCCGCCGGTCGCGGCTGGCAGCGGCTTTCTTCTCGTACTTGGCCTCGAGGTCGGGCTTTGGCTCGAGTGGAGCGTGCACCGCGTGTTCGGCGAGGTAGGCGAAGAACGGCTTGTCGCGGTTCCTCTCCACGAAGGCCAGCACCTCGTCGGTGAGCCGATCGGAGAGGTAGTTGCCGCGGTCGTCGAAGTAAGCGTCCTTCCCGAAGCCGATCGTCTCAGGGAACGCGACGGTGTCGAAGCCCTGGCCGCCCGGCGTCACCGGTCCCTGCCGGCCGCGGCCGAGGTTCCACATCCCGAAGAAGCCGGTCGCGTAGCCGCGGGTCTTCAGGGCCTCGGGAATCGTGACGATGTCCGTCGCCAGTTCTTCCTTGCTTTCGGCCGCCATGAGCTTGTGCCAGGGTGAGCCGCGGGGTTGCCGCGGGTCCACGACCGTGTAGACGCCGTGCCGCGGCGTCACCTGGCCCGACATCAGGCAAGCTCGCGTAGGAGCGCAGTTGGGGGCGCTCGCGTAGGCCTGCGTGAACACGACGCCCCGCTTCGCGAGGGCGTCGAGGTGCGGCGTCTCCACGAAGCCGTTGCCCATGAAGCCGACGTCCCGCCAGCCCATGTCGTCCATGAGCACGAGAATCACGTTCGGCGGCCGGCGTTCGGCGGCCGGCGCGGCGGTGCCCACGGCGGCTGCGATGGCGGCGAGGATCAGGATGGCCTGCAGTCGCTGCAGCGTCGTCACTCGAGGTCTCCCCGGTCGTGGGTGAAGGTGAACGTGCCCTCGGCGAGCGTGATGTCGCGGACTGCCTCGAGCAGCGCCTCCCGGGTCATGCCGCCGGCCGGCGCGGGTGGGTCGGCCGACAGGGCGTAGATCGTGACGTGGTATTCCTTGAGGCCCGGGCCCTTCGAGCACATCGGGTCGTACTCCTCGCGGCCCTTGCCATTGAGCCCCATGGTGCCGACGGCGCGGGAGCCCTTTTCCAGACTCGTGACGTCGGCGGGAATGCCGTGGATGACCCAGTAGGACTTGAGCTTGTCCTCAGCCTGGTGCCAGAGGACGAGGGCGTAGGACTTCGTGCCCGCTGGGCCGGCCTTCCATGCCATCGGCGGCGAGATGCCCGCGCCGTCGCACGTGAACTCGATCGGGAGCCTCCGGTCGGGCCCGATCGCGGGACTCGTCGGCGCGAGCACGCCCGCGGCCGGCGGAGGGCGGTCTCCCCGCGGCGGTGGGCCATCACCTCGCAGCGGCCTGTCGCTGGACGGCCCATTTCGGCGGCCACCGCCGCCTCCGCCGCCACGCGGCTGGTAGGTCTCTGACGTCTTTCGACCCGAGGTGTCGGTGAACGTGAACGCCGCGGCACCGCTCGCCTGCACCGTGTACTCGACCGTGCCCTTGCGACCTTCGATCTCGTAGGTGAGCACCCGCGTGCCCGGCTTCGTCTCCTTGAAGCCCACGATCGTCGCGCCCCAGAGCGGCGGCAGCGCCTTGCGGACCCCGCGGGCCCGGGGCTGGGGGTCCACCTGGCCCTCGCGTTCGGTCACCTCGCCGCGGAAGCCGCCGTTGAGGTACGGGTACTGCTTCTGGGCGTGGTAGTGGTAGTTGCCCGCGGCGTCCTCGTGGCCCCCCATCCAGTCGAGGCCCTTCACCGGGGCCCCGTCGGGCTCCACGTAGCCGTAGATCGGGTAGCCGTCGAGGGCCCACGCGACGGGCTTTCCCTTGCCGACGACTTTCTCGAGGTGCACGGGGGCCACGTGGTAATGATAGTCGTCGCCCCGGCCGCAGTGGCCGCCGAAGTCGTCGAGTTCGCCGATCGCGAAGGCGTCCTCCCCACGGTTGTTGAGCGGGTTGAAGATCGGGATGCCGTTCACCGCCAGCGCGATCGCGCCGCGCAGGAACTTCCCCTTCGTGGTCACGGGCTCGGCCGCGGGCACGGGGCGCAGGGGGATCCGCCAGGCATTGTCGCCCGCGTAGGGCTGCGGCAGTGGCACCTGCTGCTGCCAGACGCGGATGCCCACCATGAGCGGATGGTCCGGGATGCCGTTCGACTCGACATAGAACCAGCGGTCGTCACTGCGGGTGGCGATTGCCTTGATTTTCTCGAAGGGAGCGAACGCGGCGGCGATGTCAGTCGCGGTGCCGTAAGCGGGCTTGGACGCGCCCGTGAGGAGAAACGGCGACGCCGGGGCCGCGTCGGCCTCAGTAGCCGCATCGACCGCGGCGGCGGGCACGACGGCCGGCTCGCGGTGGCGGTGCCAGGGATGCGCCCACGCCGGCGCCGAGCCGAGGGCCAGTGCCGCCGCCGCAACGACCGCCGTGGAAAACCATGTCATTCGTCGCCCTCCGGCTCAACGCCCCGGCCCTTGCCCTTCTTCTTTCCGCCTCCCTTGCCCCCCTTCCGCGGCCGCTCATCTGTCGGTGCGTTCGGGTCGAAGGCCGGGTTCAACGTCGGCAGTTGAGCATCGACGTCGGCGAGGTACTGCTCCAGCCGTTTCCGCAGCCGGGCCGCCTCGGCAGGCATCGTCGCGGCGAGATCCTCGCGTTCGCCGATATCCTTGCCGAGGTCGAAGAGCTTGGCCGTGTCGTCCTCATAGAACTTGATGAGCTTGAGGTCGCCCAAGCGGATCGCCGAGTGCGGCGTGTGACCGCTCTGGTAGTGCGGGAAGTGGAACACCAGCTCCTCGCGGGGCCGCTTCACCTCGCCCTTCCCCGCGTGTGCCAGGAGCCCGGCGATACTGCCCCCCTCCACCGTCCGCGGGATCTTCGCGGCCGGCACTCCGGCCCACTCGCAGAACGTTGGCAGTAGGTCCTCGCCCTCGATCGGCACGTGGCACCACGAGCCGGCGGCCACGCCGGGCCCGCGGACGATGAACGGCACGCGGATGCCCCCCTCCCACACGGAGCCCTTGCCGCCGCTGAGCCCCCCGCGCTTGCCGCCCCCCCCCGCACCGTTGTCAGACATGTAGATGACGTAGGTGTCGCCCGCGAGGCCGAGGCGGTCGATCGCGTCGAGTACCCGACCCACGCCCGTGTCGAGGTCCTCGGTGAGCGCGGCCACCGCCGTCCGCCGGTCGCCGGCGCCGCCGGCGAGCTTCGCGTACTTCGCTTGAGTGGCCTCGAGCGCGTTCTGCGGCACGTGGAGCGCGTTCCAGGAGAGCTGGACGTAGAACGGCCTGCCGGCCGCCCTGCTCTTCTGCATGAACGCGTCGGCACGCTCAGCCATGCCGAAGATGTCCACGGGGTTGGGGTCGGTGAACCGCTCCGCGTGCTCGTTGCCCGTGTCGCCGTCGCTCTCGTCGTAGCCGTGCGCCGCCGGCCCGCCGCCGGAGATATGCCACTTGCCATAGTGGGCCGTGGCGTAGCCCGCCTGCTTCAGGAGCTCGCCGATCGTCGTCTCGCCTGCCGCGATCTGCTTGACGAGCCGAGGCTCGACGAGCCGGTGGCCCGGCTCGGGGGGGGCCGCCTTCGTCCAGTGCAGCGCCGCGGGACTCCTGCCCGTCTGGATCGAGATCCGCGTGGGCGAGCAGATCGGCGCCGGGGCGTAGGCGCTCGAAAACCGCATGCCCTGGGCCGCGAGCCGCTCGAGGTTCGGCGTATGGAAGATCGCCCCCTTCGAGCCGACCACGCCTGGTGCCATCTCGACGGACGTGCCGTCCCAGCCCTGGTCGTCGGCGATCATCAGCACGATGTTGGGCCGCGGTTCGGCGGCCGGGGCGGCGGTCGCCAGTGCGGCGATCGCGAAGGCCGCGACGCACGCGGCCCGGGGAGGGACGGTCCTGGTCATCGCTGGCCTCCGCGGGGCGGCCTCTCGCCGCGAGGCGGCCGGCCGCCGGGCCGGCGCGGCCCGCCCTCGGGCACCACGTCGTTGAGCCCCGAGAAGTCGGGCCGAGCCGTGCCGTCAGGTGGGGCCTCGACGCGGTAGCGGAAGATCACCGTGTTGTCGAGCTGCAGGTCGTCGGTCCAGATGAACTTCGCCCCCTTGAAATCATTCTCGTAGAACGGCTGCTTGGGGCCGACGTCCTCCTCCGACCACTCGCGGGCCATTCCCCAGCCCGAGTCATCGAAGTCGATCGCGAACCATTTCTCCGGGATCGGATCGTGTTCCACGCGGGGGGCCTTCGTGTCGCCGCCGACCGGGCCCCGCGAGAACGACCGCGCCTTCCACGAGCCGTTGGTCACGGTGCCGTCGGCGAACTTGAGAATGAACCCCGCGTCGCCGACGTTTGTGTTAGCGTACTCCATGCCCGTTTTCGGGTCAGCGTTGTCCTTTGCCATGACGGCGATGGTCATGGGGTATTTGGGAAGGATTTCGACCGAGATCACGTTGTGGGGAATGAACGCGATCGAGTCAACGGCGACGAGTTCGCCGTTGACGTAGAGGATGAACCAGTTATCGGCGTAGACGTTGGCCCGGATCGTGTCCTCGAGCGAAGGCTTGCGCAGCCCGGGGGCGTCGGGGTGGGCGACAGCGGCCAGGCCGGTAGCCACGAGGCACAGAACGAAACGAGCGGCGGCACGCATGTGAATCTTGATGAGGCGGGAGATCGGCCGGCCGCGAGGAGGGCCGATGTCTACTGAAACGGGTCGGTAGCGAGAAGGTTTCGCACCCCTGCTTCCCGCTTTCGCTGGCAGACGGCTCCATGGTCGCCTCTGTGGCTGATCGCGTTTCCCAGCGCTCCGAAACCGTCACCAGCCAGAGGGACTTCCACGCCAGCGACTACACCTGCTTCGCCATCACGTAGTCGTCCATCACGAAGCCGCCGCCAATCTCGAACACGGCCTCCCGGACGACCTCGAAACCCGCCGCCGTATAGAACCCGATCGCCCCGGTGTTCCTCTTGTTAACCTGCAGCCAGAGCACTCGCATGCCGAGTTCACGCGCCCGGCCTTCTATGTGCCCGAGTATGAACCTGCCGAGGCCCATGCCGCGGTGGGATTCCAGCACGTAGAGTTGCCCGAGTTTCATGGCGGCTGCGCCACGCTCCTCGCCGTCCACGCTCGCCGGTTCGTAGCCGCAGTAGCCGACCGGAATGCCTGAGACCCACAGCAGTTCAAGCCACCTGTCGGCTGCCGGCACATGCTCCCTCAAGGCCTCGTCGGTGAACCTGCCCGCCAACATGTAATCGATCTGAGCGGCTGAGATGATGCCCGCATAGTGCTGCCGCCAGATGATCCCAGCCAGTTCACGCAGCGCGGGAAAGTCCGGCTCGGTGACACGCGTGAGTGTGCGGTCAGCGGGCGGCATCGGTCCGGCTTCCTCTCGTTGAAATGGCAGCACAAAGCAGCACGTGAGAAGCCGAAGCATAACCACCCAACCACCCACAGGAATCCCATGTCCACCGCAACCACCACATCCCATGACACCGGCCAGCACACCACCAGCCGGACCACAACCCAATCCACCAACACCCCGACTCGAACGCTCCGCCGCCCAGAGACTTCGCGCCACGATGGCTGCAGTGAAGCTCTCCTTCACGTGGCTAGGCTCCGTAAGACCCTCGCCCCGGAAGAGCGGACGACAGCCGCCCGAGCGTTCCACGCCGACCGCGAACTGCTCTCGGCCGGATGACACCAACTGGACCGATGCCGAGATCAATTCGTGCTGCAGGCTGGCGTCGCTCCTGGAGGTGCCGCTCGTTCAGGCTGCCCAGAACGTCGTACCCGTGGCTGTCACTGCGGGCGACAAGATCGAGGGGGTACGCCAGTGGGCCTCCGGTCGATGCCTCTCGGCGGATAGGGCGGGGGTGTAAGCAAGACCTGCGAGCATCAAGGCGATCAGCGCAGCGATGTCGCGGAGTCTCGCGATCCCGACCCACGGGCGGATTGAAGGGCAAATCGGCCTGCCTCACTCCGTACGGCCGGCCACGATGTCGCGAGCGGCCCGCTCGATGGCCTGCTGCCGCTCGGCGAGCCGCCGCAGGGCGTCGACGAGCGCCGGTTCCGCAGCCGCTTCGGCACCGCCATCGAGCAGCCGCGCAAACCCGGCCGTGCGGGCGTTGACCCGCACCTGAAGGCTGCGAAGCATCTTGAGCTCCGCGAGTTTGTCCACGAGCGGCTGCTCGCCCGGCTCGGGCGGCCGGCCGCCGCCGGGGCCCGGATCATCCGCGGCCTGCTCGCTCTTTCGGGACTTCTCGAGCGCCGTCACGAGCTCCTCGAGGCCGACGAGGATGTCGCCCACGATCGCCCGGGTCGTCTCGCCCACATCGCCTCCGCCGATCCTGGTCGCCGCCTGCAGCGAGTCGTCTCGAATCTGGGAGAGGGCTTCGGGAATGGCCACGGCCGAGCCGTCGTCGCGGACGACCGCGAGCGTCTTGCCGAGTTCCGTCGTCACGGCTTCCTGCTCCCGCCCGATCCGGGCAGCCTCGATCTGCCGCTCACGGGTCGCCATCGCCTCCGCGGCCGCCAGCGCCTCGGCTGCGGCTTGCACGCTGCGTTCCATCCGGATCAGGGTGCGGATCCGCGTCTCGAGTTGGACGAGCAGCCGTTCCACCTCCTCCTCCCGCAACTGCCGGAGGATTTCCTCGAGTTCGGCCCGGGCGGTCTCGAGTTCGGCGATCGCCTCTTCCTGTTCAGCCCGGGCGTCGCGGCGGCGGGCGTTTTCGAGCGCCTCCCGCGCCTCCCGCATCCGCTGTTCGGCGGCGGTGATCCGCGCGTGCGTGCGTTGGGCTCGGGAGGCTTCGTCGTCGCCGGCGGATGCTTCGGAGGCCGAGCCCTCCCCGTCCTCCCCGTCAGTCTTGGTTGGCGCGGTCGGCTGCTCGTCGATCCGCTTGGCGAAGGCATCGAGGTCGTCGGCCAGACGGCTCGCCTCGTCGGCCGCCTCTTGCTGACGGGCGGCCAACCTCGGCTCGTCGGCACCGGCCTCCGTCGAGCCTTCGATGTCTCGCTGGCGGGCGATGAGCTTGCCGATCCGACCGAGAAACTCGCGGACGTCCTGCTTGGTGTCGGCGAGGTTTCGGTCGCCACCGCCCTCTTCGAGGATCGAGAGCAGGCCGCGAAACTGTTCGATCGCGTCCGCCTGGCTGGCACCGGCTTCGAGCAGCCGACCCTCCTCCAGGAGCGATACGATCGTGCCGAGCCGGTCGCCCACGGCCGCCTCGCGAGCCTGCCCGAAGGCATCTCGCAGCACGGCCGCCCGGCGGGGATCGGTGGCCGCGAGCAGATCGGCGAGCCTGAGGAAGGAGCGTTCGAGTTCGTCGTAGCGACGCAGCAGGTCGGCCTCGCGGGCCGCCAACGGCGATGACGCGGTCGGGGCGACCACGGCTGCGTCCTCCGCGTCGGCCTTCCCGGCGAGCAGGATCATCAATACCCAGCCGACGCGTCGCAGGTGAGTCGGCGGCAGCCCAGGGAGGCACGAGGCCTGGCGGCGTGACATCATGGCCCTTCCAATGCCTCGCGGGCTCGTTGTCGCTGCCGCTCGAGCGTCTCGGCGCGAATCCGCTCCTGGCTTTCGAGCATCCCGCGAAGCTTCTCGATCACCTGATTGTAGGACTCGAGTTCGAGCATGCGGCTGAGGATGGCCCGCATCCGTTCCAGGCTGGCCTCGGTGTGGGACGCCAGGGCGGCGAGGGCCGGTTGATCAGCCGCAATTCCGAAGGCCGCCTTGGCGTCGATCACGAGCCTGGCCAGGTCGTTCCGCGCGATCGCGGCGACGGGTTCGGCCACCTGTGCCACCAGCCGGGTCTCCACCTCCGGGGTCAAAATCGCGTTGTGATCGAGTTCATTCCGGATGCCGAGAAAGGCCGCGGCGATCTCGCCGCTTTCGCCGGCCGCCCGCGCGGCGGCTTCACCGATCCGGCTGGCCGCATCGCTGGCGGAAGGTTCGGCAAGGCTCCGGCGGGCCTGCGTCAGGTCTTCGATCGCGGCCTCGAAGCGGCGCCTTAGCAGGATCTCGCGGGCCTCGAGCGCGGCTCGCAGCGCTTCGGGCGTCACCACCTCGAGCGTCCAGGTCTCGCCGTAGCCGGTGTTGGGGCCGGTCGGGAGGCCGCAGGCGTCGGTGGCCGTCACCGTGACGTCGAGCCTGTCGCCGGGGGCGAGCGCGAGCGAGCCCAGCGACAGCGTGGCGGGTTGGGCGATCGGCCATTCGACGAGCGTCGTGCCGCCGGTCACCCGAGTCAGCGGCTGGCTGACCGAGGTTTCGCCGCAGATCAGCCTGACCGTGGCCTCGGCCAGACCGTGATCGTCGGCAATCGAGCCCACCAGCGGCAGGCGGGCCTGGGGCGTGATCGTGGTCGAGATCCCGTCGAGTCGCATCGCCACCTCGGGCGGCTCGTCGGGCACGGCTGTGATCAGAAGCGAGAGCGGTTCCTGGTTGATGATCCCATCGAGGTCCGTGACCGCGACTGCCAGCGCGACGTCGGCGACAAGGGGCCCGAGGCTGGCGGCGATCGCCGTCGGGGGTTCGCCCGCAGCGATAGGCTGAAGCGAGGCCAGTTCCCGCCCCGCGTCGTCGGCTGGGGAGTCGTCGGCAAACCGGGCCGTGATCGTCGCGGCCTGCAGGGGCTTGGTGGCCCGAAACTCGACATCGATCCTGGAACCCATCGGTGCCGGCACCACCCGGAGCGGCGGCGGCATGCGTTCTCCGCCGCCGAGGTAGTCGGGCAGCCTGATCCGCACCACCGTCTCGGCCAAGGCCGGGGGCTCGACCACCTCGAGCCGCAGCCCGCCGAGCCGGCCATCTCCGCCACGAATTTCTAGCGGCGTGTCTTCCGTCACCCGCTCGAGCACGTGGCCAAACGACTGGCTCTCTCCGGGAGCGCCGCCCCGGGTGCCCATCCGCACGGTCTGCCAGCCTCCCGAGCCGCCGATCCGGAGCGAGACGCTCGCCGGCGGCGGGCCCTTGGCTCGGGTCCGCACGACCACGTCCACGTCGCTGCCGCGGGCGACCTTCCGCACCCCGCCGGGAAAGCCCTCTGCCGCGAACGTCACGCGCCGTGGCCAGGGCACGTCCTCGAGCAGGACCAACCGCCGACCGCAGGTCTCCGCGAGGTCGGGCCGCGCGGTCGCGGCGGCAGCGATGGTGGCGATCGCGGCCAGGCCTGTCGCGGCGACAGCCAGGAGTCGGCGGCGACGAAACACCGTCGCCGGTCGCACGGTGCCTGCGAGGGCTGCGGCCGCCGCCCTCGTCCGGTCGACGAGTTCCGGGTCGAGTTCCCCGCGGGGCCGGGCAGCGAGGTCGACGGCCGTCGAGAGCGTGTCGCCAAGCTCGGGGTTTCGCCGTTCCACGGCGAGGGCCAGCGTGGTATCCGAGAGCGGCGTGGACAGCCGGCCCACGAGTCGGGTGACCACGAGCCAGACGAGCAGACCCGCCGCGCTGGCCGAGGCGATGCCTCGGGCCCAGGCGGGTGGCTCGAGCAGCCAGTCGATCAGACAGATGCCGCTCCCAAGGACCACGGCGGCGACCAGCACCTGGGCCAGCGACTCGACCCAGATCCAGAGCCGCGCCTCGCTGCGCAGCTGGGATAACAACCGGGAGACCGCGGTCGATTCGGTTGCAGTTCGCATCACGAGACGGGCACCTTCGCGTTTCGAGCCAGGTCCTGCCGATCGGCGGCAGGCGGCCTCGTTCTGTCAGGCCAGCTTGGCGAACCGACGGATGATCCACTCCAGGCAGAGGCAGCTCGAACCGACGGCCAGCAGAATGGTGTTGAGTCGCTGCTTGAATGTCGCGTCGGCGACGCCCGCCTCATACTCCCGGCGAGACCGGTCGGGCAAGGCCGCTGCGAGAGCCGTCGAGTCGGAGGCGTGCCAGGCACCAGGCGCGGGAAACCAGGTCCGTCCGCCGGTGCGGGCTGCGAGCTGCTCGAGGAGCGGCCGGTCGAGCTTCGGCCGAGCGAGTTCCCGGTCGGGCAGTTCCGCCTGAATGCTCCGGCTCAGCCGCTCGGATTCGCCAGGCGGCGGATCGAGTTCGATCCGCCAGGTGCCCTCACGGCTGGCGACGAATCCACCCAGGAGCGTGTCGGACCGATCGGCTGCCGCCGTGAGAGACACGAGCACGGTTTCGCCCGCCGGCCCCGTCACGCGGCAGGCGGGCGGGCGGATGGCGGGCCGCTCGGCGGCGAACACGACCCGCACCTGGACCGTGCTCCCCACGGCATGGCGATCACGATCCACGAGCAACCGGGCTCGGCTGCCTTCTTGGGCGAGCCTTCCCTGCGAGACGTGGCGAAGGATCTGGGTCACGAGCCGTTCGTACGTCGCATCGTCGATGCCGCGGAGCCGCCAGAGTTCGCTGCTGCCCGCGTAGAAAACGCTGCCGGCGCCGTAATACTGCCCTGCCAACCAGATCCGGCCGGGTTCTCCTGCCGGACTGCCGGCGGGGGCGGCCTCCGCGTAGGACGTGCCGCCCGGCTTGAGTTCGTCGGCCGGATAACAGGCGTAAACGCCGGGGAACTCCGACCACACCGCGGCGCTCGTGGCCCGGGAGTCGGCGAGCCAGAGAAACTCTGCCTCGAGGCCGGCTCGGGTGAACTCCAGCGGGAGCGGCGTCTCTCGGCCGGCCATGCCCCCCAGGCTCATCTGCTCAGGCCGCCGGAGTTGCACCGGGAACAGGCCGCGGATGGGTTCGGCCCGCGGGTCGCTCAGCCACGACTCCATATGGATGCCCCCGGCGATGAGCATGAGACCGCCCGCTCCCTGCGACACCCAGCGTTCCAGCCGCGACCAGCCGGCCGGACCGATCGCCAGCCAGTCGACGTCGATCGCGACGACCGCGTCGTATTCGGCGAGCGGCTCGTCCGCCGGGGGAAACGCGGCCAGAATGCGCCGGGCGTCCTGGGAGATTCCCTCGGCGGCCGTGCCGAGCAGCACGTCGACCGCGAAACTCGGATCCCGATCGAGCACGTTTCGCATGAATTGGTATTCGCGGCCCGGGCCGCTCGCGATCAGGAGGACCTGCGTGACGCGATCGACCACCTCGATGCCCGTGGATTGGATGTCGTCCTCGGCCGCCCGGTCGGTTGCGGGCGGCCGCACCTGGACCGTGAGCGTGCGGCTGCCCGGGGTGACGAGTCCCGCCACGTCGAATCGCAGGGCCACCAGGTCGCCGTCGGCGGCCAGTACGGCGTCGCGGGTGGCGAGCAGCCGGCCTGCCTCGGTCGCGCCGCTCCGCCCGTCCGTCGCGGATGCCTGCTCGCGGAGTTCCACCTCCACCCGCTGCCCCTCCAGCCCCTGCGCCTGAAGGTGGGCGGTGACGGGAAACCCGTCGCCCGGAAACACGCGGGCCGGCGCGATCAGATCCGCGACCCGGACATTGGCGGGCAGGGTCTCGCTCCCGATCCCGATCACGTCGATCGCCACGCCGGCGCGGGTCGCGGCCGAAGCGGCGGCCAACGGATCGAGCCCCGCGTTGTTGCCGCCATCGGTGAGCACCACGATGCGGGCCAGCGAGGCCACAGGCTCGCGTTCGAGGATCCGCAGCACCGCCTCGCCCAGCCTCGTCTCGGCGCCCCGGGCCGCCAGTGAGGCCTGCCATTCGCCGGAAGGTTCCGACGCCAGCGGGATGGTGGTCACTGGTTCGACGTCGGCGTCGAATCGCCAGAGCGAAACCTCGTGCCGCGAACCCAGTGCCGCGAGCAGGCCACCCGCGGCGAGGGTCTCGAGGCTTCGCGCGGCGCGATCGAGTCGTGGGGTGGCAGCCACTGCCGGCCGGTCGGGTGGCCGGGCCGTCTCGGCGGTGGCCGCCGAGACGGGATCCACCAGCGCCATGCTAGCGCTGGAATCGACGAGCACGGCTACCCGGGAAGGCAGCACGATCTCGTGTTCGGCGATCCGCTCGAGATCGAGCAGGGCCACGATCACCGTCGCCACCGCGGCTAGCCGCAGGAGACCGAGCAGGATCACCAGGGGCCGGGGAAGTTCACGCGTGTCGCGGCGGAAGAGCCCGAGCATGATCGCCAGCAACCCGGCCAGGGCTGCCAGAGCGACCGGCGGCTGCCACCAATCGCCAAGTCCGTCGAGCAGGCGGCTGACCACATGATGCTGGACGTCGGCAGCCAGCGAACCAAGGCTCGGCAACGGTGAAGGTGATGGCATGGTGGCCAGTTCATACCCTGCGGCGGCGAGCGGGAGACGGATGGTAACTGGCCTGATACGCGACGGCCTGCTCCAGCAAGAGCACCGCCAGCAAACCCAGGAGCGCGGGCTTCGCCAGCGGCACGCCGGCGAGCGAGTCGGATGCCGGTTGGAGGTCCTCGGCTGGATCGTAGCGGAAGGGGACGCCGGCCAGTTTTCGCTCGAGTCCCGCGTGGCCGAGACGTTCGAGCTGGCCCTCGGCCGGATCGAGGTTGACCGCGGCGAGCCATTCTCGCTCCGTGCCATCGAGCCGTTGCCAGCGGGCGGTGCAGACACCAGGGGCAGTGAGTGTGAGTCTGGAACGCAGCCCATCCGGTCCCGTCTCCGCGATCTGGCGGACGATTGAGCCGTCGCCCGGGGGGATGAAGTCCACGGCCGGTTCGTCGACTCCCGCCACCAGGGGTATCGTCCACTGCTCCCCGACGCGGAGGCCGTCCGGCTGCCGCCGTCGGCGGCCGAGGTGGTTCTGCAGTTCGAGCATCACGACCACCCAGGACGGGTTGCCTCTGGCCCAGGTGTTCCACTCCGGGGCTGCGGTCGTGAGCACCGCCGCCGCGAGCCCCTCGCCGTAGGGCCGTTCGATCACCAGCGGTCCGCCGGTACGGAGCGACAACAGCCTCCGCAGCTCCGGCCTGGCGGCTTCGTCGAAGCCGCGGTCCACCGCCAGCACCCGATCGATCCGCACGGCGTCCAGGAGTGGGTTGCGCTGGCCGGCGAGGACCGCCACGACCGGATGATCCTCGGCTACGAGGTCGGGTAGTTCTGGGTTGGGCAGCACCTCGACCGATCCGGCCAGCGGCACAGGGAACAGGCCCTCGCCACCGCGGTAGAGCGCCTGGTTGACGACTTCAGGTCGCGTCCGCGGCCCCACGAAGAAGACGACGCCGCCGCCCGAACGAGCGTGAGCCTCGAGTGCGGCCAGGGCGGCCGGCTCGAGTCGCTCGACGTCCAACACCCAGACCACGTCGAAGGGGGCCAGGTCGATGCGGGCGAGCGTCGCCGGCGACTCGACCCGGGGACGGAGGCCCGTCGGTGCGCCGGCCCCGGGCGCGAGGGCCGCCGATACGTACAGGGCGTCGCCGTGATCGAGGCTGGCGGCCGGATCGTCGCAGACGAGGAGCACGTCGACGGCGGGCACCACCTCCACCACCGTCTGCGAAACGTCGTCGGCCGGCAGGATGTCGGCCGGGAGCCGCGCCTCCACGACATGGCCGCCCGGTTCCCCGAATCTCACATCGAATCGGCGGGTGACGCTACCCCCGGCTGGGATCTCGGCGATCCGCAGGCCCGATCGGCCGGCTCCATCCTCCCGCAGTTCGAGCGGCACGTCCCGCGCGGGAGCGGTTCCGTCGTTACGGACCTCGACCTCGATCGGCAACACGACGCCGACCGCGGGCACGCCCCCGACCTGCTCGAGCCGCGTGATCGCGAGATTGCCCGCGGGGGGCGCGGGATGGCCGCAGTCGACGAGGCGAATTCCCCAGCCCGCTGCGGCGAGCTGCCGCACGGCCGTTGCGGTCTCGTCGGTCTGCCAGTCACGGCTGCGAAAGTCGCTCACGATCCAGGCCGTGCGGGGAGCGTCGCCCTCAGGAGCGACCCCGGCCGCGAAGCCAACCGGCCCCCGCGGCCCGGTTGCAGTCCATGAAGGCCGCGTTCGGCCCACAGCCTCCCGTACCTGTTGCACCTCTCCCGGGCCGATCCCGAGCCACTCCACGGCGAGCTGCGGTGGCTTGCTGCCACTGGCGAGTGCGGAGAAGAGGCCCACGGCAAGTTCGTCGCCCCCCCCTGCCCCGGCCAGGTCGGTGGCGACCCGCTCCACCACCCGCCGGCCACGATCGTAGGCCGACTCGAAGTCGGCGCCGGCTCGGCCTACGCCGGGCGAGAGGTCGCCCATGGAGTAGCTGTCGTCGACAAGCACGAGATGCCGTCCGCCACCGCCGAACAGCCCCGCCCAGGACGATCGCCAGCGGGGCTGGGCCAGGGCGAACACGAGCCCGGCGATCGCGAGCGTGCGGACCGCGAGGAGCAGGAGCTGCCTGAGCACGGCCCGGGTGCGGTACTTCTTCCGACTGGCGAGCAGGAACTCCATCGCCGCCCATTCCACCCGCCGATGGCGAAGCAGGTTGATCAGGTGGATCACCAGCGGCGCCGCCACGAGCGGCAGGCCCCACCAGAGCAGCGGCGGAAAACCAAACGATGGCATCGGTCGATCGGTCCCCTCGCGTCAGGTTGCCTGGCGGCTGCGGCGGGCGAGAAATCGTACGAGCGCCACCTCCGGCGGCTCGCCCGTGCGGACGAGCGTGTAGTCGGCCTGAACCTCGGCCGCCCGGCGGCGGACCTCGGCCAGAAATGACTCGAGCGCCTCGAGATAGCCGGCCCGCAGGCTGCGGGGATTGCAGCTGAGTTCGCCGGGCAGTTCGAGCCCCTCGAACCGGGTCGGTCCCTCGAATGGAAATTCGAGTTCGTCGTCATCCATCACGTGCAGGATCGCGAGATCGTGCCCCCGCCTCCGCAACAGCCGCAGCCCGCGGAGGATGCCGTCGCGATCCCCGAGGAGATCAGACACGAGGATCACCATGCCCCGCGGCGGGAGCGTGGAGGCCAGCCCGGCAAGGACCGGTTGAAATTCGCTCGGGCCGGCATTCCGTGGGGCTTCGAGCAGGTCGCAGATCTCGGCGAGTTGCGTGGAGCGGCTACTGGGTGGCAGCCCGCGGCGGACGCGGTCGTCGAAGACCGCGCAGCCCGCGGCGTCGCCGTGGGAAAGGGCGAGCCAGGCCAGGCTCGCCGCGAGGGTGGCGGCCGTCTCGAATTTCGCGGGCCGGCCGCCGCCGGCCCGAGCGGCTGCTTGGCCGCCCCGATAGTCCATGCTTGCTGAACCGTCCACGAGCAGCGTCAGTCGGAGGCTCGTCTCCTCCTCGAACTCCTTCACGGTAAGTCGATCCTGCCGGCCCCAGACCTTCCAGTCGACCCGGCGGAGGTCGTCACCAGGGATGTATTCTCGGTGCTGGAGAAACTCCACGCTCTGCCCCTTGTAGGGGCTCTTGTGAAGGCCAGCCAACACGCCCTCGACCACGCCCTTGGCGCGGAGTTCGAGCCGGGCGATCCGGGCGATCGCCTCAGGACGCAAAGATCGTCTGGAACCGCGGGTCACGGGCGAGTTCGTCCTCTCGGGTGGGCGTGCCGTCCAGAATCCGCTCGATGATCGCGTCGGGGGTCACGCCCTCGCTCTCGGCCACGAAGCCGACGACGATCCGGTGGCGAAGCACGGGTGGAGCGAGCGCCCGGATGTCGTCGGCCGACACGTGGCTGCGGCCCTGCAACAGCGCCCGGGCCTTCGACCCCACGATCAGAAACTGCACCGCCCGCGGGCCGGCGCCCCAGACGAGTTGGTCGGAGACGAAATCAGGCACGCCAGGCTCGCCGGCGCGGGTCTGCCGAACGAGCGCCACCGCGTACCGGACGAGCTGGTCGCTGATCGGCACCTCTCGCACGCTTCGCTGGAGGGCCACGATATCGGCCGCGGAGAGGACGGCCGCCGTCTCGCCCGCGGCCGCGCCCGTCGTCCGCCTTGCGATCTCGAACTCCTCGGCGAAGGAGGGGTAGCGGACGAAGACCTTGAACATGAACCGGTCCTGCTGCGCCTCCGGGAGCGGGTAGGTGCCCTCCTGCTCGATCGGGTTCTGCGTGGCGAGCACGAAGAATGGATCGGGCAGGGCGTGCTGCACGCGGCCCACGCTGACCTGCCGCTCCTGCATCGCCTCGAGCAGGGCCGCCTGCGTCTTGGGGGGCGTGCGGTTGATCTCGTCGGCGAGCACGACGTGGGCGAACAGCGGCCCCTCGAGAAACCGCAGCTGCCGCTGGCCGGTGGCCCGGTCTTCCTCGAGCACGTCGGTGCCGACGATGTCGGCAGGCATCAGGTCGGGAGTGAACTGAATCCGGGAGAACGAGAGGTCGAGGCTGCGGGCCAGCGTGCTCACGAGCAGCGTCTTCGCCAGGCCCGGCACTCCCTCCAGCAGGCAGTGGCCGCGGCTGAAGAGGCTGATCAGCAGCTGCTCGATCACCGCCTCCTGGCCCACGATCACACCGGCGAGCTGCCTCAGGATCGCATCACGGGCGGCATGCAGGCGGTCCACGGCCGAGGTCCCGTCGGCCCTCATGGTCGGATGGTCGAGGTCATGCGTGTCGTTCATGAAGTTTTCTGGGCCTTGCCCGCCGCCAGCAATGCGGAGCGTCACCGCTGGTAGATCGGGAGGGTGCCCCGTTCGAGTTGGAGGATCGTCAGGTTGGTGGCCGTGGTGTACGCGGTGCCGATGTAGCCCTGGGGCCAGAACCGGCCGTCGCGATCCCGCTGGATCTCACCGAGGAGCCGCTTTTCGATCTGTCCGCGGTAGGTTTCCCAGGCCTCACCCCCCTCACGATACATCACCTGCGCGTAATAGTAATGCGCGTAGTGCCAGTGCCCGAAGCTGTTGTTGGCGATGGTGCCCAGGTGACGCTCGGCGTAGGCGAGCATCCGGGGCACGTGGGTGTCGTCCTCCTCGCCGGCATTGAACAGGCTGGCGATCGCCGCCGCGGAGATCGCCGGCCGCCCGCCGCCTCCTTTGGAGCTGTATTGCACGCCGCCGTCGTCCATCGTGCAGCGATGGATGTAGCTGATCGCCCTGTCCACGATCTCGCGCGGCACCGGAATTCCAGCGTTGCGGCAGCCTCGCAGCCCCTGCACCTGGGTGATCGTGGTGGAGCCCTCGTCGAAGTCGTTGCCGTCCTTCGCGCTCACGTAGCCCCAGCCACCATCCTTCGTCTGCGCGCGGCCGGAGAACTCCACCGCGGCGGTGAGCACCCGCACCAGTTCCTCCCGGCGGCGGAGATCGTCTTCCTCGCCCAGCACCTGCGAGAGGAAGAGCATCGAAAAGCCATGGCCGTAGGTGTAGCGGTCGTCGCCCTTCGGATCGCCGATCAGCCCGTTGGGTCGGGCGCGGGCCAGGAGATAATCGACTGCGCGACGGATCGGTTCGGCCCTCGGACCCTGGCTGGTGGTCGAGCCTTCCATCAACAGGGCGGTTCCGGCCAGAGCGGTGATCGCTGTCGGGTAGCGGCCTTCGTTGGCCGACCAGCTCCCGCGTCGGGACTGCTTGGCGACCAGCCAATCGAGCCCGTCGGAGATGGCCTCGTCGAGCCGCGGGGTCGCCGCGCGGGCTGGGCCCAGGCAGCCGAGGGCGGCGGCTGTCAGGCAGGCCACAAGGAAGCCGGCACGGCGGCGGGAGAGGGGTTTCACCGAGATGACTCCGCAGCGGCTCTCGTCCCGACCCCGGCGCGGCGGAGGAAGCCGGCGATGCCCTCTGCACCCGGCGGCCGGCCACCGCTCTGGTGAGGCGGCTGGGGCGGGAGCGGCCGGCCGGTGAACACCAGCCCGAGCCGTTCACCCCCCGGGGCCGCCTCGATCGTGACCGCATGAGCTGCTTCCTGGGCTTCGATCCGGCAGCCCGCCGCCTGATACGGCATGACGGCCAGCCGCTCGTCCTCGGCCACGGCGTGTCCGGTTCGCTTGTCGAGACAGATGACGCTGAGGTGCGATTCCCTCCCGTGGAACTCGGGCGGGAGCAGCCGGCCGAAGATCAGGACCGGCGCAGCGTCCGGCTGTGTGGCGAGCAGGTCGTGCCGCTCGATGGTGGCGGCGGCCGGCCACAGGAGTTCGCCCGCTCGGCGACCCACGGCCCAGATCGAAGCCGAGAGCGGCGGCCCGGCGACGGGGCCGCTCAGCAGCGGCTGCAGCGGAGAAAGCTCTTCGCTGTCATCTTCCGCGTGTCCGCCGGCGAGCACGAGATAGCGGTCGTGCCAGGTCTGCACGATCAGGCGATCGAACTCCGCGGGCGGATCCGGCAGGCTGGTCTGAAACACCGTGGCACCCGCCTGCAGGTCGAGGACGGTCAGGAGTCCATCGGCCGCCAGCACGGCGAGCCGGCCGTCGGTCGTGGCGACGGCCCGGCACTCTCCGGAATACTCGCCCAACGACACGACACCGCAGCCGAGCGGATCGACGAGATCGAGCCGCACGCGCCGCGCTGTCAGACGGCCTGGTACCTCGTCGATCGTCCGCACCGCCACGAGCTTTCGGCCCGGCACCGGGAGCCGCTGCCGGCGCTCCGGCAGGTCGCAAATCTCTCGGAGCCGCCCAGTGCGGCAGTCCAGCACCACCGATTCGCGGCCGTTCGGGGTACAGCCGCAGAGAACGGCTTCATCGGCCACCCATTCGACCCCCGGGGCGATGCGATGCCGCTCCCACAGAACCGTACCGGTGACCGGGTCGAGCATGGTGACCATCCCTCGTCCGGGAACGATCAGTCCGTGGCGGATCGGGATCAGCCCCCGGTTGCCGCCCCGCTGGAGATCGTCCGGCTCGACGATCCGCATTCCCAGGGGAATGGCCCCGTCGCGGGACACCCGAGAGCCGGTGCCGCCGCCCCAGCGGTCACCCCCGCCTCCTCGCTCCCGACCGTACTCGTCGCGCGACCACAGCATTCGAGCCCCATCGCCGTCCGGCTCCAGGTCGTAGCTGGCGAGCCCGGTACCCGTGCGCACGAACAGCAGCCTGCCGATGACTGCGAGTTCAAGGTTGGCCAGGTCGCGGGTCCAGGGCATCGTGCCCGCGCCTGACGAGCCGCCGACGGTCAAGGGGTCGCCGACCGGCCTTCCCAGCCGGTCTGCTACCAGCACCTGCCGCTCGCCGAGCAAGAAAACCGCGCGGGCTGCGCGGGCGTCGGCCGCGGTGCTCCCGGCAATCTCGAGCGGAACCGTTTGGACGCCTCCTGGTTGCTGACCGTCAGGCCTGTGGCGCTCCCAGCGGCGGCACTCCACCTCGCCGAGCGGCCAGGCCGATTCGGCCGCCGCGTTCCACCCGCCGCCGGCGCTGCCGGCCGTCGAAACCGCTTCGAGGTTTGACTCTGTGGCCGGCGTCACGCACCCGAGAAGTTCGAGTCGAATGGCGGCCTCGCGGCCTCTGGGCGGATTACTGGCGAGGGCCCGTACCGCCTGCTCCGCTGCCGGATGGCGGCCGAGCCGTGCGATCAGCCGCTCGAGTGTCCGCTGCCGGATCCGGGGTGGGGCTTGACGGGTCGCGGCGTCGACGGCGGCCGAGCACGCCTGATCGATCTCGCGGCGAAGTTGAGGTGATGCCGAACGCGTCAGGCTGGCCAGCCGGCTTTCGAGCCATCGGTCGGCGGTCAGCGTCAGTGTTGGTTCGGCCGAATCGTGAACCAGGGGTGCGGCTTCGCCTGCCGCTTCCGGCCCGGCGTCGAGGAGTTCACGACACACGCCCCAGGCGGCTTCAGCGTTTTTTTCCGCCAGCCAACCGTCCACCATCATCCGCGCGACACCGGGCATGGCAACCGCCGGCGAGACGTCGGCTGGCGCCGATCGGAGCATCTGCCAGCGGTCGGCGACGGCAGCGAAATCGCGACCGACCGCTCGCTCGACGGCTCCGGCCAGCGCGTCCGGTGGCAGGCGGACCTGCGGCATCGCCCGCACTCTCATCAGCGCGTCGAGCCCGGCAGCGACGTCGCCGCGCTCGATCGCCAGGTGGGCACGCCAGACCATGGCCCAGGGGTCGGCTGGGTCTGATCGTGAAGCTGTTTCGATCCGATCTTCGAGCACCGCTTCCTGATGGAAGACGTCGAGCGAATCGATGCCTCGGGAGACGATTTCCCCGCGATGAGGCACCAAATGGCCGGGAATCGCCCCGCCTCGGGCTCGGGAGCGACCGCGGACGCTGCCATCGGCGAGATCGATTTCGACGACCTCGGGCGAGTCGAGCGGCAGCAGCAGCGAATCGCCCGTGAGGATTCCGCGGCCGCTCGGATGAACGCCGGCCGGGCAGGGCCAACGCCAGGCCGACCGCCCCGTCTCCAGGTCGAGGGCTTCCACGGCCGCGGCCGTCGTCACGATCACACGACCGTCCACCACGCCGGCCACCCTCATCCGTCCCCTCGTCGGAAGCTGCCACTCGAGATCGCCCGTCCGTGCGTCGAGGCACAGGAGCGAGTCGGCATCAACTGGAGTCACCAAGACGCGGCCGGTTGCGACGACGGGACAGGGGTCGCCGCGCTGGATCGGCATGTTGCTCAGGTCACCGCCTGCTGCCGGTCCCTGACCGGTGGCGGAGCGGGCATACGAACTGGCCCAGGCGAGAGATCGGGTAGCCGAGTTCACCGCCACGATGCAGCCGCCGCCGATCGGACAGATGACGAGCCCGTCAACGAAGGCGGGCGTCAGTCCGGCCAGCCGGCGGCCGCGGGCCGACGGATGGGCGATCGAATCGCCCTCGTCGTAGGTGGCGAGCGGCTGCGACCACCTCAGCTGCCCGTCATCCGCGCCGAGCACATCCAGAGAAACCTCGGCCTGGCGTTCCACGAGCACGCAGAGTTCCTCACCGAGGACGAGCGGCGGACCGAGATACCAGGCCGCCGGCGATGGCCCGGCCTGCTGGTCGGTCGGCGGCTCGTCGCGGTTCGGGATTCGCCACCGAACCCTGCCACGCTCATCGAGGTCATACGCGGAAAGCATGTTGCCGGCGTACCAGTCGGCCGGAGCGCGGAGGAAACCGCGGCCACCGAAGCCGCTCAGCGTCAATTCCGCTGCCAGCGCTTCAGGCGGACTCTCGACGGCAAACACCAGGCGTCCGTCGCTGGCGAGGGTGCCGCTGGTGGCATCGTCGAAGGTTCGATCGCAGCGGTCGCCGGCGCTCGGGCGGAGTTCTCCTCCGGCCTCGTCGGCGGAATCGTTCGGGCCAGCCGCCGGCACGGCCGACGACAGCCAGAGCCGCCTCCCAGAATCGAAATCGATCGCCAGGATTCCGAGCGGCGTCGGGGTGACGAGGTAGTCGCCGACGGCAAGGGGGCTGGCCGCCGGAATCAACGCCCGGCCAGCATCGGCGGCCGTCCGCCGGCACCGTTCCAGCATCGTGGCCTCGTCGGGATGCCGAACCAGGGGCACGCGATACCGCGGCACCAGCAGAGGCCGACTGGCGTTCACGGTGGCATTGCGGCCAGGGTGCCCTCCCAACTGTCGCCAGTCTTCGGCTCCTGCCTGTCCGTCGCCGGTCGGTCCACCGTGTTTGGCCAGCCAGGATTCGGGCTTGGCTGCGATCGCTGAGAGCGACTCCTCCCGGCCGGCTATTCGCACGATGCCGCCCCCGGTGCGGGCCGCGGCCTCGAGCAGGGCGACAGCCGTCCGCGGATCTTTGGCCTGATAGTGGGCCAAGCTGCGCATCACCGCCAGGGTTGGACCGAATTCCTCGTGATCGCTTTCGGCCACGCGATCACACCACGACGCTGCGGTCAGCGGCTCGCCGGCTTCGAGCGCCCGCAGCGCGGCGAGCATGCCCGCGCGGCGGCCTGCAGGGGTGTGGAACCAGCGGCGAGCGACTGCCAGGATCCCCGCCTGATCGCCGGTGGCGATCGCGGTGGCGAGTTGCCGGTCGGCCTGAGCGCGGGTGAGGAGAAGGTAGGCGTCGCGACCAGCCCGCGGCAATTCGGCGATGGTCTGTTCGGCCAGCGTGCGGACGCTGCTCCTTGGCAGGGCCGGATCGTTGCGGTCGAGAAAGGCATCGCGGTCGCCAGCCAAGAGTTCGTCGAGCAACGCGACGGCATCCGACCAGCGACCATCCGCCGCCAGTCGCCGGGCTCGATCGAGGCTGCGTTCGAGGTCCCGGTCGACGGGCAGCAGCACGGCGGGTTCGACGTCGGCCACCGACGGCTCGGCGACGCCGCCCTCGGCTCCCCGTCCGGGTTCGAAGGCATTCGCGTTCTCGTCCTCAGTCCGTGCTACCGAAGCCGGAAGCAGGGTGAGGAAGATGGTCAACACCGGGCCGAGTCGTGCGAGCACAGCCCACCGCATCGGACGAGCGAAGCGGCCCGTCAACCGGATAGCCCCCGTTGGACGGTGCATGTGAGCCATCTGGTGTCGCCCTGATTTCCCAGGCAGGCCGCCCCGAACGTTCGGCTGCGGACAGGTTGGGCCCCGGAGGCCCCAACGGACGTCCGATCCCGGGATTTTACCAGGCAAGGCCGGTTTCCGTCGGGTGAAAGCCGCTTTTTCCCGATCGTCGGGCAGCCGATCGTCGCGGGACTCATCGGCCCGGAAATCCAGGATTGGCCCCTCCTTAAGGAGGGCGTGCGGCCTTCGAAATACAGGTTTTCCTCGGGAAGGTATGCTCATTCCCGGTTGCAATTTCGCTTTGAGGCCGTCTAATCACCGTCGCGTTCGGCGGAAACAAGGCCGAGTTTGCGGGTTACACCAACAGTTTGCGGCGGGAGTTCTGCCGCACCCCAGTCTGGCATTTCTTGGAGGTTTTGGCACATGGCGAAGAAGTCCGGTAACAAGCCGATGACGAAGACGGAGATCATGCGAAGCATCTCGGAGACGACGAATCTCCCGAAGAAGGACGTCGTGGCGGTGCTCGAGGCGCTGTCCGACGAAATCCAAAAGGCCCTCAAGGGCTCGGGCATCGGCGTTTTCTCGATCCCCGGCCTCGTGAAGATCGAGCGGCGGAAGGTTCCGGCTCGGCCTGCTCAGAAGGGTGTCAAGAATCCCTTCACCGGTGAGCTGCAGGATCGTCCGGCCAAGCCGGCCAGCGTGAAGGTCCGCGTGCGGGCCCTCAAGAACCTCAAGGCGATGGTTTCGGGCTGAGCCCTGAGCGGTCGCGCTGACCAACGCATAGCAACCGGGTGGCGCCGCATCAGCGGCGCTGCCCGGTTTGTTTTTTGGGTTGTAAAACGGCGGAATTGGCCGATGGCGACGGGAACGACTTTTCCGTATCCTGCCGCCATGAAACCAACACTTCTGGTACTCGCCGCAGGCATGGGCAGTCGCTACGGCGGCCTCAAGCAGATCGATCCGATGGGCCCGTCGGGAGAGACGCTCCTCGACTATTCGGTCTTCGACGCCCTGCGGGCCGGCTTCGACCGGGCGGTGTTCGTGATCCGGCCCGACTTCGAGGAGGCCTTTCGCGAGCGGGTGCTGGCCCGATTTGCAGGCCGGATCGAAACGGCGGTGGCTTTTCAGACGCTCGATCGGCTGCCGGCCGGGTTCGCGATGCCGGCTGGGCGGGAAAAGCCCTGGGGCACCACCCACGCGATTCTCTGCTCCAGCGACGTGGTCGCGGCACCGTTCGCGATGATCAACGCCGACGACTTCTACGGCCGCGACTCATTCGCCGTGCTCGGGCGGCAGCTCGCAGGCATCGCCGTCGATTCAACCGCCTACTGCATGGTCGGATTCACGCTCTCCGGCACGCTCTCCGACCACGGCACGGTGGCCCGCGGGGTCTGCCGGACCGATGAGCGGGGCTTCCTGACCGACATCCAGGAGCTCACCGCCGTGGGCCGGGTCGCGGGCGGGAGTCTCGAGGGGACGGCGCTCGACGGCTCGGTGGTGGCCCTCACCGGACGCGAGCCCGTGTCGATGAACATGTGGGGCTTTACGCCTCGGGTATTTCCCCAGCTCGAGGCCGATTTCCGCGAGTTCCTCGCGGCCCGCTGCGGTGAGGCCAAGAGCGAGTGCTACATCCCGATGAGCGTCGGCAGCCTCGTGAAGTCAGGCCAGGCCAGCTGCCAGGTCCTGCCGACCACATCGCAGTGGTTCGGGGCGACGTATGCCGAGGACAAGGCTGCCGTGCAGGCCAACCTTCGGGATCTCGTCGCCGCGGGCGAGTATCCAGCCAACTTGTGGAGCTGATTCCCGTCCCACTCTGGGCGTGGGCGGTCAGTGGGTGAGTTTGAGGTCGTAGCTGGCACCGTCGGCAGTGACCTCGACTTCCAGGGGCGTATCGACGACCGATCCGTAGGCTGCGCCGATCGGGCGGTTGGTGAGTTTCTTGCGAAATGCCTCGTACGCCCGTTGGGAGGCCACGGACTGGTCGCGGGTGTCGTCTGGTGACGGGGCGTCGGTGACGGTCACCTTGTGTCGGCCGACGCAGGCTCCGGTTCCGAGCGGGCATGCGAGTCGGTAGCGGCCCTCGTCATCGCTGATCCCCTCGGCGATCACCTCGCCGCCGAAGCCTTCGAACAGCGGCACGAACGTCACGAGCGCCATGGGCACAGGCTTGCCGTCGATCGTTACGAGTCCTTCGACGGCCGCTAGCGGCGGCGGCTTCGGCTTCCCGCAGCCCACTAGTGCGACGGTGAGGAGGAGTATCGCCAGGGCTTGGCCGAGCCGGATGATCATCCGGCTCGGGGGCGGCACAAGTCGCGTCGCGGGCGAGGGGCGATCAGAAGTCATAGTCGGTGCCCGCCGGTTCGCCGTCATTGGGACGAGAGAGTCCCTGGAGAATCGGGAGTGTGGCGGTGCTCTCGAGCGTCAGCATCCGAACCGAGCCGTCGCACCAGGCGAAATTCGCTCCCGTGGGATGCCCGCTGCCGAAGGCGTTGAGCCGGCGATCCTTGTCGGTTTGGCTGGTGGAGGCCATCTCAAAGTTGATGGGCACCGCGGTGCTGCACAACAGGTCTTGAACGGCCATGTACCGCGACCAAGCCCAGCCCCGGCGGTTCGGCAGATCGTCCCACTTGGGGTCGAGCGAGTGCCGCTCCCCGATCATCAGCGTCTTGGAGGTGCCGTCCGGAATGTCCTTGATCCGGGTCTCGGAGTTGATCTGGTAGACGCCGTCAAAGCCTTTGCCTTTGCGGACGTCGTTGATGAACCAGGCGAACGTTCCAGCATTGGCGAAATAACTGTTCACGCCGTAGGAGTAATTCTGATACTGGATCGGGTTTTTTGGAACATGGTCGCTCGGGCAGACGAACTGGGGAATCGGCTGCGAGGCCTGACTGCCCGCTCCCTGGGAATTGGCGTAACACCCCTGGCCGACGTCCCGGAGGTTCAGGCTCGCGTAGACGTTTGCGAGTTCGCAGAAGGCCATCGACTGGATGATCCAGTTCGACATCTCGCCGGCGACCGGTGGTTCGCCCGTGAGCCCGTCGCGGATGCAGGTGTTCGTCGGCCAGACGCCGGCACTACCCTGCTGGATCACGAGGTTGAGCCCAGCTGGAAGTCGCTTCTTGGCGTCGAGATGGACGAGCTGGGCCAGGCCGATCTGCCGCAGGTTGTTTTTGCACTGCGACCCGCGGGCCGCCTCGCGAGCGCTCTGCACCGCCGGCAGGAGCAGCCCGATCAGGGTGGCGATAATCGCGATCACAACCAGCAGTTCGACCAGCGTGAAACCATGTCGCCGACTCAGACCTGCGGTCATCGGGGCCTCCAGCAAACCGAGCGAAGCCGTTCGGGTGAAAATAATGTTGTGTTGGGCACCGGCACAGCCGGGGCTGGCCGAGCCGAGGGGCCGCTGGTGGTCTCGGGAGGAGCCACGTCTCCTCCGCGGCGGCGGCTAGTGTAGCAAGGTTTGTCGGCATCACCGCTGGCCGGGCCTCCGGGCCGCCAGATACAGCGGAATGCCTGCGGCGATGGCCGCCAGTGAGAGGCCCGATTCCAGAGGCCGCTGGGCGATGACCGCTCCAGCGAGGAGCCCCGTGCCGAGGAGGTACACGACCGGCACCAGCGGGTACCCGGGGGTGCGGAACGGCCGCGGCAGTTCCGGCAGGCGGCGGCGGAGCACGAAGATCGCGCCGACCGCGAGCATCGACGAAATCGCCAGGCCCACGCCCGCGAAGACGAGCATCCGCTCGAAAGAGGCGGTCCAGACCAGGAGGATTGCCCAGGCTGCTTGTGCGCCTGCGGCCACGACCGGCACTCCCCGGTCCGAGACTCGGCCGGCCGCCGCTGGAAACAGTCCGTCGCGGGCCATCGCGGCCGCCACGCGGGGGCCGGCCAAGACATACGCGCTCACGGAGGCCATGAGCGTCAGGCCCAAGGCCACAGACAGCGGTCCTGCCACCCTCGGGCCGAAGAGCCGGGATGCCATGAGTTGGGCGATCGGAGCCACCGCCTCGATGCTGCCCGCCCGATCGACGATGCTGCGAACCTCGGCCGCCGAGAGTGCCAGGGCGTAAGCGGTGTTGAGCGCCAGGTAGACGGCGAGCACGAGCCCGGTGCCGAGCAGGATGGCGCGGGGCATCGTCACCTGCGGCTGCGTGACCTCGCCTGCCACGTAGGCGGCGGTGTTCCAGCCGGTGTAGGCATAGGAGATGTAGACGAGCGACGAGGCCATCGCGACCAGCAGGTCACCGGTGACTGGCGGACGGTCGGCGAGGTTCGCCCAGCCCCCCTGCCCCGCAGCGAGTCCTGCCGCGGCCAGCACGACCAGGATGACGAGCTTGACGGATGTCATGCCGGCCTGCGCCACGATCGAGGATCGTCGGCCCAGGCAGTGCACGGCGGTCAGGATGAGGATCGCGGCCGAGGCGAGCACGACCCGGCTCGGGCCGGCCAGGGGCTCAGGGAGTCCGGCTGGGGCCAGAAGATAGTGAGCCGCAGCCACCGAGGAGGCGGCGATCGGGGCACCGAATCCGATCAGGAACGAGACCCAGCCTGAGAGGAAGGCCGGAAGCGGGCCGTAGGCCTCTCGCAGGTAGACATAGTCGCCGCCAGAGCTCGGCAGCATGGTGGTGAGTTCACAGAGCGTCAGGGCGCCGCAGACCGCCAGCACACCGCCCACGAGCCAGAGGGCGAGCATCAATTGGTTGCTGCCCACGAAGTAGACGGTGAATCCCGACGTGGTGAGCACGCCCGTGCCGATCATGCCCGACACGACGAGAAAGGTCGCCGTGCCGAGGCCGAAGGCCGGCCCGGTTTCCCGGGCAGGCCTTCCGGATGGCGGTCGGTCGGTCACGTCGGACCTCTCGGAAACGACGGGCCTTGGGTCAATCAGCAGCCGGAAGGCGGCCGGTTTCGACGGGTGGTGTCGGGCTCGTGCAGGCTTTCATAAACTCGACCAGGTCGGTCTTTTCCTGGGCCGAGAGATGGAGCGGCTTGATCTTGTCGCTCAAGTGCGGATTGGCGTGTCCGCCTCGATCATACCATTCCACGACCTCTTCGAGCGTCGCCTGGGAGCCGTCGTGCATGTAGGGGGCGGTCAGGGCTGCATTGCGGACGGTCGGCGTCTTGAAGGCACCGGTGTCCACAGGGTCCTTCGTCACGACGAAGCGGCCGAGATCGGGCTCGGGCTGATCCATACCGACGCCCAGGTTGTGATACTTCTCGTCGGCGAGGTTCGCGCCGACGTGGCAGGCGGTGCAGTTGGCCTTGCCGAAGAACAGGTCGCGGCCACGCTTGGCCGAGTCGTTCATCGGGGCGGCTTCGCACGCCGCCTTGGCCTCGGCATAGAGCTTCGCCAGGTCGTCGTCGTCGGCGATGTCCTCCTCGTCCATCCGGGTGAAGGGCATGAGTTGCTCGTAATAGTCGTAGGGCGACGGTCCCGTCACGATCGCCCGTTCGAACGAGGCAAGGGCCTGGCCGACCCGGTCGATGGTGAGTTCGCCGAAGATTCGCTCGAACTGCCGGACGTAGACCGGGATCGCCGCGAGTCGCTTGACGACACCATCGTGGGTGAAACCCATCTCGATCGGATTGGCGAT